>CAKZQO010000038.1 GCA_937140905.1 uncultured Spirochaeta sp.
CTATACTGGAAACACTTTTCCCTTGAAAGCGGTTGTGGTATGATCCCTTTCCATGGTGAATCTGTTTGGATTTTTATTTCTCCGGTTCTGGGAACGGGCGGCCCTCAACAATTTCGTTCTCGGCCGGTACGCGAAGGCGGAGGAATACTTCCGGAAGATCCGTTCCGTCCAACCGAACAAGGTGGGATTGGGGCATAACATTGGTTTGGTGTGTCTGGCTCAGGAACGGTACGAAGAAGCGGAGAAAGAGTTCCTGAGGGAACTGGAACGATTTGGTGAAACCTACATTCGCCTCAAGACGTTGGGCGACCTGTACTACCTCTGGGGGAAGAGGGAAGAATGTGCCAAGTACTACCAAATGGCTCTTCCCGGATGCGAACAGGAGTCCGACCGGAAGCTCATCCAAAAGCGAATCGAGTACGCTTCGAATCCAGATACCTTCGAACGAGCAATGAAGAGTTACCAGGCCCTGAAAAAAGGCAACGCTTATATGGCAGAAAAGCGTTTCGAAGCGGCCAGCGAAGAGTTCGAACGAGCCGTGCAGTTGGATCCGTACAATTTTCAAG
This sequence comes from uncultured Spirochaeta sp., assembly GCA_937140905.1. GTDB lineage: Bacteria > Spirochaetota > Spirochaetia > DTKZ01 > DTKZ01 > DTKZ01. The sequence continues at coordinate 567 of CAKZQO010000038.1, forward strand.
CCTGGAACAACATGGGAGCCGTGGAATTAAACTATCGGAAGAACTCTGCCCGCGCGGTAGAATATTTTCAACGGGCAGTGGAATATACCAGTCTACCAGCCATACATAACAACTTGAAACGGGCCCAAGCCATGCTAGAGAAGGAGAAACGGTAATGGAAGGAGAACGTATACGTGCCCATTTACGGGAGATGTTTCAAGCTGCTTTGGAACGGGTGGATCCGTACCGGATGATCAAGGAGAGGGTCCTGATCCAGGGAGAAACCCTTGTCGTACGTTCGGATCGGGAAGAGTTAAAGTGGGACCTGACGCGCTTTGACAGGATCCTCGTGTTAGGCGCGGGCAAGGCGACGGCGAAGATGGCCTTGGCAGTAGAGGAAATCTTCGGCTCCCGAATCACCGAGGGTGTCATCGCGGTCAAACCAGGACACACCGAAGCGTTGGAACGGATCCGCATGATCGAAGCGGGGCATCCCGTTCCTGATGCGGGAAGCGTGGAAGCGGGAAAAACAGTGGCCGCATTGGCAAAAAAGGCGGACGAGAGAACCCTCGTGATCAACCTCATTTCCGGTGGAGGGTCTGCATTATTGTCCTATCCCTACGCGTGGAAAGACGACAGAGGAGAACAGGGACTTACCCTGGAGGACAAGCAGAAGACGACCAAAGCCCTTCTGGCTTGTGGTGCCACCATTCAGGAAATCAACTGCATCCGGAAGCATATGAGCGGGATCAAGGGTGGCAGGTTAGCGCAGCTTCTCTATCCGGCGGAATCGGTGAATCTGATCCTCTCTGATGTGGTGGGAGATCGGTTGGATTCCATCGCTTCGGGATTGACCGCTCCCGATGGAACCACCTTTCAAGAAGCGGTGAGCCTGGTGGAAAAGTACGGGATCGCTTCCCAGTTGCCTCCCTTGGCCTGGCAGGTCCTTAAGTTAGGGGCTGAAGGAAAGTTCCCGGAAACCCCCAAGAAAGGGGATCGGGTATTCGAGAAAGTCCACAACATCCTAATCGGCTCGAACTACGGCGCCCTTCTGGCAGCGGAACGAAAGGCAAAGGAACTAGGGTACCATACCGTGGTCCTTTCTTCGGAAATCATCGGGGAGGCTCGGGAAATCGCCAAGGTCTATATGGGCATTGGACGGGACGTGAAACGGCGGGAACTTTTAGTGAAGAAACCTGCCTGTATCATTGCGGGGGGCGAAACCACCGTCACCTTACGGGGGGAGGGAAAAGGGGGCCGAAACCAAGAGATGGCCTTGTCCTTTCTAGCAGAAATCGAATCTAACCCCGAAGGGTCGGAGGGAATCTGGTTCCTTGCCGCTTCCACCGATGGTAACGATGGCCCTACCGATGCGGCTGGCGCCTTTGCCGACCCGGAAGTGCTGACGGCGGGGAAACAGGCGGGCCTTTCTGTGCAGGACTACCTTCGACGGAATGACTCCTACCATTACTTCGATCGAATCGGGTTCCTATTGAAGACGGGGCCCACCAACACGAACGTCTGTGACGTGCAGATTGTGGTTGTGCCCTGAGGTTAGAGGGCAAGTATGAATACATCGACACAATTTCATATCGTAGAACGAAAAACTGGGCGGGAGCTTTTTGCCATGTTCCTGTCCTTCTTCAAGATTGGGGCTTTTACGATCGGCGGAGGCTACGCCATGCTCCCTTTGATGGAGCAAGAGTTCGTGCAACACCGGAAATGGGTGGATGCGGTGGAAATCGTAGATGTGTTCGCGGTCGCTCAATCCTTACCGGGAGTCATTGCCATCAACGCTTCGATCTACATTGGGTACAAGGTAGACCGGATACGGGGAGCTATCGTTGCCGCCCTCGGTGTGATCCTTCCATCTTTCCTGGTCATCCTAGGGATTGCCGCAGTACTTTTAAAATTTCAAGAGAATCCCTGGGTGCAAAAAGCGTTTGCGGGGGTTCGGGCCGGAGTTACCGCTTTGATCCTCTTAGCAGGAATCAAACTGGGAAAAGCGGTCTTAAAAAATCGGGCGGCCTGGATCATTGGCATGGGAGCCTTTTTGCTTTTAGTGGGATTTCGAATCCAGGCAGTAGTGGTCATTTTGGCGAGCGCAGTGGTAGGACTAGGGGCCTATATAGTGCAAAAAAGACGCAAACCGCTCCAACAAAAGGATAACCAATGATCTATGTAGAACTTTTTGGGGTCTTCTTCAAGATCGGTCTATTTGGCTTTGGAGGAGGGTACGCGATGGTTCCTCTCCTGGAAGGAGAGATCGCGAGCCATGGATGGTTACCTGTGCGAGAATTCGCCGATATCGTGGCCATTTCCCAGATGACCCCTGGCCCCATCATGGTGAATGCCGCTACCTATATCGGGTACCGTGCGGCGGGGGTCTTAGGGTCGGCGATAGCGACCTTTGGGGTATCCCTCCCCTCCTTCATTCTAGTGACTCTCGTTGCTCACAGTATTCGGGTATTCAAGGAAAGCGTGGGGGTGCAGGGGATCCTCTATGGAATCAGACCGGGCACGGTTGGGCTCATAGCCGCGGCAGTGGTTTTCTTTGCTAGGGTCTCTATGCTGCATCAACCAGAGTTACCTATCTTTCGGGGTACCTTCGGGTTGGATTTTTTGGGTTTACCTGAGATTCGTTTGGTTCTACCGGCCATTGGTATTTTTCTTATCATTCTAGTGGGAAGTCGAAAATTTGGGTTGAAAGCCATACCGGCAGTCATTCTATCCGCAGTTCTCGGTATGGTATTCCTATAGGTACAGAAAGCGTGACCGTCCTGTGGCGGGGCATGCGCTGGATTATCACATAAGTATGTAGAGGCCGCTGTTCTATCGCCTTGACAAGCCCTCAGGAACTCTCTAATTTCATCCTATTCTTATCGAATCTTAACTTACGAGAATCAAGGAAAGGAGAAGGGGATGAAAAAGATTGGGTCTGTATTGATCGTTTTGATCATTGTAGGGCTCCTGTTCGGAACCCTTATGGGTTGTGGCGGAAAGAAAGAAACTCCTGCGAAAGAAGCCCAGAAAGCCGAACAGCCAGCTAAAAAGTTGAAAGCGGGATTCCTCTACATTGGACCGGTCGGCGATTATGGATGGTCCAATGCTCATGATGTGGGTCGCAAGTACGCGCAAAGCAAGCTTCCCTGGCTGGAAACGGTAATAGTGGAGAGCGTACCGGAAGGGGATGCCATCCGGATCATCGATCGGCTGGTGAACGAAGAAAAATGCGATGTGATTTTTACCACCAGCTTTGGGTACATGGATGACACGGTGAAGGCAGCGGAAAAGTACAAGAACACCCTATTCTTCCACTGTTCTGGGTTCAAACGAGCCCCTAACCTGGGAACTTACTTTGCCGAACTGTACCAGATGTACTACCTAAATGGGCTGATGGCAGGGGTCTTAACCCAGTCCAACAAAGTAGGGTATGTGGGAGCCTTCCCCATTTCAGAGGTAATTCGTCACATCGACGCGTACGCTCTAGGGGTAAAGGAAGCCAACCCCAAGGCAAAGGTAGAAGTCCGGTGGATCTTCTCCTGGTACGATCCCGCCAAAGCGAAGGAAGCGGCCCAGTCTCTAGTGGCAGCCGGAGCGGATGTTCTTGCCTTTACCGAGGATTCCCCTTCCGTAATCGAGGTAGGGCAGGAGCACATGAAAAAAGGGAAGAAGGTGTATACCTTCAGCCACTATAGCCCCATGCAGAAGTTCGGAGAGGATTCCGTGGTGTCCGGACAATTGGTGGATTGGGGCCCCATGTACGTGAAGATCCTTACCGACGTGTACAATGGGCAGAAGGATTTCACCAACTACGATCTCTGGTGGTTGGCTGCCGAGAACGCGGCCTTATTGGGAGGAGAAATCGGACAACCCATCAACCCAAAGTTCGTGGATCTACTGAAGAGCAAGAAGATCAAGTCCAAGGATCTGGGAGAGATGAACGCCTACGATTATGTGATGAAACGGTACGAACAGGTCAAGGCGAATCAGTTCGAACCCTTCACCGGTCCCATCAAGGATCAGAAGGGTGTGGAACGAATCCCAGCGGGCAAGAAAGCGGATCCGGCTCACCTCCTTTCCATCGAGTACTTCGTGGACAATGTGGTGGGTGAGATTCCCAGGAAATAATTTACTCTATTGTAACAGATCGTTATCCTCAGGGCCCCGTTTTCGGGGCCCTAGGTTTTTTACGAGGTTTGAATAACGATGCTTGGCGGGGACAGCCTTAGAAAGATTAAGCCTAGAAAAATCCAGCAGGTGCGGATGGAAAAGATCTCCAAATATTTCCAGGGAGTAGCGGCCAATCGAGGTATCGATCTTACCATCCGGGGGGGCGAAATCCTTGGTCTCTTGGGAGAAAACGGAGCCGGGAAGACTACCCTCATGAATATCCTCTATGGACTGTACCGTCCCAATGAAGGAAGGATCCTGATCGATGGGGAGGAAGTCGCTTTTCGATCTCCTCGGGATGCCATACGCGCAGGGATTGGCATGGTCCATCAACATTTCATGCTGGTTCAGAACCATACGGTGGTCGAAAACATTGCGCTTGGAGATGCGGAGGTTCCTTTTTTCTTCCCCCAGAAGGTGGTGGAACAAAAACTCCTCAAGTTTCAGGAACTGTACGGTCTACAGGTGCCTCCCCATGCCAAGGTCTGGCAGTTGTCCGCAGGCGAACAGCAGAGAGTGGAGATCGTAAAAGCGCTCATGCAGGGAGCGGATCTGTTGATCTTGGACGAGCCCACTTCGGTGCTGACTCCCCTGGAATCGGCAGACCTGTTTTCAATTCTCCGCCGGATGGCGGAAGAAGGGCATGGAGTGGTGATCATCAGCCATAAACTGGAGGAGATCCTCGATCTATGCCATCGGGTGGTGGTTCTTCGGAAAGGGGAGGTAGTGGGAGAAGCGGACACGAAGGGTGTAACAAAGGAAGAACTTGCCCGCATGATGGTAGGTCGAAGCGTTGTATTCTCCTTTGACTGGAAACCTGTTCTCCGAGGCGAAGTGGTGCTTCAAGTGGAGGGAGTAACGGTACGAAGCGATCGGGGAACTGTGGCTGTCAAGAATGTGGATCTCACTGTCCATCGCCGAGAAATCGTGGGTATAGCGGGGGTGGCAGGAAATGGGCAGAGAGAACTGGTGGAAGCTATTACCGGGTTACGAAAGGTAGAGAGCGGGAAGATAAAGATTCTGGGGAAGGACATAACCAACCAGTCCGCCCGGGTGATCCATGCCGAGGGAGTAGCCCACATCCCTGAGGAACGTATCCGGTTTGGCACGGTTCCCAATCTCTTGATCTATGAAAACGCTGTGTTGAAACGACATCACTTTGCTCCCTTTTCCGACGTACTGTTTCTTGACTATGACAAGATAAAATCCCACGCAGAGAACATCCTGGAACGTTTCACGGTGGCTGCTCCTTCGATACGGGTGCCCATGAAGCACCTTTCGGGAGGAAACATCCAGAAACTGATCGTGGGGAGGGAAGTGTCCGCTGGGCCAGCCCTGTTGGTGGCATCCCATCCCACGTATGGATTAGATGTAGGGGCAACCGAATATATCCGTAAGCAGCTCCTGAAACGGAGAGAAGAAGGGGAAGCGGTTCTACTAGTTTCGGAAGACCTGGAAGAAATCCTTGAATTGAGCGATCAGATTGCCGTGATGTTCGATGGGCAGATTGTGGGTGTTCTAGATCGACAGGAAGCGACCATCGAACAGATCGGGCTTTTAATGGGTGGGGTACGAGTATAGGTATGCAATTGGGTAGTTACCAGATTTCGGTTGGTTGGGAAGTCCGAAAAAAGCAAACTCCTCTCTTGTCAGCCCTCACCCTTTTAGGAGCGCTGGGCATAGGATTGATCTGGGTTGGTTTGGTATTCGTTTTTCTAGGAGTGGATCCCCTGTTTGCACTCCAAAAAATTCTTATCGGGTCCTTTGGAAGTTTGTATGGGTGGAAGGAATCATTGACTAAAGGGATTCCCCTGTTCCTCATTTCCAGCGGTCTCTGCGTGGCTTACCAGGCAAAGTTCTGGAACATAGGGGCAGAAAGCCAACTCTTGATGGGAGCCGTATGGAGCACCTGGTTTGGACTTCACATTGGCGCGTCCCTTTCTCCCACCCTTGGCATTCCTCTCATGTTCTTCATGGGCTTCCTAGGAGGAGCTTTCTGGGGGGTAATTCCTGCCATCCTCAAAGTAAAGTTCGGGATAAGTGAAGTGATTTCCACCCTCATGTTGAACTATGTGGCCGCCGAATTCGTGAGTTACCTCATCGTGGGTCCCTGGAAAGGGACAACGAAGTACGGGTATCCCTATACGGACGATCTACCCAAACACCTCTTGCTTGGTACGATTCCGGGTACCCGGATTCATTACGTAACCCTTGCCTTGGGTATCGTCATTTCCCTCCTTCTGTTCATCCTTCTGTACCGAACCAAATTTGGGTACGAAGTCCGCGTGGTGGGGGAGAGCCCCGAGGCGGCAAAGTATGCGGGAATCGATTTTTTCCGTACTTCCCTGTGGATCATGATCATTTCGGGGGGAGTGGCGGGGATGGCCGGGGTAGGGGAGGTGGCTGGAATCCACCACCATCTCAGTTATCCAGGGAATATCTCTGCAGGGTATGGATTCACTGCCATCATTACCGCATGGCTGGGAAATTTGAATCCATTGGGAAGCTTTCTGTCGGGATTGTTCTTCGCGGGAATCCTTGTAGGGGGGGATGCCATTCAGATATCCCTTAGGTTGCCCGCCGCTACGGTACATATCTTTAACGGAATCCTCCTGTTCGTTCTACTAGCGGGCAATTTTTTTCTGAATCATCGGCTAGTGGTTCAGCTTCGCCGGAAATAAAGAGGCAGGCAGAGGAGTAGCGAATGGTAGAGCTTGTTGTATCCACCCTGCACCGGACGATCATGGCAGGGACCTCCTTACTCCTAGGTACCACGGGAGAAATTCTTACCGAACGTTCGGGGATCCTCAACCTGGGAGTGGAGGGGATGATGAACTTAGGAGCGGTGGCAGGATTTATCGTCACTGTTCGTACGGGAAACGTACTGTGGGGCGTTGTGGCCGCTCTAATAGCGGGAGGAATTGCTGCTATTCTTCATGGAATCTTTACTATATATGTGAAGGCAAACCAGACCGTCTCCGGTTTGGCCCTCTCCATGCTGGGGGTGGGACTATCGGGTGTGCTGGGAAAACCGTACATTGGGCATCAACTCCCCGTGCGGTTGGAACAGATAGAGCTTCCCCTGCTTGGACGGATTCCTCTTCTGGGAGAGCTGGTATTCCATCAAGACCCATTGTTCTATATAGGGGTTTTGTTGGCCATCGGAAGTTGGTTTTTCTTACGGTATACCCGGGCAGGTATACGAATTCGTTCCGTAGGAGAAAACCCCAAAGCATCGGAAAGCCAGGGAGTTCCGGTCCAGAGGATCCGTTTCCTCTGCACAGTCGGGGGAGGCGCTTTCGCGGGTTTAGCAGGAGCTCACGTGGCCCTTTCCTACAGCACCTCCTGGACAGAGGGAATCGTGGCAGGACGAGGATGGATCGTGGTGGGGCTTACGATCTTTTCCCTATGGGACCCTCTCCGAGGTATGATCGGTGCGTTCCTCTTTGGAGGGATCTTCGTTACCCAATATATTCTCCAACCGTTAGGGATCCCTCCGAACCTTCTGGCCATGCTACCTTATGGAGCGACGTTAGTTGTCCTTCTTATGGATGGGTTACGAAAGGACAAACGTTCCCTCCATGCTCCCGCAGCATTAGGGGAGCCCTATAGCCGATAGTTCGTTTATCCTCTAGAACAAGTCCTGTAGACAAATCGAACTTTCTTTGTCATTATATAGTAAAGAAAAATCTCAGATCAAAGGAGACGCCTATGAAGAAGAGTCTAGTGGTCCTTCTTGCTTTGGCAATGGTGCTTGGCCTTGTGCTAGGTGGTTGCCAGAAGCAGGCGAAGGAAGTGAAAATCGGAATCATCGCCCCCATAAGTGGCGAAGCGGCTACGTTCGGCGAATCCACCGTTAATGGGGCCAAACTGTACTTCGATCAGGTGAATGCGGCTGGCGGAGTGGAAGGAATGAAGATCGTCTACTTTGTCGAAGACGACAAGGGAAATCCCACCGAAGGGGCTAACGCGTATTCTAAACTGATCGATCAGAATAAAGTATCCGCTATTGTAGGAACCGTGATGAGTAAGGTATCCCTTGCTGGTGCCCCCATTGCCCAGAATAAAGGGGTGCCAATGATCAGTCCTACCTCCACCAACCCCGCGGTTACCTTGGTGGGAAACTTCATCTTCCGCGCTTGTTTCATCGATCCTTTCCAGGGATTCGTGGCAGCTAAGTTTGCCTATAACGATCTTGGGAAGAAAACCGCGGCGGTGATCTACGATTCAGGGAATGACTACACGAAGGGTCTGGCCGAGGTGTTCCGGGACGAGTTCACCAAGATGGGTGGAAAGGTCACCGCGTTCGAAAGCTACACTGCTGGAACCAGCGACTTCAACGCCCAGCTTGTGAAGATCAAAGCTACCAATCCGGATGTGCTTTTCATCCCCAACTACTATAACGATGCGGGGCTGATTGCTAAGCAGGCTCGGGAAATGGGAATCAAAGCGATCTTCCTTGGTGGGGATGGTTGGGATTCTCCCGATCTGTTCAAAATTGGTGGAAAAGCCATTGAAGGCGGTTTCTTTGTGAACCACTTCTCCAAAGATTCCCAAGTACCGGCGGCGAAGAAGTTCGTGGCAGACTACAAAGCCAAGTACAACAAGGATCCGGATGCTCTCGCTGCTCTTGCCTACGAGGCTGCTATGATCGTAGTGGACGCCATCAAGCGGGCCAAGAGTGCGGATCCCAAGGCCATCCGGGACGCGATGGAAAAGACGAACCTCGAAACCCTCACGGGAGTAGTGAAGTTCGATCAGAATCGCAACCCGGTGAAAGGGGCCGTTATCCTGGAATGCAAGGATGGGCAGGCTGTATACAAGGCCTCGGTAAACCCATAGTGGGATAAGAATCTTCGAAAGGCTGGGGAGCAGTGCTCTTCAGCCTTTCTCTATTTTTACTGTTCGAGGTATATGATGGAAACCTTCTTGTCCCAGCTGATTTTCGGTCTCCAACGGGGAACGATCTATGCGTTGATTGCCCTCGGGTACACAATGGTGTATGGGGTGGTGCGATTGATCAATTTTGCCTACGGAGAAGTGTTCATGATTGGGGCCTTCGTTTCTTTCTTTCTCGTGAACGCGGTCTCTTTGCCCCAACCCATTCTTGTCGTGTTAGCTCTTCTGGTCCCTATGGTTACCTGTTCCCTATTGGGGTTGGTGATGGATGCCTTGGCGTATCGACCCTTGAGACAAAAACCTAGATTGGCCGCCCTAATTACCGCCATTGGAGTTTCTTTTTTCCTCAGTAACTTCGTTTCCTATTCCAGTGGGGAAACGGTTCGGAGTTCGGCAATCGCCGCGTTCCTTTTGGCAGGGGTCCTGCTCCTGTATGTTCTTGGGGTGAAGTATTTGAACTTCCCCGTGAAGGCAACGCCCAATTTCAAACCAATGAAGTTCGTAATTCCTATCGTGAGTCTTCTACTGGTAGGCTATATCTTCTGGGTTTCGAAGGATCTCCTGGTAGAACTAAGATGGAAAGGTTCCAGTTTTGCCTCCTATCCGGTAGATCGGTTGATCACCATCGAGAAGATTCCCCTCTATAAAACCGTGTACATTACCAATATCCAGATCATGAACTTTATAGTATCGGTGATCTTGATGGTGGTGCTCTCGTACCTAGTGAACCGTACGATGACCGGAATGGCTATGCGGGCAAGTAAGAACAACAAGGATGCGGTAGCCCTCATGGGGGTGAACGTGAATCGGGTTATTTCCATCACCTTTATTATTGGTACCGCATTGGCAGGAGCGGCTGGAGTACTGAGTGCCATTACCTATCCGAGGCTCACGGCCTTCATGGGAGTGCAACCTGGGCTTAAGGCTTTCATTGCCGCGGTATTGGGAGGGATTGGTTCGATCGAAGGTGCCATGCTGGGAGGCATCATTATGGGAGTAGCGGAACAGTTCGCCATTGGTCTCCTACCTAGTAGCTATGGGCCAAGCCGGATCGATTTTACCCCCTTAGCGGATGGAGTAGCGTACGCTATTCTCATTGTGGTTCTTCTCTTACGGCCGCAGGGAATCTTTGGGGAACCTCCGCGGGAAAAACTCTAGGATGGGCATCATGAAACCAACGACGTATACGATTCTAGGCTTACTGACCTTCTACGCATTGGTCATGGTGACCAGTGCGGTGGGGATCATGAACGATTACCTTTTGCGGGTGTTGAATCTGATGATGATCAACATCATCCTGGGGGTGTCTCTCAATCTGATCAATGGATACACAGGACTTTTTTCGGTAGGACACGCGGGGTTCATGATTGTCGGTGGGTATGTGGCAGGATTCATGACGACCCTTCTCTTCGGAATAACGAAGGATACCCCCTATTGGCAGGCTCTGCCATTGTTCCTCGTGGCGATCCTGGCGGCAGCTTTTGTGTCAGCGTTGGTCGGTTTTCTCATCGGGTTGCCTGTTCTAAGGCTCACGGATGATTACCTTGCCATCGTTACTATCGGGTTTGGTGAAATCATCCGGGTTGTGTTCAATTTCATCACCTTCAAAAAGAAGATTGGTAACTGGGAACTGGACATAGGAGGACCGAGAGGCCTTTTAGGGATACCCCCGTTATCGAATTTCACTATCATTTTTCTCTTTACTCTGTTTACCGTATTGTTCATTCGGAACTTTGTCTTTTCCCGTCATGGAAGGGCCTGCATCGCCATCCGGGAAAACGAAGTAGCTGCGCACATGATGGGAATCCCCATCACCAAGTACAAGGTTATGGCCTTTGTTCTGGGTTCCACCTTCGCAGGGATTGGAGGAGCTTTGTTGGCGCATTTCATCCAGCTACTCCATCCAACGATGGGAGGGTTCATGAACTCGGTCGAGTACCTCATTATCGTGTACCTGGGAGGGATGGGCAGTATTTCGGGCACCATCGTGGCGGCCGTAGCTCTTACGGGACTTTCGGAGTTCTTACGGCCGATCGGGGAGCTACGAATGGTGCTGTATGGAGTTTTACTCGTAATTTTAATGCTAAAACGACCGGGAGGATTGATGGGGCAACGAGAGTTCCCGTTCCTTCTCCCCGAACGAGAGAGAAAAATCTATGCTGCTCAAAATCATTAATCTGACCCACTACTTCGGTGGACTGAAGGCGGTGGATGATTTCAACATTGAAATTGGTCCTCGTCAAATCATTGGATTGATCGGTCCCAATGGTGCCGGGAAAACCACGGTGTTTAATCTGGTAACAGGTTTCTACAAACCAACCATGGGGAAGATCTTCTTCCAGGATGAAGAAATTACTGGACTTCCTCCCCATGTGATTACTTCAAAGGGGATCGTTCGCACCTTCCAGAATATTCGGCTCTTCAATAACATGACGGTGCTGGAGAATGTGACCATTGCCCGTCATTACCGGATGCAGTATGGAATTACCGCAGCGGTGGGAAGGTTTCCCTCTTTCCAGCGGGAAGAACATGAAGTGGAAGAAAAAGCTCTGGAATACCTTTCGATCTTCCATCTGGATTCAAAGGTGCACCAACCAGCTGGAAGTCTTCCGTATGGACAGCAGCGTAGACTGGAGATTGCTCGAGCCCTTGCCACGGAACCGAAACTCCTTCTTTTGGACGAACCAGCCGCTGGGATGAACAACGCGGAGGCCCTCGAACTAATGCATTTGATTAAAAAGATCGCCGAGGAGTTCCGTCTTTCCATTCTTCTCATCGAGCATCAGATGCCTGTCGTGATGGGGATTGCCGAACGGATCCACGTTCTTGACTTTGGCAAGACCATTGCCGTAGGTCCCCCGGAAGAGATCAAGAACAACCCAAAGGTCATCGAAGCCTATCTGGGGGAGGGAGCACTGCAATGAGCATGCTGGAAGTAAAGGACCTAGAGGTATCCTACGGAGCCATCCGAGCAGTAAAGGGAATCAGTTTCACCGTAGAAAAGGGGGAGATCGTTACCCTTATTGGTGCCAATGGTGCAGGAAAGAGTACTACCCTCAGGACCATCTCTGGTTTGTTGAAACCTCAACGAGGGAAAGTCTTGTACCAGGGGCAGGATATCACCGACCTTCCTCCCCATAAGATTGTTGAGCTAGGAATCAATCATGTGCCAGAGGGAAGGGGGATCTTTACGAACCTTACGGTATGGGAAAACCTCATGCTGGCCACGTATACCCGGAAGGACCGCTCCGAAATCGAGAAGGATTTCGAGCAGGTGTTCACTATCTTCCCCCGCCTGAAAGAACGAAGCAAACAATCTGCGGGTACGCTTTCGGGAGGAGAACAGCAGATGCTGGCCGTTGCCCGTGCCCTTATGACGAAAGGCGAAGTGATGCTCCTGGATGAGCCTTCGATGGGGTTGGCTCCAGTTCTGGTGGATGAAATTTTCCGAATCCTCCGTGAAATCAATCGACAAGGGAAAACGATCCTACTGGTAGAGCAGAACGCGTATCGCGCACTGGAAATCGCCCATAGGGGGTATGTGTTCGAGACAGGGAACATCGTCTATTCCGGAACCGCTTCGGAACTCCAGAAAAACGAAGCGGTGAAGAAAGCCTATTTGGGCGGATAAAGGAGGCTGCCATCCTCGGATGACAATTTGATTTTTTCCTTCCAAGAGACTACATTTTCTAAAGGGGGAGTGAGATGTTCATTAAACATATCATGACTCACAATCCTATTACCGTTAAACCGGAAACCACTGTTACGGATGCTCAGTCCATCATGCGAAGGGAGAAGATCCATCACCTTCCTGTGCTAGACAAACACAACAAGCTGATTGGCATTGTTACCGAAAAAGATCTTCTCTACGCTAGTCCTTCTCCTGCTACTACCCTGAGCGTGTTCGAGATGAGCGCCCTCCTTTCTAAACTTCCTGTAAAGGAAGTGATGACGAAAGATGTGGTCGCGATCCAGGAAAATACCCTCATCGAGGATGCTGCCCACATCATGGCGGATAACGATATCGGGGGTCTCCCCGTGTTGCGGGACGATATATTAGTGGGGATCGTAACGGAATCGGACATCTTTCGGTTGTTCATCGACTTGTTCGGCACAAGGAAGAAGGGGGTTCGCATTACCGCTTTGATGCCAGAAGTGCCAGGACAATTGGCAAAGATCACAGGGGTTATAGCTGAAAAGGGAGGAAACATTATCTCTATTGGCACCTTTCCGGGGGAGGATGTATCTACCGCGTATCTTCTCATCAAAGTAGAAGGGGTGCCCCAGGAAGAATTGAAGAACTCTATTTTGCCCTTCCTCCAGGAATTGATAGACGTTCGGGAAGTATAACACCACAGAAGCTTTTCTTAAAACTGTACCCACCGAACCATCAATTAATATTTAATAAAGTAGCGATACAATTCACAGGTAGAAGGTGGGTAGTATGTCTAGATGGGTCGATAGCGTCTTGGGCATCAAGGTAAGTGGGGTACGGGTGGTTCCCCTTACCGTAAAGATCCTCTCTCTGTTTTCCATTTTCCTTCTCCTTTCCAACTTTATTACCAACTACATCAACCTCATGTTGAATCGGGGTGAACTGGTAAAGTTGATGAACGAACTGTTGGTGAAGGATCTGAAGGACAACTATATCTTTGCCACCAACCAGTACGATATCTACTTCTTCAATCAGGATCTATTGGGCGCGGTCTCTGCCATGGAGAAGAACGCGGAGAAGGATCTGAAAGGGCAAAAATCCCTCTATCTGGGAGTAAAAACCAACGGTGAAATTACCGTGATGGCCTCCAGGCAACCTAAATGGGACAGGTTTCCCGACAGCGCGGTTCTACAGAACCTGATTCAGAACAAGGAAAAGCAGATAACCGAAGGCACGATTAGTTTTCAGTATGGGGGAGAAGAGTACTTTGGGGTGTACAAGTACAATCCCAAGTGGGATCTGTACCTCGTTCGAGCGGAAGAACTGAACGAGTTTGCAGCCGATTCTCGCAGGATCTTCTGGAACATCGCGGGGTTGATCGTGGCCATAACTCTCATCTGCGTGTTGGTGGGGGTCTTTCTCCTAAAGTTTATCCTGCGGTTCGTGAGTCTCTTTACTAAAGAGATCATGGCGATGCAAAAGGAACAGCGAATCTCTCTATTGAACCTGGAAGGAGCCCCTAACGATGATGTTTCCTTCCTCGGAGTAGCCTTCAATTCCCTATCCAACACGATCGATAACCTATTGACGATTTTCAAGAAGTTCGTTGCTCGGGATACGGCCCAACGGGCTTATAAAGAGCGAGAAATTCGACTGGAAGGGTCCAAGAAGGAACTGGCTATCCTGTTCACCGACATCAAAGGGTTCACTTTCATGACGGAGACTTTGGGCACCGATATCATCAAGCTCCTGAACCTCCATTACGATCGAGCTATTCGTTACATCCACCAGTTCAACGGCGATATTGGATCCATCATTGGAGACGCTCTACTGGCGGTATTCGGACTCCTGGAGTCGGAACGAAAGAGTCTCCAGGCCGTTCAAGCGGCCTTCAAGATTCAGGAAGTTGCCTCCTCTCTCCGTCAGGAGATGACCAAACGGAGGGAAGAGATCGTGAAGAGGAGGGGGGCTCTTACCGAAGCGGAAGAACGAGTGTATCGAGCAGTACTCCTGGAAGTAGGGGTGGGGATCGATGGGGGAGAGGTTTTCTACGGTACCATTGGATCCTACGAACGGATGGTCAATACGGTGATCGGGGACAACGTGAACTCCGCTTCCCGGCTGGAAGGGCTGACCCGGATCTACAAAGTTCCGGTGGTGGTATCGGACTACATCCGGGATGAGGTGGAATCCACGACAAATCAGTACGTGTTTATCGAGCTAGATCAAGTTCAGGTGAAGGG
>CAKZQO010000039.1 GCA_937140905.1 uncultured Spirochaeta sp.
AGTCATTCCGACCTCCTTCCCTATCACTAAATATACTCCCTTTTCCTGAAAAATGCAAACAGAAAAAACATTGTAAAATAGATCATCTGAGCGTACAATCAATAGGGGAAGGGACAATGAGGGGTTCAGAAGGAGGTCCCCATGAAGGCAAAAGCAAGTAAGTTTCTTTCGATCCTGAAAATGGAACTGGAAGAAATACAGGAAGACTTGAAAACGCTCCTTGAAATCTATCGTTGTTATGAACAAAAGCACGAAATCACCAACTATGTGTTGCAGGAAAACTCTAGCCTCATCCAGGCCGAAATTGCCGCCCTTCGATCTTTATTCAAGTTCTTGGACACCTTCTCTCTGGAAGGCTACGAATCTCTAGAGGCTCTTTCAGAGGGAGTACTTGCTAAATTCAAGGAACTGATCAAAAAAAAAGAATACCCCCAAGCCCTCTATTATTTGATCGAGCGGAGGGTACAGAAGGTAGTAAAATACCTTTCTTTGGAATAACGATGGGCGACGCGGGATTCGAACCCACGACCCCAAGCTCCGGAGGGTAAGTCATTACGTTGTAAAGAATTACACCATGCTGTACATGAGCAACATCTATAGAAATCATTACATATCGTTATACATCGTTATATCAAATTAAGCAACCTTCATCTGACAATCTATCTGACAGTTTATCTGTAAGGGAAACCGCCTTCCAGCCGGTACCCTGTTAACTACCCTCCCCCTCCGGGAAGCCCAGGGAAGGGAATCCCCCCCCTGTCCTGTTAACAGCCTGTTAACAGGGAGGGGTAGGCCGGTGATCCAGGAAGGGAGTTTTCACCACCCACGGGGTAACTTTTACCACTTTTACTTTTCACCTAAGGAAGCGGTAAAAATGTAAGTCCATATACTGTAAGGAATTAGAAGCAACTTTTACCACTTTTACCAGTTTTACCGTGAGTATACAGATTCCATGGTAAAAGTTTGTTTCGTGTTCAAGGGAAAGCGCCTGTGTAGGTGCCTACCGGTAACTTTTACCACTTTTACCGGTACCCTCTCTGTGCGGTAAAAGTATAACTCCTTGTATTATATAGAAATAAATCGAAGTTTTACCACTTTTACCACTTTTACCGCAAATGTAGGAAAAGTTCGGTAAAAGTTCCCCAGGGGAACCCTTCACCGCATAAAAAAACCCCTCCACGGGGGGAGGGGTAGGCCGGTGCCCAGGGGGGAAGTCTATTTCATTCCCTAAGTTCGCCCCCCTACGCCTCCTTGACCGCCTGTAGGAAGGGTGCCAGTAGTTCCTTCGCGCGCTTGACGCTCATCACTATCACCGTCTCCCCGTGAAGGGAAACTTCACCGATCCGTTCCCCTGAATCGTAGGGGTTCAATAGGGGGGTAACGGTTATGGAATCATTGTCAATCTCCCTGCCTACGATGAATGCAAATGTTTGCCAGATAACCACCTTACCGCGGATACGGGAAAAGTCGTCTGCATACATGTTGTACCGAAAAACTTCGATCCCACCGCCGGCAGTCGCCTTCCTGGAAGCCGTTTTTACTCCATACATTGTTTACCTCCATGAAATAATGTTTTAGTTCCCTGAAAGTGTACCCCCGGATTCCTGAAGCTGTCAACGAAAATCTGTTTTACACCGACAGAAAACTATTGTATCCTCATGACATGGGAATCTCGTTTGAACCCTTACGGATTGAGCTTGTGAAAAGGGGTATGCGGTTATCCGACCTACGAAAGATGATCCGGTGCTCATCGGCAACGATCGTACGGATCAGTCATGATCAGCCGGTAAGCCTTGACGTGATCGTACGCATCTGTCGTGCCTTAGAGCTTCCCATCGAAAGGGTGATTCGCATCACCTGGTAACAAAAAAGGGAAGGGGTGAACCCTTCCCTACATGTTCGATTTTCGAACATAAAATCTGTGAGTCAATCAGTTCATGAGGGGTTCGCGGCGCACAACCCCATTCTGTTTACGGCTTTTCTTACAGTACCTTAGGGTTTTGAGGAAGTCGCTTTCCGATACGAAAATCAGCCTCCCTGACCTCTTGTGAGGAAGGCGGAGGGTAAGCCCCTCCACCTGTAACGATAGCGCCTCTGGTACCTGAAACTTGTGTAGAAGGTGATCCACCGTGTATAGGATCATGGGGTACCTCCTTCATTCGGTTGCCAAGAGGATCAGCGCAAGAAGTTCCTCCTCCTCAGCGGTAAGGTGCGCCGGTGAACCGTCCTCCTCGATGACCTCAATGGTTCGCGCCTTCTGGTTCGGTTCCTTAGGTGCCCCTGGTGTTCGCGCGTGTACCTGAACCGGTACCGGTAGTGAATAGGTGATCATGCCCTACCCCCTGATGGAACCCATGAGCATGGAAATTTCTTCGTGAATCAGCCTGGTTCGGGCATCGTGTTGCGTGCGTAGGTATTGAAGCGCGCCTGATTTAAGTACCTCGAATATTTGCGTCCAGCCCGTGCTTAAATGGTTCGAAAGTCCAAGGAAGTGATCTATGCCCCTTGACGCAAAGGCTATACCTTCACAAAGGGAAGAGATTCTTTCCTCCGAAGCCTTGACTACACCGCCCAACCGTTCGAGTTCCGCGCGGATCGCATCCAGCTTTTTTTGAAGCTCCTTCTCTTTCGCCCGGAACGATTCCTCCTCTTCGGCAAGTCGCGCATCGCGCAAAGCCTCAAGGGTTTTTCGCCGCGCGTTCGGGATCGATTCAAGTTCAATCCGGGCTTCCGCCAACGAACGAACGATCGGCTTGACGTCCGAAGTTCCTTCGGTTTGCGCGTCCGTTAATCGCGATTCCAGATTTTTAGTTTCCTGGATCAATTCCTTTTCCCGTTGGTTTAATTCTTCCAATCGCCGCTGAAGTTTTTCACTCTTAGCCATAGTCCCCCTCCCTGTTTACCGAAGCCCCGGAAGATCCCCGCTCAGTAGGCGGTACCCCAGGTTCTTGTACACCTTAAAGTTCCAAGTGGGCATACCCACGCTTTCGATCAGCGCCTTTTCAGCCGCCGAAATCGTGTCCACCGGAACCCCCGAAAAATACCCCCGCGCGATGAGCGTACCAACCCCAAAGCCGGCAGTAACACCATCGGCAACCTCAGCCAACGGTTTCCCCGTCCGATGGCAAAGGTTCACCGCGCACCGGTACAGTTCCCCGCTTGCATCCAGCGCCATGAGTCGATCCCGCGCCTTTTCATCGGCCGGTGATCGAACCACCCCACCCTTTCGTGCCGATCCGTGCGGTTCGGAACCGCCCTGAAGCAGTCGGAGGGTTTCGGCATCAGCGCCCGCCTCCCGCGCCTGTTCCAACGTTCGCCTGGATACCGCTTTTAGGATACCCAGCCCTACAGATCGGGGTGCAACCCCTAAAACCACTTTATCAGTGCCCATACAAGGCACCTCCTAATTGTGCCCCGCGTCCTTGCGGGGAGTTTCTTACCCTCCGACACGGGAGGGTTTTAATGCCTGAATTGATTCCCCACCCCGAAGTAGAGTTTTCCCTAACCGTTCCAGCCTTCTTTGCAACCGTTCCTTTACCATCTTGTGCGCCAACCAGTAGTCCTTCCGGAAGGTTTCATCCTTGGCGACCGCGTTCAAGTACTGTCGAGTTTTTAAGTACGACCACAACTCGAACCTGTTAGCCTTTAGAAGCGCATCCAGGGGATCGGGAAGTTTTCTGTTAACAAACACAATTGACGAACCGTCAACGATCGCGAAACTTCCCCCATGTACTCTTTCAACCAGGAATACAAGCTCGCCTACCGTACCGATCATGCCGCCGCCCCTCCCTTCCGTTCCCCCTTCTCTACCGGCAACCGGAGGGGGTGAGTTTCCAGCCTCTCCGCCTCCTCCACGAACTTCTTGAACAGTTCAAGCATTTCCAGCCGTTCATGATCCGGCGGTAACAGCGCCTCATCCTCCGGATCGATCGCCTTCTGCAAGTTCAGCGCCTTTTCTCTCAGCCGGTAGTACCGGGTGAGTAAGTCGCGGTTGTCCCTTGCAATTCGAAGCAGTTCCCCCGGAACGTTACCGACTATTTTCACTTGTCCGTTCTGGTACGTAATTTTAGCGCCCACGGCTTCCAGATTGACTACTAAACCGATTAACAATCTCATAAAACAATCTCCTCCTCCTCACTGCCGGCTGTGTTCAGTTTCCAATATCCATACCTTGTGCTTGTGATATACCCCTCTTGTTTTAACGCTTTGAGAAGCTTGCATACCACAGCATCCTTTTTACCCAATGTTTTGGCGATTACACCTGTGGAAAGTTCCTTCCCTTTTGCTTCTTTCAAGGTTTCTAGCACCTCCCGCCGTTCCGCGGTTAACCTGACCTCCTCAGCTTCGCCAGTTATTGACCATAGGCAACTGCCTGAATCAAAGTTTACAGCCCATTCGCGTTCCTCAAAGTCCCGCCCGGTGACGCTCAGCACCCCCTCCCGTGACATCCTGCCCCTTTGTAGGAGAATTAGAGAATCGGCAACGCCAGAGATTCCCACGCTTCCAAGGATTCTCTCGAATGGATCCCCTTCACCGCCCGGCATACCCTTTCTTAGATGGTGAACAAGAACAATACCTATCCCCAGTTGATCAGCGAGACTTTTCAGCGACGACAGACGATCATACATATTTGAATAATCATTCGTATCTGCTTCGAGATCGCCAAGCCCCAAAATCATGGTGTCAACTACCACAAGCCCCGCCCCCCATTGATCGACCGCGCCAACAATCAGCCTTGCAAGATCGACGTTCTTTTTTGAAAAGATGAACCTCAAGTCCGGCGTAGGGGTTAGCCCCGCCTTCACCATCCTGTTCTTTATGCGGCGGGGGGTATCTTCAAGAGCGAAGTAAAGTACAGGTGATTTTTTTGTAGGCAGTTCTCCAAGGAACAAACCGCCCCTACTAACCACATGCGCCAATTGTAAAGCCAAGAAACTTTTTCCCGCCTTAAACTGCCCGGCAAGTACAGTTAGCCCCGTAGGGATCGCTCCATCCACAATCCATTCGGGATCGGGGAAGTCAGCCTTGGCCAACGCATCAGCATCCCAAACCTTCAGCGCACTGAACGGGTTGTTTCTCCCCCTGTCAACGCCGTATTGAGTTTTTAACTTTTCTATACGTAATTCCCGATCGCTTAAGTCAGCAATCGGCCGTGATCCGGTACTAAAGGGTACGATCCGAGCATCCCCGCCAGCCGCTTGCCCCTGGTTAAGGGGTACGTTTTGCCCTTCCATGCCAGCCTCCTTACCCAGCGAGTCGATCGGTTGCCTCAGCCGACAACTCATCAGCAGTGCGCCGTCTCCCCTTTTCTAACCAACCATCTAGTTCATCGGTTGCGAAAAGAAGCTTTGCTCCCACACGGTATACCGGGATACCCCCCCCGGCCGACAACTTATGAATAGTGCTTATGGAAAGCCTAAGGTAGGCCGCCGCCTCCCGTGCGGTCATGTATCTTCGTTCCCCTCCCATGTGGAGTACCTCCTTCAATGATATCTAACGCTTTGCAGCGTCACGAATTATTGTAGCATGCCGTAATTTCAGATACAATCAAGTAAAACTGGGTATTTTTAATTGGTACAATGAATTGCAGGAACATGTAAAATAGCATGCAAAATTACGTGTTACCGTGCTGGAAAACCGCCCGCCCTTCCCCCGTTCCAAGGTACTGTGACAGTTCTAAAAGCGCGAGTGGGGTTCGTGCACCCCAACCACTCGCATACTGATTTCACTTTTTGAAATTTGTTCAATTTTTGAACATTTTTTGAACACTTAACAGCCTATGGAACCGGCCAACTTTTACCAGGAAGTTTTACTCATCACCGGTAAAAGTGGTAAAAGTGGTAAAAGTCTATAATAATTCCTTGCAATATAAAGAATTAGTGAGCCGGCAACTTTTACCAGTACCCCTATCCATCGGTAAAAGTGGTAAAAGTTCCACCCTGGATACGGTTTTTAAGGTGTAGTGGGGGTGTTGGTACCCTTAGGTTCGATGATCCAGGTTCCAGGGGTGCTATCGGTTCCCAGGGGAAAAGTCCCTTCGCTTCACTACCGGTAGGGGGGAAAGGGTACCCCTTGTATCCTGTTAAGTCGTCCTACCCCTCCGGTGCCCAGGGAAAACACCGTCCATGGTTCCCTGTAAAAGGGGTACCTTACTCCCTTAAAAACAGGGGTAAAAAAGGGGTACAGAAACACGGGGGGTGTTCGGATACTGCCCCCCTTCGGAAAACGCGTTCTAAGGGCTTCTACGTTTGAGTTTTAGGGGGTTTTATGGGCAAAAAAGAAGGGGTACCAGTTAGGCGGCTTCTGGTACCCCTGTGCGCGATGGAAGGACAATCGCGGCGGTGAGGGTTCCCCCTCATCTCAAATGTACCCCATCGGTGCCGGTGCGTCAAGGTTTCCCCCCTATACCTATTCAAGGGGGATCGGGTTCTTACCCCGCAATCAACCGTTGTGTAAAATCGATGACCTTTCCCCTGTCCTCCGCCGTTAAGTGGGTGTAATGTTCTGTCATTTCGGCGGTGCTATGCCCTACGATCAGTCGGGTTTTCTCTGCCGATAGTTCGCTCAGTAGTAAACTGTTGAACGTATGCCGGAAGGAATGAAAGCATAGCCGGCGCCTGTCTTGGTCTTCCTCCGTGATCCCGATCATTCGAAGGGCAAGGTTGAAATCCTTCTCCACTACCTTGTGATCCACCGGCTTATCGGCAACGGCGCTATAGAACACGAAAGGATGGTCTTCTCCCCAGGGATCGGAATCCATCAGCCGTTTAAGGTGCTGGTACACGTGCGGAGGGATCGGCGCTTCCCTCACCTTTCCTGTCTTAGTGCTTTTCAGTTTGTTTGTTAGCCGATCCCAGGAATGCTGAACCAGTACATGGGTAGGGAATACGGATTCTTTTTGAAGCCCTAACACTTCCCCTGACCTCATACCGGTAACGGCACTTAGTAGGCATGCAACGTAAGATCGATAATCCCTCCATGAGGAGGAATCCCTAAACAGTGCCCGTATCTCCTCACTGGAAAAGATACCCCGCGTCTTCGGTGCTTCCGAAAGCTTGGATACCTTTTTCATCGGGTTTGAGGGGATCAGTTCCAACCGTTCCGCTTCTCTCAGAGCAACTCCCACCGCCTGTAGTACGCGGTTCGCCGTTTGTTTGTTCAGCCTCTCTCCCAGGTATGCGTACTGGTGCCCCTGTTCAAGTAGGAATGTTTTGAAGTCTTCCAGCAGTTTCGGGGTAATCTCTTGGATGGTTTTGTCGCCAAAGAAGGGAACCGCGTAACGCTTCACCATTCGGTACTGAAGGTTGACGTATGCCTCCCCTATGCGGTGCCCTTCGCTCAGCTTCCGTTTTACGTACGGGGAACGTTCCCAGTCCCAGAATTCCAGTAGGTAGTCAATGAACCGGATTCCCCGTTCCTTGGCCAACCTGGTAACGGATTCAGCCAGGATTTTAGCCACCTGTTCACGGAAGGGTTCCTCCTGTTTCAACGTCCATTCCAAGGCGGTAGTTAACGCAACCAGAATCATTTCTTTGTCATCGGTATTGCGTTTGTGTCCCCGTACCTTCTGGATCAGCTCAGTAGCGAAAGATGGTACATTCCCAGGGTGTAAGAGCATCTCCTTTACCCTGGATACCGCCTGGTAGTAGTTAGTGCAACGGGTACTACGTGCTTTGCCGTACTTCTGTAGTTCGTTATCCCAGAATTGCACGTAATAGATCCCGTTTTTCCTCTTGTAGAGAGAGTACGGCGCTGACATATGAACCCCCACAATTTTAGTCTGACAGTTTATCTGACAGCGGGTTTCTCATGTCAGCTATGGGTTTCTCTTCTTTTCGTAACTCCTTACACTCTCTATAATTACGTATGGGCGACGCGGGATTCGAACCCACGACCCCAAGCTCCGGAGGCTTGTACTCTATCCAACTGAGCTAGTCGCCCACTGTATCCATACACTATCCATTTTCCTACCTCCTGTCAATTCCTTTCGAAACCGAACGCTCGTCGGGCTTCCTCTAGGCTAGCAGGCGTACCAATGTCATACCGTTTCCCCTGGAAGAAGTATGCGTACACCTCTTTTCTTTGAAGGAGCCAGGGGATGAAGTTACCTGGCGCGTCAGGGTTGTTGCCCTCTTCCAGGTAGGTTTTAAAGAGGGGAAGGGTATCCTGGCGATATAGATAGATAGGAGGAACCGCCAAGGTGCTTTTAGGATGCTTCGGTTTCTCTTCGAACTCTAGTACTTTGCCTTCAGGGTTTATAAGGATAACTCCTGTTCGCTTTAATTGCTCAGGATCTTCCACTATGTGGGTAGTGACGCAGTCAGCTCCCTTGGAATGAAAAAAATCCACGAAAGCCTTCAAGGAAAAATCGAACAGATTGTCGCCTGCCAGTACTAGCGTATCCTCCTCAATGTTCCGTACCCGAATGGCAAACTCAAGATCCGCCACCGCTCCTAACCGCTGATCGTTATCCATGGCACCATCGTTCAGCACCGTGATCTTTCGCGAAGTAGCATAGTTAGCTGCCCACTGGATGAAATTAGAAAAAAACTTTCCATTGCTTACCAGAATCACCTCGTCGAGAGAGGGTATTTCTTCCAGTTTTTCCATCAGTCTGTCCAAAATCGTCTTACCACCTACCTCTAAAAGTGGTTTAGGAGTATGGAGCGTTAAAGGATACAGGCGGGTGGCAAATCCTGCCGCTAGAAGTACACATTTCATACCTTTCTTCTTCTTAGCTCCTATTCAGAGAATTGTCGCACCTCTTCCAGGGTTAGGAATCGAGCACCATCTGCGGTTTTACTAAAATAGACCTTGAAAACATCCTTGTACTTTGGATGACGTTCCGGATAGATCGATTGGATCCGTTCCCGTACGGCTTCTTTGCGGGAAGGATCCACTAAGCCGATACAGCAGCCCCGATACCCGGCTCCACTGAACCGGGCTCCATACACTCCATCGGAAGAGGCAAGAATTTCAAAAATGGTAATTAACTCCGGACAGCCACATTCGTAGTTCCGGATGGAACTCTCCCCTGACTGGAACATGAGACTCCCGAACTTCGAAAGGTCTCCTTCCCGCCAATAGCGAACACCCGCCAGTACCCGCTTATTTTCAGTAAAGAAATGCTCGGCCCTCCTTCTAAACCGTCCCGGAAGTTTATCCTTCAGAGTCTCGTACAGAGCAGGGTCGATATCCCGTAATCGGACCTGCTTCAACGAGGACACTTTCCCAGAATCCAGTTCCTGCAAAATCCAAGCGGCCACCTTACACTCATCCACCCGATTGTTGTAATCCGTTCCCATCAAGGCGGTGCTTATCCCCGAATACACCACTATGATCTCATAGGGAGGCATCTGGGGATGCTTGGGAACTAGCTCATACTGCTCGGAACGACAATCCATTACCATCAGGTGGCCATCCTTGCTCAGGATATTGGCGGACTGATCCAAGATCCCATTGTTCAACCCAATGAAATCCGTTTCCACCCAGTGACTCAGGCGGATCAGCTCCTCCTTGGTAGGGGTTACTCCGTTTACTTCGGCCAAAGCCATCAGGTAAGCGGTAATCACCGCGGCCGAAGAGGATAAACCGCCGATGGGATGCTTACCCCGGATTACTCCCTGTATACCCTTGCGAAGTTTGTATTGACGACTGAGGGAGAGAACCGCCCCTCGGAGGTAGTTCCCCCAGTATCCGGGTATCATGTCTGGTACGTGGTTTAGATGAAAGTACTCCTCATCGGGAAAATCCAGACTCTGCACTCGGATGTATCCTTCAGGATCAGGGGCATACATGAAATAGATGGAGGCATCCAGAGCCATCCCCGTTACGTATCCATGTTGATGATCCACATGAGCCCCTAGGGGACAAATCCGTAAGGGGGACCGAACAATCCGATACTCTTTCTTGCCATACTTCTCCAGGAAGGCATTCTGTAAGGTTTCCATCTGAGTTCCCTCCTACTCCACTATTGCAAGGCACCTTGGATCTGCTTCACGATGTCCTTCACGTCGGGAATGGATAACGCTTCCAGGGGCTTAGAGACCGGCATGGGAATGTTCTTCCCTCCCAGTCGGAGGATCTCTCCATCTAGATCGTCGAAGTATCTCCGTTGCACTTCATCGGCAATGTGCCCTCCGATTCCACCATATAGATGGCCCTCCTCCACTATCAGGAGCCGACCCGTCCTTTTCAGGGAGTTCCCAATAGTCTCGTAATCCAGACTTAAGAGATCTATCGTTCGTAGATCGATTACTTCTACTTCTATCCCCTGATTCTTAAGGAGTTCCGCACCTTGAAGAACTCGGTGTACCATGCGGGAAAAACTTACCACGGTAATGTCTGATCCTTTCTTCCGAACAATGGCCTTCCCAAAGGGAATACAGTAATCCCGATCCTTCGGCACCCATCCTTCCATCGGATAGAGAGCTTGATGTTCGATAATCAACACGGGATCCAAACTATAGTAGGAGGTATTAAACAAACCAATGTAATCGAAGGGGGTCGAAGGGGCCACGATTCGCCACCCTTCGAACAGGGCAAACAGAGAGGCAGGTTCCATTGAATGCTGGGCCCCATATCCTGTGCCGATACTAACTCGGGTGCGAACAATCAAGGGAAGATCGTGCTGGTTCCCATACATAAACCTGCATTTCCCAATCTGGTTAAACAGCTGATCCGCTGCCACCAGGGCAAAATCAGGGAACATGATTTCCACGATAGGCCGCTTCCCAGACAGGGCTAGCCCTAAAGACATGCCGGTAAAACCCGCTTCCGATATGGGGGTATCGATTACCCTACCGGGAAACCGCTTGGAAAGGCCTTTGGTAGCCATGTAAGCTCCCCCCTTTAGGTGTCCTACCTCTTCCCCGATCACGAAGGCTCGGGGATCTTGTTCCATCCGTCTCCCTATGACTTCAGAAATTACATCCACATAAGTCTTATTCTCCCCATCCACAGGTTGGGGAATCGGTTGACGGTCGCCTTCTTCGATCATGGGGTCTTCCCTATAGGGTAGAGCTTCCAGTTCCTTACCATTGCTCCGCACGCCAATTTCTAGCTCCTCTGCCTTAGGGTACAAATCTTCCGGTATCACGAGGGAGGTTCCTTGCTTTCGTACTAGCTTGTCCACTACCTCTTGTACTACTTGGGTTGCTTGGGTTTTTAAACGGTCAATCCCCTCCATCCCAAGGATTCCTTCCCGTAGGAGTTTCTCAGGATAAGTCCGGTATGGATCCCGTTCCTGCCACTTCTGTTCCTCCTCCTTGTCCCGGTAGCCGAAGGCACTTCCGGGGAGGCTTTGGGCATGATGTCTGTACCGATACGTTTCCGCTTCGATCCAGAAGGGACCTGCTCCCTTTAGAGCTTCTTTTCGGGCGAATTGTACCGCAAGGGCAACGGTGTCGGGATCCATCCCGTCGATCACCAGAGAGGACAGCCCATACCCCATTCCGATCTGGGCCAAGCGGGAAACAGCAGAAGCTTCTTTCACAGAAGTAGCCACCGCGTATAGATTGTTCTCGATGAAATAGATGACAGGGATCTTCCAAAGGTTTGCCATGTTCATCACTTCATGTACCACCCCCTGATGCACCGCTCCATCCCCTAGAAAGGAGACCGCCACATGGGGCTCTTTATCCAGAGCAAAGGACCACCCTAGTCCTGTAGCCATGGGCACTCCTCCTGCCACGATCGCATTCGTCCCATAGCAGTAGCATCCTCTGTCTCCCAAATGCATCGAACCTCCTCTACCCCTGCAGAACCCCTGGGAAAGCCCCATGATTTCCGCCATGGTTCGTTCTAAGAGACGTGTCAATTCTGCGGGAGGTTGAGCCATCGGATCATAGTCTTTTAAGTAATATCCCAACGCTTTTGCGAGAAAATGATGATGTCCTCGATGAGTTGAAGCCACCGCATCCCTTGGATCCAGTGCACTCATAACTCCTACAGCTGCTCCTTCTTGTCCAATGCTGGAATGCACAGGGCCATGTACGAGCCCGGCATCCTTCAGTTCCAACAGGCGATTCTCGAACTCGCGAATCAAGAACAGTTCGAATAGCATTCGAATCCGCTTCTTCTTGGGAATTGACTGAACCTCTTTCTCTGTAGGCACGAATCGAAACAGTTTCCCCTCTAGCGGTAGTGGTTTCTTCTTTGGCATAGTTCCCCCTCTGGAGATACTTGTACCGTATTCTGACCGCTTTTTACAACCCCGGCTATTCTTTTCTATGTATCGCCCTTGACAGATCCCGGCCTGGCGCTATATTGCAGAGGGATGCCGGTATTGCTGGCCAAAAATCTATCCTTTTCCTTCGGTGAAACAGAGATCCTTTCCCAATTGTCCTTCTCCATTGAAAAGGGGGAGTTTGTCAGTTTCATCGGCCCTTCAGGTTGCGGGAAAACTACCCTCCTGAACATCCTTTCAGGTCTTCAAAGAGGTTGGAGGGGAGAACTATCGATTGATGCGGAGCGGATCTCCCTCGTGTTCCAGCACGATACTCTCCTTGAATGGAAGAATGTACTAGAAAACGTCCTACTTCCCTTTCAGTTGAAGCAGGTTCCCCTTTCCGAATCCATTACCTCGAGGGCGATAGAAGTGCTAGACTCGGTAGGGCTCAAAGGATACGAGTACTATTATCCTCACCAGCTATCCGGCGGTATGAAAAAAAGGGTAGAGATTGCACGGGCCCTTATCACTGAACCGGATCTGTTGATTCTGGACGAACCTTTCTCAGCTCTCGATATCATCACCCGGGAACGGTTAAACCTCCTGGTGAAACAACTCCATTCGACCCGAAAGACAACGATCCTTCTCGTTACCCATTCCGTGGAAGAAGCCTGCTTCCTATCCGACCGGATCTATGTGCTTTCCCCCTTGCCTGGAAGGATCCTCGATATCAAACAGATCGAAAAACACCTGTTTGGTGATGGAAAACCCATGAACGGTCTATTCGTCCTTACCGAAGCTCAACAGGAAGTGAATAGTGCAATTCGACGGGAAGTGCAGTTTCTCTGGGAAACGGAAACAGAACGACCCGCTCCCGAACCCTCAGTCTCTTTAAGTACTAAAGCGACCAAGGCAAAATCCCTGTTGCCTACCGGAAAACGGGTCTTCCAATATATAAAAACCCATTGGAGCACCCTTCTTCTTCCCCTGGAAGGAGTCATCCTCTTCTTTTCCCTTGAGTTCCTGAAGCACGCTTTAAATATCCCCGATTTAATCTTCCCAGCTCCCCGGGCGATACTGAAAAAACTCCTAGAGACTCTCGCAAATGGCACCATCCTCCCCGACCTTGAACTCACGGTGACAGAATCCCTTCTTGGCTTCTGGATCGCTTTTGCCTTGAGCATGATTGTGGGATTCGGGATCGCCAAGTTCAAGTTTCTTTCCCGTCTGCTTATGCCCTACTTCATCGGAGCCAACACGATCCCCTCGGTAGCCTTAGCTCCCTTTCTGGTGCTCTGGTTCGGGTTCGGGATCCTGCCGCGGATCGTAACTTCGGTGATCGTGATCTTTTTCCCTCTGTTAATCAACATCATTGCCGCTTTTCGGCATTCGGAGGAAAGGGTCCAGTGTTTGATCCGTTTCTATAAGCCTGGCAAACTCCAGAGTCTTTTCGGAATGGAATTTCCCGCCGCGTTACCGGGAATCTTCAGCGGGGTAAAGATTTCCATCACCCTGTCGGTGATCGGAGCAGTGGTGGGAGAGTTCGTGTCCGGTCATGAAGGATTGGGAGCCCTGGTGAACCGGGCTAAAGCGAACTTTGACATCGAGATGATGTTCGTAGCCCTTATTTGGCTCATCACTCTAGGACTGGTCTACTATGGAATAGCCTCCCTATCCTACTACTGGATCCGAAAACGTCTATTGACTCCCCCGCCCCGGTTGCGAAAACTTTCTAGGTAAGGAGGAAGTTTTGGATGAACCAAAGAAAAGGTGTATTCCCTAGTATAAACACCCTGGTTCGATCGGCAGTCCTTTGGGTAGGACTCTTTTCCCTTGTCTACCCCCACCCCGCATCAGCTCAGGAACAAACCGTCCGGGTAGCGATTGGATACATTCCTCATATCCAGTTTGCCCCTCTCTACGTAGGGATGGAAAAGGGCTTCTATAAGGAGGAAGGATTGCGATTGGAAATCGAGTATGGGTTCGGGATGGATATCTTTTCTCTTTTGGCGGCTGGTAAGATCGACCTAGGGCTTTCCGATTCGGACCAGTTGATCATTGCTGCTTCCAAAGGAGTGGATCTGCGAGCGGTTTTTCAGTACTACCAAAAGTATCCAGTAACAATCCTGGCAAAGGCGGAACGCATAAAAACGCCTGAGGATTTTCAAGGAAAGACCATAGGCACTCCGGAGCTGTACGGCACCAGCTGGATCGGGCTACAGCTATTCCTTGAACGGTTCCAATTGAAGGACAAGGTCAAGATCGAGCGGATCGGGTACACCCAGATCCCTACCTTACTGTCTGATCGGGTGGATGGGGCCGTTTGTTTCTTTAACAACGAACCAATCCAGTTGAAAGAGTCGGGAACTAGGATCGTGCAATGGAATGTGAAAGATTTTTCTCCCCTGGTGGGGGCCTCCTTCATTACCAGTACCTCTATCCTATCGAAAAAGCGAGGGGTGTTGGGGGCCTTTGTTCGAGCTACCGAGAAGGCTATTCGCTATACCATCCAGAACCAGGAGGAAGCATACCAGATCTCTCACCCTTATATCGGTAAACCAGATCCGGCAAAAGGGAAGTTCTTTCGATCCGTCCTCAAGGAAACCTGTACCCTCTTCGAAACCACAGGGCCGTATGGGAATATGGACCCCATCGTGTACAGAGATTCTGTAGCAACTCTGAAACGGTTGGGCCTGATCGAACGAGAGGTGCCAGTGGATAAGATTATCCAGAGGTTGTACTAAACTTCCCGATAGTTCTCGGCTGCCTCTTTAGCGAGTTTTATATAATGGGCACTATTCTTTCGAATCCCTTCCACAGTTGCATCGTCCAAAGTACGGACAACTTTGGCAGGACTTCCCAAGATCAAGGAACGGGGAGGAAACACCTTTCCCTCGGTAACTAGAGCGCCTGCTCCCACGACCGACTCTCTGCCGATCACAGCCCTGCTGAGGATTACTGCCCCCATCCCGATGAGGCACCCATCCTCTACTGTGCAGCCATGGATTACCGCGTTGTGGCCGATGGTGACTCCCTTCCCCACCGTGCATGGAGCATTAAAATCGGTATGCAGGGTGGCATTATCCTGGATGTTGGTTCCCTCACCTACGGTAATGGGCTCTATATCCCCTCTAAGAGAAGCGCCAAACCATACGCTTACATCCTTCCCCAGAGTTACAGATCCTGACACTTCCGCATTCCAGGCAACAAAAGCAGCCTCCTTCGTGTTAGGTACCCGATCTCCGATTCTATGAATCATATTGTTCTCCTTGGAAGGGGATCATACCCGGATCCATATTCTGAATCAATTC
>CAKZQO010000040.1 GCA_937140905.1 uncultured Spirochaeta sp.
GGTTCCCTGTGCCCTGTGCCCAGAAATCGTACGCGGTAGGAGAGGCTCCTTTTCCCGTTGCCACCTTCTTGTCCGTCGTTTCATCGATCTCACCGGGAGTCCCTTCAGGTTTGAAATGAAGAAGGATAAAGTCCCCCGCTGCTACTTCGAAAGCGGGGAAAATATAGGTCTTATCGGGCACATTCTTTGTTCCTTCGTAGAACGTCACTCCCCCCATGTCTCCATCGGAGAGAACCACGATCTCCACCTGAGTCAACACCGTAGTGGCTGGGGTAGTGATGAACTCGTTGATCAATAAGCGTGGTACCCGGTCGTTGAACCCATAGAACCCATAGAGGAACTCTGAGGTGTTACCCTTCTCATCCCGCGTCCGGGCTTCCAACGTGTACTTCTTACCGGGAATCCCCTTCCCTTCCAGATGAAGGCGGCAAACCGTTTCACCATCCTCCACCCGACGCACCGAAAGGGAAGGTTGGATCCGAATCGAAGAGAGATCGATCCAAGTGCATTTATCGAACCTGAGCTCCACTGTATTCCCTTCCCCCGCCTGGAGTTCCACCAACTGCGGGGGCCTGAGAGTGGCGGGATCGATCAAAATTGGTTCGATATGGGGAGGCCGGGCGCAGCTAGAAAAGGTGGCGAGGAATCCAAATATACCATAGGTGAAACTCAACAGGCGGCCCAGCGGGAAACCTACGCCCTGCCTTCGGGACAACCCGCGCTGGTTTCCCCTTCCTCTCCCGATTTGTACCCAAAACCCACCCATCTTTCAACCTCCGGTATAAAAGACGAAACAAGGGCGCGGGTTGCTTTAATTATGAAGAAAAAAAGCATTGATCGTTTTGATAAACGTTGGCGGATGCATGAAATAGGGTTACCTACTCACCGGTGCATCCGGAAGTCTTCCCCTAAAAAGATCCTGCGCACATCCTCGTTTTCGCTCAGTTCCCGGGGAGTGCCATGAAAGGCGATTTCCCCCTTATCCATGATGAAGGCGCGCTGGGTAATATCGAAGGTATCGTAGATATTGTGATCCGTGATGAGGATCCCAACCCCTCCCTTCGCAAGGGCAAGGATGATCCGCTTCAGTTCCGCCACAGTCTTCAGATCGATGCCCGCAAAGGGCTCATCCAGAAGAAGGAACTTTGGGCGAATAGCGAGGGCGCGGGCAATCTCTGTCCTTCTGCGCTCCCCTCCGGAAAGGGTAATAGCCTTCTGTTTTCGCTTTTCCGTCAACCCAAACTCTTCCAGTAATTGTTCCAACCGTTCCTTCTTTTCCGTTTTACTCAAATCCTTGCGGGTCTCGAGGATAGCCATGATATTGTCTTCCACCGAAAGCTTGGTGAACACGGAAGTTTCCTGGGGAAGGTAGGTGATTCCTGCCAAGGCTCGCTTGTACATCGGCTCCAAGGTGAGACATCGTTCATCCAGATAGATATCACCCCCCGTAGGCCGAATGAACCCTACGATCATGTAGAAGGTCGTGGTCTTGCCTGCTCCATTCAATCCAAGGAAACCGACGATCTCTCCACTCTCCATGGTGAAGGTTACGTTCCGGACCACCTCTTTTCTGCCGAAGGTCTTTCGTAGCCCCTCCACCTTCAGCACAGAAGTATCTTTAGTCTCCATCCGTCTTCTTCTCCGGCTTGGACACGATGGAGCCTTCCACATCGCCCGCGAGGGTGATTTCATCGGTTTTCAGGTTCATGATGATCCGGGCCGCCCGGTACTGGTCCTTCTTCCAGAACACCTGTGGAAGTCCGGAGAGTTCCAGTATGTCCGTGTCCCGTTTGTACCGGACATACTCGGCTCGAGCGGAAAGATCCTTCTTTAGGATTCGAACTCCGATCTGGATAATCGCGAGGTCTTCCTTGTCCCTGTTTTCCAGCCGCTCACCCCGGACGATCATCTCGTTTTTGCGGTCCTCCATATAGGCATTCCCGGAGGCCACAATGACCTTTTCCACCCGATCATAGGTGAGGGACTCACAGGTAATGAGGATTTTCTTTTCCGAATCCCAAGCAGTAACTCCCCCGGAACACTTGGCAAACTGAAAATCCTTTCCGTAGATCTCGATTTCCTTGGCTGTAATCCGGGTATTGTCGGATTGTATCACCGCATTCCCCCGTAGGAGAGTCCTCTCTTTTCCCTTCGCGAGGGTGGTACTCACCTGATCGCCGGAAAATCGGAACACGTCAGAATGAATCGGCCCTAGATGAATCAGGAAAAGAATGGTGATGAAAAAAGCTCTACTTTTTCTCCACCACATACTCACCCCGCACCGGACCGCTGAAGGTAACCAATAGGCGCCTTAGGTCGGCCGTAAAACCGGTTCCCTCGATCCAGGATCCCTTTTCGTCCTCCAATCGCACCCTGTCCCCTTCGGGGCTCGTAAGGATCCGTTCTTTATCATTCCAGGAAAGGGTTTCCGCTAGAATCTTCCCTTCTTCCCGCAAGGAATGAATCAACACCTTCCCCGATACCGTAGCATTCTTGGTTTCCGACTCATACACTACGGTATCAGCCCTCCCCTCCGTAATGAGTTTGCCCTCCTCGTCGAACTCGGAAAATTGCACCTGCTGGAATATGGTTCGCTTCTTTCGTTCGAACCCTTCCGCCTTAGCCACCTGAATCCGTAATACCACGTTCCCTTTAGAGACTACCGTCTGCCGGAATCCCGTAAGGACGATATTCGGAATCGTGTCCTCCAAGTCCTCCGGCACCTGTGCTTCCCGGTAGTCGAAGCTACAGGATAGGAAAAAGAACCCAAGGACTAGTATTATCACCCCGCTCCTTTTCACGGCTCCTGCTCTGGCCTCCGTTCCCCGGATCGAGCATCCCGGTATTCCTTACACGCCTGAACAAAGCTTTTAAACAAAGGATGAGCCTGGGTAGGTTTGGATTGAAACTCCGGATGGAACTGAACGCCAATTCCCCAGGGATGCTTTTCCCACTGCATGATCTCCACCAGAGTACCATCGAGCGTAGTTCCCACTACCCGAAGTCCTGCATCCTCCAACAGCGGTCGGTACCGGTTGGATACCTCGTACCGGTGCCGATGCCGTTCATGAATCACGTCGGTGCCATACATTTCCACCAACTTGGAACCCGCTTTCAGTTGAGTGTCCCAGCGACCTAACCGCATGGTACCCCCGTAGTTTTTCACGTCCAACTGCTCTTCCAAAAGCACCACTACGGGATTCTTGCAAGAGGGGGAGAACTCCGTGGAATCCGCATCCTCCAGTTTCAGTACCGAACGGGCGTACTCGATCACCATAATCTGTAACCCCAAACAGATCCCGAAATACGGTACCTTGTGTTCCCGCGCCCATTTGGCCGCCTTGATCATACCCAGAATGCCCCGTTGCCCGAAACCTCCTGGTACGAGGATCCCATGGAGCCCTTCGAACGCTTCGTCCAGATTCCGCACCTTCTCCAGCTTTTCCGAGTCGATCTTCGTTAATTGGACTTTCACGCCATTGGCGAATCCCCCATGGTACAAGGCTTCGTCCACAGATTTATACGAATCGTGAAGGTCTATGTACTTCCCCACTACCCCAATCCGAACGATGTCCGTAGAAGTGATAAAGGACTGCACGATCCGCTTCCATTCTTCCATATCGAGGTCCCGGATGGGGAGCTCCAGCTTCTGAAGGGCAATGATGTCCAGATTCTGTTGCTGGTAGATCAGGGGAATCTCGTAAATGGTGGTTTTAATGTCATGGGCGGAGATCACGGCCTCGTACTCCACATTGGTAAATAGGGCGATCTTCCTCCTTAGGTCCTCACTCAACGGCCGGGGCGCCCGGCAGAGTAGGATGTCGGGTTGGATCCCAATTTCCCGCAACTCCTTCACCGAATGTTGGGTAGGCTTTGTTTTCAGTTCATTCCCGAACACCTCGGGGATCAGGGTAAGATGGACGGCCAGCACATTTTTCTTCCCATATTCATGGATCATCTGGCGGCAGGCTTCCAAAAAGGGGATGGACTCGATGTCTCCCACCGTCCCTCCGATCTCCACAATGGTGACATCCACATCTGGCTCTTCCCCCACGGCCCAGATCCGTTGCTTGATGCGGTCCGTAATGTGAGGGATCACTTGCACGGTTCGTCCGAGGTACCTTCCTTCCCTCTCCTTCTGGATTACCTCCTGATAGATCTGACCCGTGGTAATCGAATTGGCCCTTGAAAGGGGCGAACTGGTAAACCGTGCGTAGTTCCCCAGGTCCAAATCCGTTTCTGCTCCATCATCGGTAACGTATACTTCCCCATGCTGGTAAGGGCTCATCGTTCCCGCATCCACGTTGATGTAGGGGTCGATCTTGATCATTCGCACCCGCATCCCCCGATGCTCCAACAAACACCCAATGGATGCCGCGGCAATCCCCTTGCCCAGACTCGAACACACGCCTCCGGTAACGAAAATATATTTCTTCATGTACTGGTATTATTCGCACCGATAGGATAAATGTCAATTGAAAAAGCCGATCTTGACAGTCATGGTATGGAATCCTATTCTAACTAGTACATGTCAGAATCTCTTAATGATTTAGAGTTTGAAAAGTTTCGTACCCTCATCTATGAAGCCAGTGGCATCCACTTTTCCAGCACCAACCGCACGATTTTGGAAAGTAGGATCCGGGAACGGTTGAAAGCGGTGAATCAAACCACCGCATCCGCCTACTATGAACAATTGAAAAAAGACCCGGAAGAATTGAAACTTCTGCTCGATGCAGTCACCACTAACCTAACCCGTTTCTTCCGAAATACCGCTCATTTCGATACCCTGGAACACTACGTGATTCCCGATCTCATCAAGTACAAAACGCCCAAAGGAGACAAGGAAATCCGGGTCTGGAGCGCGGGATGTTCCACCGGCGAAGAACCCTACACCATTGCCATGGTGCTGAAAGACATCCTTCCACAGGATTTTCGAATCAAGATCGTTGCTTCGGACATAAGCTTGAAATCCCTCATGGTGGGAAAAGAAGGATTCTACCCAGAAAACCGGGTACAGGATATCCCTGAAAAGTATCTGAAAAAGTACATGGAGAGGAAGGGGAACGGGTACCAGGTTAAGGAAGAATTGAAACAGCTCATCCGATTCGATTACCATAACCTGAAGAACGATAGCGGCCTCCGTAATCTCGACGTCGTTTTCTGTCGAAACGTTCTCATCTATTTCGATGAAGCAGCCCAGAAAGCCACTATAGAACGTTTCTGGGAAGCTATGAGTAACCACTCCTACCTGTTCATCGGGCATTCGGAATCCCTCTTCGGCATGAATACGAAGTTCGAGTTCATTAAAACCGATTGGGCATGTATCTATAGAAAATTTGTTTGATTCAAAGTTTTCGTATACATTATAATGAATACAGCACCATAGTGAAAGGAGCAAAAAGTGTCGGATGAAAAGATCTCCGTTCTTATTGTAGATGACTCTGCCCTTATGCGTAACCTGATCGGACGGATCGTGGAGCACGAACCCGATTTCCAGGTAGTGGGAAAGGCGATGAACGGAGCCTTCGCGCTGGCAAAATTGGAAAAACTCGATCCGGATGTGATCATCCTGGACCTTGAAATGCCCGAAATGAACGGGATCGAGTTTCTTCGAGAACGACAACGACGAAACATCCAGATTCCAGTGATCATCCTGTCTTCCCACGCCGAACAGGGGGCCCACATTACAATGGAAGCCCTCTCATTAGGAGCTTCCGATTTCATCCTAAAACCTACGGGCGGGAACGGATCCGAGCTACAAAGCGTCCAGAAAGCTCTGGTAGAAATGATCCGCGCGTATGGAGGAAAGTATAAAAAGAATCGAAGCAAACCTACTCAACCTTCTGTTATACCAGGCGTGACCTCCATTCCTTCTTCAACGGGTATCCAACCTCCTGCTCAGGTGAGAACACAGGACTTTGGTACAGGGCAAAGCCGTACTTCTTTTGCCCCTTCCACGCTTCAAACTGCGCCCAAAGAAGAAGGTGTGTCAAAACACCCTATTCCCAGAAAAGCCCCGGGTCCTATCGAGATTGTCGCCATTGGAGTCTCTACCGGTGGGCCTAACGCCCTGCGAGAGGTATTCCCAAGACTAGACCCGAACTTCCCCGTTCCCATTGTGGTGGTACAGCACATGCCTCCTGGATTCACAGAAGAGTTCGCCAAAAGTCTCGATCGAATCTGCGCATTGGAGGTGAAAGAAGCATCGGAAGGGGATATCCTTCGGCCCGGAAGGATCCTCATTGCTCCCGGAAACCGGCATATCGTGGTAGAAAAAAGGCCCCTGGCAGCTATCGTGCATCTGTTGGATACCCCGCCGGTGAATGGACACAGGCCCTCGGCGGATGTCCTGTTCGAATCCGTGGCCCGGCAGTATGGGAACCGCGCTTTGGCGGTGATCATGACGGGTATGGGGAAGGACGGCGCTACCCAAATCGGAGCCATCTATCGGGAAGGGGGCATAACTATTGGACAGGATGAAGAAAGCTGTATTGTGTACGGCATGCCCCGGGTAGCCTTCGAGAACGGGTTTATCCAGTACCAGGTATCCCTCTCGAAAATGGCGGAAACCATCAATAAGCTGGTACGGGAATATGCCACTTGAAAGAACCTACCTGTAACAAGGTATGAACTCGTTACTCGACTACTTAAACCCTTTGCAAGAGCAGAAAGGATCGAGGCTGCCCACTGGTAACCCCGAGTGTGCCTTCAGCTTTCTATTTCGGGCACTTCCTCTATAAAATCTTCCAGAAAAGGTCCTTCGAACCGCTTCTCGATCACGGGCAATCGAGCGGACTTTCTACCCCAGAAGAACATCCCCAGGAATCCCAACCCCAGACCGAGTATCCCCAACCCAATGCGGGTACCCTCAGACGCGTGGGGAAAGACATACCCAGCGAACACGTAGAAGGCAACGAAAAGCAACAGGGGGATTCCAAAGACCTGGAACCCTGCCGAAAGAGCCTGCGTGGAAGGAACAGAGATCTCCACCCGGTCACCTACCTGTACAGGCAGATGATGGATGTTTTCTACGGGAATACTCCGATTCTTCACCGCGCACAATTCACCTTTACAGGAATGACAGGCCGCGCTGGGTTTACACTCTACCAGCACTCGATCACCCTCAATCCTGGTCACTATCCCGATTTCTCTCATTGGGAACCTCCCGACAGGGAACCCGGATCGCTTCAATGGAGCGAGCCTTCCCCGTTTCCTCTATTTCGATCACCACGCCCTGCAATTCCAGCGTATCCCAGGTATCCTTAGATCGTTCAGGGATTTGGGTCAGGAACTTGCGGATCTCGATCTCGGGATCCAATCCCCCCACGCTCTGTATGCTTCCCGTTCTCCCTGCCCCACAAATCACAGCCGTTCCCTTGGGCAGGAGCCGCGCGTCTGCCGTAAGGACCTTCATGTGGGATCCAACCACCGCGGATACCATCCCATCCGCATGGAAAAAGAGGGAATACTTCTCAGCGGTGGTAGTGGCATGAAAGTCCACCAGTATGCAGGGAGTCGTTTCCCGAATCCTACTTACCAGTTGAGGCAAGAGGCTATAGGGATTACTGAGATGCACCCGGTTGAAGCCGGATTGACCGAGTAGGTTCACCACCGCTAGCTTGTTTCCTCCCACCGAATAGATGCCGTACCCTCTTCCCGGATTTCCCGGTGGATAGTTCGCTGGTCGCAGGATATAGGGAACATTCCCTATATGTTCAACCATATCTTTTTTATAATATATACATTCTCCGCCCGTAAGAACATCGATTCCGAGCTTCTTTAGGTAGATGGAATGATTCTTTCCTAACCCGTACCCTCCCGTAACATTGTCCCCGTTGGCGATCACGAAATCGATCTGTCGTTCTTTCCTCAATGTGGGCAGTAGGGTTTTCACACAGAACACCCCCGCCTTCCCCACGATTTCCCCGATATACAGGATCCGCATGATGAAGGGAGCATACCAGTATCAAGGGGCTTACGCAACTACGATGGTTCGATACTGAGTTATCTTGACCCATAATTTTTACATGTATAGGAAACATGTATCAAAAATATCCAACATGTAGTTCAAGGGGAAGAATTATTCTTACTTGGTTCGAAAAAGGTAGATAATTGTTTACAATAAAATGAGATAATTGACTATAGAATAGGTATTATGGTATAGTTCTTGCATAATAATTAGGTGCGGCGCCGAATGGGCCGCCTTCATCGTAGATGAAGGGGGGAGCCTTAAACGGTCCCCTACCACGCTCTATGAGAGGTGCTCTATGCAGGAAAAAATCGTAGTCGATCTAGGTCGCATCATGGACGAGATCTTTGAAACCGCCGAAAAGGTAGGGTCTGCCTTCCACGATCGGTTCGATCTGAACGAAATCGGGGAACGGCTCAAATCCAAATGGGACGAGAATACCGATTACTATCCCACGTATCCCTACCCACCCACGAACGTCTTCATGAAAGCGGATAAGACTTTGGTGTTCGAGTTTGCCTTAGCAGGATTTCAAGAAGATCAAATTCAACTCGCCTTCAAGGGTGATTACATGGTTCTTTCCGCTAAGGTAGCCGGTGAGTTCCTCCCGGAAGAAAACATCCGGTATTTCAAGCATCGACTGAAACTGAAAGATATCGTGGAACAAAAGTACTATGTACCCGAGGACAAGTTCGATCGGGA
The DNA here is from genome assembly GCA_937140905.1 of uncultured Spirochaeta sp. Classification (GTDB taxonomy): domain Bacteria; phylum Spirochaetota; class Spirochaetia; order DTKZ01; family DTKZ01; genus DTKZ01. The sequence goes on from CAKZQO010000040.1 coordinate 8,672, forward strand.
GAACGTGAAAGCCGTGTTCCGGCACGGGATTCTGAAGGTAGAGATTCCTCCCAAAGAAGTCCCCGCGGATACCCAGACGATCAAGATCGAGATCGTGAAAGAAGATTAGAAGATCGATTGTACGCAAGGTCCCTAACGCGGCGAGCTCGCACCGCGAAGGGGACCTAAAACAAGAACCGATCGGTTAAAGCCGAGCAGCCCGGGATTCCGGGCTTTACATAGATGGCGTCGCCGGAAGCCCACCCCTTCTAGCGACGCTTTTTTTATACCCTCCTTACCGTTCCGTTTTGTGGTGTCCGGCGGATTGCTTTCCATTTCCTTCTCTTGACACACTGGAATCGAGATGTTTAGTATTCAACCAGCGCCCAGATGGTGAAATTGGCAAACACGCTAGATTCAGGGTCTAGTGTCCGTAAGGACTTGGGGGTTCAAGTCCCCCTCTGGGCAAAAATAATTCCTCTTACTGCAATGAAATATAAGCCCACTACTTTTTGTTATTTCTTACCAGAAATGTAGTGTTACTTGTTTTGTTACTTTTTTGGCGGGAAAATTCTATGGCAAAGAAGCCCTTTAGTTTCTACAAGCGCATGGATGTTAAAATAGACGGGAAGCCGGTTTTCTATAGTTATGAGGTAAGCCCAATTGTCAACAAAAAACTGCGTGATAGAGTATGAGATTCCCTCCATCTGTCATCTCTCATGCAGCCTTATCTAGAGATTGATGGAATCGATGTCCGTTGTAAAACAAAAATGACCGCTTCAGACCCTCTTTCAGTTCTCCCATTGTCTAATAATCTGAAAGATAAATGTCCTCGTAATTCAAACTCTCAAAGTTGCAATACAGAACTCCACATCTACCGTATTCTACAATCCATAGCTGAACCTTGCAGAAAGACAAATCCTCAATCACCCCCTTTTTATCCGTAACCTCCAAACTCGATACCTCCTGCGCTATCTTCCCCTACTCGTAACGGATGATTCCTCATCATCTCCCCAATCACCTGAAGAATTTTTGTCCCCTTCCTCCACGTTGCGCTGAGGTTGGTGGTAATCAGTAAAGCGGCTAATCCCCAACAATCATAACTTCTCCTCAATGTTTAAACTCGGATGCTAAGGTTCTATAGCGGCATCTCGCTCTTGCACCATAGCTTGTACTTTTTAAGAACTCATTCTCTACCTGTAGTTTTCCTATCTGCTTTTACAGTTCCTCCTGCTTTCTTTCTAACTTTTACGCTTCTTTGTCCTTTCCTCCCTTGCTTAAGAAATACACTTGCTCCTTTCACTAACTCCTTCTTCCATAACGCTACGAGTGTCGCCCGCACCTGGTAGGTAGTGGCGATCTCCTGTACTGTATCTATTCCTTGAACATTTCCAAAGGCACTTGGATCTTAAACGCTGTGTCGCACCTCTTCTCCATAGCTGTGCCGTATACTTCCTCCTGCTGTACCGGAAAAAGACCATTCATACATCCCACCCATTTTTATGCCCGAAAAATTTAGATCAGCATCATTTTTTTTGACAGATAGAACATAATTTACTTTAATTGATTTGTACAATAACTGAAAGGGGGAGCACTACTATGAAAAAAATATACTTCGTTTTGTTTTTCATATTTATACTTACTTTCACTTTGATGGGTATAGATTGTCCAAGTTGCAATTCTAACATGATTTGGACAGGTCAATCGAAAATCGAATGGGGCGGAATTGTAAAGTTATACAAATGCCCTTTTGGGCATCAATACTGGATTACTACACAACAAGAACAGGAAGATAATTTTAATAAATGGAACAATAAGGGTAATAAATCAAATGAACAAAGCTATTCCTCTCCATTTATCTCTTATGGAGTACAATGCCCAATTTGCAGAGGTTCGATGTATTTTACTGGAAGAACAAAAATTGAATGGGGCAAATTACTTAAGGGCACCTCTAAAAACTCTTTCTGAAGAGGGAATTTTCTAACGGAATTTGTTCTGCTATTCTCTGGAAGCAGGAGGGGGAGGAGAATGGCAGCCCAGAGAAGTTTTTTTGATGAGGAGCATCGGTTAGAGAAACTGAG
>CAKZQO010000041.1 GCA_937140905.1 uncultured Spirochaeta sp.
TTCTGCTTTATTCAGGGCCTTTCACGAGGCGGGGATACGGGTAGTGGCGAACATCAAACCATGCCTATTGACGGACCATCCATTCTATCAAGAGATCGCCCAGGAGGAGGGATTCCTAAGTAAAGAGGATGGGTCCGGTCCAGAGATCAGCATGTTCTGGGGGGGGGAAGGGTCGTACCTGGATTTTACCCATCCCTGGACCTTTCAATGGTGGAAACAGAGGGTCCGGGAATCCCTCTTTTTAAAAGGGATCGATGGTACGTGGAACGACAATAACGAGTACGAAGTCTGGGACGATGGGGCTTATTGCCATGGGTTCGGGAATCCCTTCCGGGTCGGGGTAGGACGAGCGATTCAGACGCTAATGATGGTACGAGCTTCTTGGGAAGCCCAGAGGGAACACGCTCCCAACTCCCGCCCCTTCCTCATTAGCCGATCGGCTTGCCCGGGAGTACAGCGGTACGCTCAGACCTGGTCCGGGGACAACTCCACATCTTGGGAAACCCTCCGGTACAACATACCGATGGGGTTGGGGTTGAGCCTTTCCGGTTTCTATAACTTGGGACACGATGTGGGCGGATTCTATGGAGAGGAACCCGATCCGGAATTGTTCCTTCGTTGGGTTCAGAACGGCATCTTTCATCCCCGCTTTTCCATCCATTCCTGGCATCTGGATGGTACCTCCAACGAGCCGTGGATGCATCCGGAAGTTCTTCCTATGGTGCGGGAGGCCATCCGGCTCCGGTATCGGTTGATCCCCTACCTCTATTCCTTGCTCTTCGAAGCTGTTCGAACGGGAGAACCCATCCTGAGACCCCTGGTGTATCAATTCCCTCACGATCCATTATGCTGGAGGGAATCCTTCGATTTCCTATTAGGCCCCTTCCTCTTGGTGGCTTCCGTGTTGGAGCCAGGTGCTCGTAACCGAAGGGTGTATCTACCGAAAGGGGTCGGTTGGTACGAGATTGATACGGGGATGTACCACGAAGGGGGGAAAGAGATTGTTCTCGATGCGCCGTTAGCGCGGATTCCTCTCTTGGCTCCTGAAGGCGCCTTGATCCCTTTGGGCAATGTTCCCGAGACGGGGATGGGTTGGAAGGATACTGAGCGATTCGTTTGGGTGTTCCCTCCCCGAGTTGGAGCCTCTTCCCGATTCCTTCTAATTGAGGATGATGGAGAAACCCTTGCCTACCAGAACGGTGTCTACACCGAAGTAGAGCTAAAGGTGTCTAGCGAAGTGGATAGAATCAGCCTAGCTGCTGGACTTTGCGCTAGAGGATATCCATTACCATATAAAGAGATACTTTTCCTATTGCCCAGTGGGGAAACTCGGCCTATAGTGGGAGGGAAGGAAGTAGGAAAGGATCCGGAGGGCCGCAGAAGGATTCGTATTCAGGTAGGTGTATAGCAGGATGTTCCTCTATACTAACAGTGGAAGGCGTGGTACCTTTGACTGATGGATTTAAAAAAGAAAATCTTACTGGTAGAAGACGAAGCGTTGATTGCTTTTTCGGAAGCCGCGTGTTTAAGAAAGCATGGGTATGAAGTTCTCACTGTATCAAACGGTCAGGCAGCTATTGCTGCAGCGGAAAAAGATCCATCCATAAACTTGATCCTCATGGACATTGATCTTGGGGAGGGAATGGATGGAACAGAAGCGGCCATACGAATTCTAAAAAAACGAGACATTCCCATCTTGTTCTTGAGCGGGCATAACGAACCCGAGATCGTAGATCGCACATACCAGATAGGAGCGTACGGATATATCCTAAAGAATGCGGGAGAGACCGTGCTTCTCGCTTCTCTTCGCATGGCCTTTAAGTTGTATAAAACCCATCGAAGGCAACAGGAAACGGAAAAAAAACTAAGAGAGCTTCAAGAGTGCTATGAATCTGTGATTCGAAAGGTTCCTGTTTCCGTATTTGTCGTACAGGATAGGAAATATGTATTTACCAATGAGTGTGGCGCCACTCTCTTAGGGTATAGGATACCCGAGGAAGTCGTGGGGATTCCCGTGGAAGAAACGGTCGATCCTACCCATCTGAAAGACATCTGGTCTCAAACGGACGCTACTCCGGAAAGTATGTCGAACGCGTCCCAACGGTTCCAGATTTTTCGCAAGGATGGACACGTGATATGGGTAGAGTCGGTCGCGATTCCTATAGTATACAAAGATCTGCCCTCTACCCTTCTCATTATGCGAGATATTACCCAAATGGTGGCAGTGGAAAAGAATCTCCAAAAAGAAACGCAACTGCATTCTTCCCGTTACGCTCTTCTAGAGCATTCGTTTTCCCATGATCTTCCCGACATCCTGCGAAAAATCATAGATACCGTATGCGATCTTACAGGAAGTCCTTTAGGATTCTTTCATTTTTTGAAGAATGCACCAATGAGAAATCGGACAGTTCAACTCCACGCTTGGTCTACTTCAACGATCGAGAAGTACTGTAAGATTCAAGAGCACCCATCCCATTATCCGCTGGAACAAGCAGGAATCTGGGCCGATTGCGCTCGGATCATGAAACCAGTGATTCACAACGACTACCCTTCGATCGAAAACCGAAAAGGGTACCCCGAAGGGCATCCCCACCTGATTCGGGAACTGACGGTACCTGTGATACGGGATAATCTTTGTGTGGCTATCCTGGGGGTGGGAAACAAGTCAAGCCTGTATACGGAGGAAGATGTTGAGATCGCGATGAGGTTTTCCGACCTTGCGTGGGACATCGTGGAACGGAAACGATCGGAACAATCCTTACAGGAATCAGAAGAAGAACAGCGATCCCTTTTGAAGGAGCTTCGACACCGGACAAAGAACACCTTCCATCAAATTCTTTCTCTTGCATCCCTACAGGTGAACCAGGAAACAGAACCCCAAACAAAGGAAGCTCTATTGGACATGAGAAATCGAGTTTCCGTGCTGGCAGGGTTGTACGAAACCCTTCAAATTGAGGAAACTCGGACAGTTTCTCTCAAGGGCCTTATTCAACGGGTCTGTTCCAGTCTAGCCGAAGCCTTTGCCTTCCGAACGAAACAAGACCTTACCTATGAAGCTGAACCCATTTCTTTGGATTCGAGGAGTGCTTCTGCTTTTGGATTGATTTTGAATGAATTAATTACCAATGCCTATAAACATGCCTTTCCGGATGGTCGGAAAGGCACTATCCATGTATCGCTGGTGAAAAAGGAAGATAGGGCGATCCTAACGGTAGAAGACGATGGGGTTGGCTTCGATTCCACTGCCCGCGATACTTCGGTAGGGCACTTTGGACTGGAATTGATCGATGCCCTAGTGAATCAACTAGGTGCTACCTTTCAGATCCAGAGTAGAACCGGAACCCGTGCCACACTCACGATTCCATTGCCCGTATCAGGCGTGTAGTGCTTCTAAAGGCCTTCTTTCCCTAAGCGTAACTTGTTGGGCAAGATGGCGGGCATTTTGATATATGTATTCATTCAGATCGACATTGGCATTTGAGGTCCATTGGTTTGTGCCTACCGTACCGAGTCTCTGTGGATCCATTTCTATCCAGCGCATTTGATACTTCTCGAACATTCGATTTATCTCGCCTTCTATAGATACTTCGAGTTGGATTCGATCCTGCGGCTCTATACTTTCCGCTCCGAGAAACCAGAAAAAGCTTCTCCCAAGGATTCGTTTTCGGCCTAGATCATCCAGTACATGTACCATAGGGCTTGGAATAGGCTCTGCCGAGTACGGGATCCCAAGTATGACACCCCTAGATCGAAGGACAGAGGGCAAGATGTAGGAAATGTGAGTATTAGGTACTTTATGGACATGGACCCGACATCCTGCCTGTTTGACTGCTTCGGTGGCTATTTGAATGAACGACCCCATGGATCGTTCTTTACCAGCCCAGATGATGGTGATCTCAGGTTCTGTGGGATATATGGACCATTGGGCTAATCGACTGTACAGATCAATGATCTTTTGAGGATTCTTTTTCCATACTATCCCATGTCCCGGCGCAACAATTCGAATATCCAGTGGCTTTAACTTTTCAATCGCCTTCTGCACGGCAAGAAAAAAGGCAGCCACTATGTTGGCATAGTATCGGGTAGCTTCTTCCTTGAAGAATTGGAGTTGATCCTCAGCCAACACGTCGTCGCTGTACTCTTCATCTGACACCTTTCCAAAAGACCCAAAGGCGTCACAGGAGAAAAGAGTATGGGTGTTTTCTTCAAATGTAGCCATAGTTTCGGGCCAATGAACATTTGGAATCTCTTCGAACCGAAGGATCTTGCCATTCCCTAGATCGATCTGATCCCCTGACTTCACTGGATGCAGCTCACAAAAAGAATTATCTAAACCGAAAAAGGACTTAGCGAGGCGCATGGCCTTCGGAGTCGCTACCAGTTCGAACCCTCGAACTACCTTTTTCAATGGAGTGAGCCACCCCGTGTGATCAGGCTCCATATGGTTCAATACAACATACCGGATATCCTGTACCGAAAGACTCAATTCCTCGAATTGCCGAAAGAGGGTCTCAGGAACCCCATCCCAGCCGCATACCCCGTCGATAATCGCTATGTCCTTTCCTTTCACGATATAGGAGTTCATGGTCATTCCATGGGGAAGGGGCCACATGCCTTCGAATAAAATACCTTCTATGTGAGCCGACAGGCGATAAACGCCGTCGGTAATAGAGATTGCGTGCATCCTAGTGCCTCCATTAGTAATACTATAACAAAATATTAGAAAAATAGTAATAAATGTCAATAGAAGAAATTACATTCTAAGGATAATTTCCATCACGTTATTTATTTATCGATTCTGATCCCGCGCATAACGAATCAGAGTGTCCAGGTTCCGGAAATGGTCTCCCTTCCAGTACACCTTGCCACAGGAAGG
>CAKZQO010000042.1 GCA_937140905.1 uncultured Spirochaeta sp.
TAGCGGAAAATCCTGAGTTCAACGCTTGGCTCATGGGCCGCACTCCCGCCAAACGGTGGGGAAACCCAGAGGAACTGATCGGGGCACTCCTTCTACTTGCCAGCGACGCGGGAAACTTTATCAACGGACAGATCATTTACGTGGATGGAGGGATCCTAGCGGCGTTGTAGGAGAAAAGACAAGGGATAGAAGTAGAAGTGGATGCCTTGACCTTAACTATATGGTTCAATATTATGATTCTGAACCATAGAATTGAACCATAAAGGGGGTACCATGAAATCCATAACCATCCATAATCTGGACGAAGCCTTAGCGAACCGGTTGAAAGAAGAGGCCCGTCGGAGAAAACAGAGCGTCAATCGCACGATAAAAGAAATTCTATCTCGCGCGTTTCAAGGGGAAGCATCAGCAATTGATTCCAATTTCGATAAAAAAGGATTTCGAAAATTCCTCGGATTGTGGACTCCCGAAGAGGGTGAAAGAATCCAGAAAGCCATTGAAGAGTTCGAAGTTGTGGATGATAGAGACTGGAGAGAGAGCCCTCAATGAAAGCCCTCATCGACACAAACGCGTACACAGAACTTTTTTTGGGCAATGCTTCCGTTGCAGAAGTGTTGGAAGATGCGGAGGTAATATACGTTTCCGTAGTGGTGATCGCGGAACTTCTATCGGGATTCAAAGCGGGAAATAAGGAAAAAGAGAACCGTCAGTATTTAAAAGAGTTTCTGCGTCAAGGAGGGAGGACGGTTGTGTTGCCAGTTCTCTACGAGACGGCGGAACGGTTTTCGCTCATTAAAGATGCCCTCCGAAAAAAAGGGCGACCGCTTCCCATCAATGACATTTGGATCGCAGCACAATGCATGGAAACCGGGGCTACCTTGATTACTTTCGATAAGCATTTTCGAGACGTGGAAGGGTTACTGATATGGGAAGGTTTCTAAGGGTGCCCTCGATAACTAGATGTAAGACCTAACCTTTAAACGGGAAGGGACCTCGGATGATCTAGGTTCGAGGCACCTCAAGCAAAAGACATTAAAGGCACTAAAAGAGTAGAAAAACTGAAATTAGCTCTCAGAGCCCTGTGAATATTACAAGGGTAAGGAAGTGTAGGAAAACCTCTTTCTAACGGTGTATACTTCTAACCGGAGGATAGAAAGTGAGAGGTATGCGTCTTGGGCTTGGAAAGGGAATTACCACACTACTGTTTATTTTTATTTTTTTCGCATGGGATGTTGGCATTGTGTCAGCACAGAGCCGGATTCCGGCAGAAACGGATAACTTTCTTCAGACGACCGGACTCACAGGTAATGGCGACCAAGACATTTACATGGTGGTGTTCTATGAAGTACCCGATACGATTACTTCCACCCTCTATTTCGCCATTAACGACCCGGGATGCACGGGGGTTTCACCGGATGAAGGAACGGGGGGCACCTGGAATTATTATTTAGTAGGTGGTAATGGCACTATATCCTCATCTATTTCACGACAGTTGACTTTCGCGAACTTAGCCGAGGCTACAACGGGAACGGTGCTCCACACACGATCGTTCACTACCGAAGCAGGATGGCATTATTTTGCCGGGGTTTCGCCGAGCCAAGGGGAAAAAATCGGTAACAAGTACTACTTCAAAATTGTGGCGCAGGCTCCTTCGGGAAATGGAAACAAGAACGCCTACCAACTTGACGTGTCTTTCTCCAACAGTGGATCACCAACAGGCTCTAGCGAGATACGGGCCTTCGCTTACGCTTGGACATTGGCATTGCTGAATCGCACCACCCCTCCCAATACGTGGAATCTCTATCCCTTTGTCCCCGATAACGCTACCGGAAACATTGATTATCGTAATTGGGACATGGATAATGGGGAGACCTTGTTAGGATGGGACAAAAGCGGAAATGCGCTGGCTCCCAATCCTACCGTATCCGGCAATAATGTCGAAGCCGCCACAAGTTATTCCATAGGCACTGAAACAAACGGTACTTGGCGCCTACAGATTACCGAGGACACCGCTGGTGGTATAGCCATTAACACCAGCGTTTTCTGGTTCACTATAGGAAGTACGATCCTGCGTACCTACGCGGCCCCGTACACCCCCCCTGCTCCCTACGCGGTAACCATTACGCCTACTTCGGTAACTGCTCTTACGGGTACAAACCCTTCTTTCAACCTTCAAATCGTGGACTCCAATGGGAATCCTGTTCCCTACGTGCGAAACCTTTACGTCACGGTGAGTGGGTCAGCCACAATCAACCCTAATAACAACGGTACACCTGCCACGGAACTCCTCGCTACCAACAACGACGGGCTTGCCACTTTCACCGTGACGGACGCGGTGGCGGAGACGGTTACCATCACCGTGTACTGGGACGGGACGGGCGGGTCCAGCAGTTTCGGGAGCGCCAGTTTCACCACCGCTTTGGTTACCTTCCAGGCGGACCTTCCGCCCTCGATTTCTAGCGCCTCCAACCTGACCTATTACAGTAACCAGGCCGCTCCCATCAACCTTCCCGTCATAACCATCGTGGATTCCGGGTTAGCCAACATTACGGCAGCCAACGACATCCGGATCCGGATCCCCACTAGCCTACAGGCCGAGTTCCTTACCTCGGTTACCACTCCCACCCTCGCCGTGGGTGGGACGGGTGGAGGAGCGGTTTCAGCCACGGTGAGCTATCCTAATTCAAAGACCCTTCTCATCGATGTCACGACAGATTTTGCGGTGACGAACACCCTTACTATTGGGGGTGCTACTCCCTTACAAATCAATGATGCCACCGACGCACCCTCTTCAGGCCGTTTGGAGATGTCGGTGGACGGGGGCACGACGTGGAATAGCGTGGATGACAAGCTCATCACCATTCTGGATCCGAACCCCACGTACATCTGGAGTGGCGGCACGGACACGAACTGGGCAACGGGCAGTAACTGGGCGGGGGGAACGGCGCCTTCCCTCAACGACGGCACGGAAAACATCATCATACCGGGGGGGAGGCCCAATTATCCCATTCTTCCTAATACCGACTGGTCCATCAACCAGCTCACCATCGACATAGGAGCTTCCCTCACGATTGGGGCGAACAACCTTACCATCAACGGCACGTTTAGCAATAGCGGAACCCTCATCATTAGCGGGGCCGGTCGACCCAATAAGAACGACACGGCGAAGGGAACGGTGCGATATACCGTGGTGGGAGGCACGATCACCGATTTTGGGGCGACCGACTACTATAACCTCGAACTAAACGGAGCGGGAACGTTCACGGCGACTACCGCTATGGTGGTTGCCAATGCGTTAACCGTGACCAATTCCAATGGGGTGACCTTTCAGAGCACCTTGACAGCTCCCTCTGTAACCCTCACCAACACGACCGCGGGTCAGACGATCGATTTCCAAGGAGGGGTGACGATCACAAGCCTCACCACGGCGGCGCAGGGGTTCAATGTGGCCTTTAACACGGGGGCGGGAGGCCAGAGTTCCACGATCACGAACGCGGTGACGTTCAACAACACGGGGACGTTGACGCTGGGAAACGACGCGGCGGACAGTATTACCTGCACGGGAGGGATCACGAAGACGGTAGGGGCGAAGAGTCTGGCAGGTACCATTAGCGCGACGAACGCGGTGATCAACTTAGGAACAGCGGGAAACATTACCTTGACGGCGAACACGACGGTGAGTAGCGGGACGGGGGCTATCACGCTGTTTGATATACCGGGGCCAGCGAACGTCAATTTAGTGTTGAACGGGTCAGGGACCAATACGCTGGGGGTAGTGAATCTGGGCACGGGGACGCTGGATTTGAGTGGGTTGACGGGGGGAACGACGACGGTGAATGGGGGGCTCACGGCGCAAACCCTCTCTACTCCAGCGGCGGCGGTGAATCTCGCATTCAACGCGGGAGGGGGAGGACAGAGTTCGACGATCACGAACGCGGTGACGTTTAATAACACGGGCACCCTTACGCTGGGAAACGATGTAGCGGACAGTATTACCTTTACGGGTGGGGTAACCGCAACGGCTCCTTCTATCGTGAGCGTGGCGGGGACGATTTCTTCGGGCGGAGGAGCGGGGCAGAATATTAGCCTAGGGGATGGGGACACGCCGGTCACGTTAAGCGCCAACACGACCCTCAGCGCGGGCGCGGGGAATATCACCTTAGGGGGAACGGTAAACGCGGACCTCGCGGCTAATAACCGTACCCTAACGTTGAACAGCACGGGCACCACGACGTTAGGGGGAGTGGTAGGGGGAACGCAGGCGCTTCTGAGTATTACCACGAACGCGGGGGGCAACACGCAGATCAATACGACTGGGGTCACGACAAGTGGAACCCAGACCTATAACGACGCGGTAGTGTTAGGGGCGAACACAACCCTCACTACAACGAACTCGAACGTATCTTTCGCGGGTACGGTTAATGGAGCACAGACGCTAGCGATCAGCGTGGGCACGGGGTTGGTGAGTTTTGGGACGGCTGTTGGAGGGGGAACGGCGCTAGCGAGTGTGTCGGTGACTTCGACGAACGCGGGGGCGAACGCGATCACGGTACGGAGTGTGACCACGACGGGTGCTCAGACGTACACGGGTAACGTGACGCTGGGTGCGGCTACGACGCTCACCACGACGGCGAACGGCTCGGTCAGTATCACGGGTACGGTAACTGGTGCCCAAGACCTTACCATCAGCGCGAACGGAACGGGGACGGTGAGTTTCGGGGGGGATGTGACAGTAGGGGCTACGGCGGCAGGAGCGCTTTCGATCACGGCCGCCTCCCTTTCTCTCGGTCTTAACGTGGATATCAGCACCGCCGCGGTGAACGGGAACATTTCCTTCACGGTAGATGGATTGACTTTAGGTGGGACGAACACGATCAACGCGGGAACGGGGACCTTCGCCATCACCCCGCGCACTCCCACATACACGGTGGAGTTTTCGCCGACGGATACCATCCTTGCTACCGACGTGTACTACAATTCGGCCTTCACGGGAGTAACGGCGGGTTCCTTCCGGGTAGGGGCCGCTTCCCACACGGGAACGATCTATGTGGCTACGGCCGCAATGACGCCTACGTATTCCCTCACGGTGCAGAACAATGGGACGATTGAGGTTCGGGACACTTACAACTCTTCCGCGGCAAACGGGAACCTTACCCTGGATTCGGGAGCGGGGGGGATAGCCCTAAACGGGGGAACAATAAATCTGGGAACAGGAACCTTTACGGCACAGGACGCGGTAACGCTGGGGGCGAACACAACGATCACGGCCAATGGAGGGATCGCATTCCAGAGTACCATCAACGCGGATAACGCGGCCAATAACCGTACATTGACACTGAATTGCACGGGAGCGGTTAGCCTTAGCGGCGCGGTGGGTACGACGCAGGCCCTCCAGAGTCTTACCTCTGACGCGGTTGGGACCCTCACCTTGCAAGCGGTAACCACCCGGGGAGCCCAAACCTACAACGACGCGACGGTAACTTTGAATGGTACTTTGACGGTAAACACCGCGGGAGCCGGTGTTTCCATCCCCAACAACGTGGTGTTGGGAGCCGGAAGCGGGACCATCACCCTCACGGGAACGGACGCCAACAACGACATCACTTTAGGGGCCATAAGCGGGGCGCAGGCCCTAACCCTGACGGCCGGAGGCGGAGACATCTCGATCGGATCCACAAATGGAACCCCCACGGGTCTTACCAGTACCTCGGCTACCTTCACTACCACAGGCTCGGTGACCGTGGCGGCGGGGTCAGCCATATCCATCACGACGGATCAAATCGCCCTTGGGGGTACTCTGGGAAATAGCGGAGCGGGGGCGATTACCCTACAGCCCACATCAGATGGGGTTACCATCGGTCTGAATGATCCGGCGGGTACCTTCAACCTTACAGCTACAGAGTTGGGCTATCTCATGACAACGGGGACCGTCACGATCGGACGCGCGACCGGAACAGGCACCATCACCATTGGCGGGTCGGGAAACACGAATTTGAGTGGTACTACCTACAACCTTACGATCGAAGGAACCTCGAGCCCTATTTCTTTCGCGGCCAGTACGCTTACCCTTGCCGCAGGAAGAACGCTTTCCTTCTCTAATGGCGGAAACATCACAGTGACCGCGGGGGCCACCCACGTGAGTATCGGAGGCGCTGGCACTATCGCCTTTCCTCAGGCGGGGAGCGTGGGGGCTAGCGGGAATCCCCTCGTGGTGTTGGTTTCGAACTTAGGTGCCAGTACCCTTACCGGAGGGTTATACCTCCAAGCCCAAACGAACTTTACGGTGAGCGGCGCCATCTCCACAACCAACAACCCCGTGGACATCGACACGGGGGCCAACACCTTCAGTTCCGGTTTCAACATCAACGCGGGGAGTTCCACCTTTACCCTCACGGCGGCGGACGTGAACCTTACGGGAGGAGTGATCACCGCCAATGGGGGAATCGTGTTCCAGCCGAACGCGGATGGAACGGCGATCTATCTGAATAATGGGGGAGTCGGATTCAGTCTGGATGCCACAGAGTTGACAACCCGGATCGATTCCACGGGTACCCTTACCATTGGACGCGCCACGGGAACGGGAACAATCACCATAGGAGGGTCCGGTTCCATTAACGCGGTAGCCGAAGGCTACAACGTCACCTTAAGGGGTGCTTCCTCTTCTGTGGTGCTTAACTTCGGGGCGGGGAACACCCTCACCCTTGCTAACAACCGCACCTTTACCTTTGCCACCGGCGGCGCCATCACCTCTCCGGGTGGAGCGGCCGCGGACATCACCATTGGGGGGACGGGGAGTCTCGTGATTTCTTCCGCTACCACCGTGGGGACCTCTGCCGATCCTCTGCGGGTGGCGGTGGCAAACCTCGGGGGTATCGCCTCCAACGGCGACCTGTACATTCAGGACGCGGATGGATTCACCATCAATGGCGCGGTGACCAACGCGGCGGTCGCTCCGGTTCTTTCTTTTGATGGGGGGACGGGAACGATTACCACCTCAGGGACCGGTACGATCACCGCGGGGAGTGGGGGAGGAGGAATCCTCATTCTCACGGCCGATGACATGGTGATTGGCACTACTTTAACGGCCAACGGCGGGATCCTCATAGTCCCTTCCACTTCCACTCGATCCATCACGTTGAACGACGGAACCGCGGGAACCCTAAGCCTGACAGCGACGGAGTTACAGAACCTCTCATGCACAGGGACGGTCACTATCGGAAGATCAGCCGACGGTACGGGGACGATCTATATTGGGGGAAGTGGGAACACGAATCTAAGTTCCACTTCCTATAATCTCGTGCTGGAAGGACTCACGAGTCCCGTTTCCATCGCGGCCACAACCCTTACCCTTGGCAACGGTAAGACCCTTACTTTTTCCAACGGCGGGAACATCACGGTCGTAGCGGGAGCGACCCACGTGAGCATCGGCGGCGCGGGCACCATCACCTTTTCCCAAGCGGGGAGCGTGGGGGCTAGCGGCAATCCCCTCGTGGTGTCAGTGTCGAATCTAGGTGCTAGCACCCTTTCGGGGGGACTGTACCTTCAGAACACGACGAACCTAACCGTGAGCGGAAGCATAACCGCGGTAGGGGTGGACATCGACACCGGAACCAATTCCCTAACCCTTTCGAACCCTGTAGCCGCGGGAACGGGGAACCTCATCCTAACCGCCGATACTCTCACCCTTAGCGCGAACGTGAGCGGCGCGGGAACACTCACGTTGCAACCGTTTAGCGCAGGGCGCCTCGTTTCCATCGGCGCGGCGGGTGCGCAGTTCGACCTTACCGACGCGGAGATCGGTTACCTCCAGGATGGGTTTTCTTCGATCACCATCGGCCGGAACACTTCCGGCGCTGTGACCGTGGACACCGCGGCCTTCGTGGACCCGGTTACGATCATTAGCGGCAGTACCGTAACCCTCAACGCGGGGAGTCCCACCCTTTCCACCACCCAGGACAACGCTTCGATCACCGTTACCTCCAACGGAACCATTAACGTCAATGGATCGATTTCCGCCCATGGCACGGGAACCGTGACCCTCACGGCAAGCGGGGGAGCCAGTAACATAGCTATAGCCGCCGACATCCAGTCTGCTTCCAATGGTACCCTAACCCTGACCGCGGGACAGAACATTACCCGCACTGCAGGAACGGTGGGCCCGGCAGGGAGTACGAGCCTACTGGTGATGAGCGCTAGCGGGGGGATTGGTGCGGGAGGGGCTTCTATCGCTACGGATGTGGGAACGATCCGGGCAAGTGCGGGCGGGAATATCTACATCAGCGAAGCGAGCGCGGTGCAGCTGGGGGACGGCGTAGGAGGGGTATCCACGAGCGGTGGTCTCATTGATATCGTCGCGGGAGGCACCATCACCTTTGGGAACGCGGTAACCACCACGGGGACGGGGACCTCCATTAGTTTGAATGCGACCGCGGGAGGGATCGCCATCTCGCAGAACATTGCCGCGGCGAACAATGCCACCATTACCCTCACGACGGGAGGGGGTGGGAACATTACCCGAACGGCAGGCACTTTGGGTGCAGCGGTAAGCACGAGCCTCCTGGTGTTGAGCGCTAGCGGGGGGATTGGCGCTGGAGGGGCTTCTATCGCTACGGATGTGGGAACGATCCGGGCAAGCGCGGGCGGGAACATCTACATCAGTGAAGCGAGCGCGGTGCAGTTAGGGGACGCGACCGGGCCTGTTACGACCACATCGGGCGTGATCGATATCACCGCCGCGGGGAACATAACCACCGGTGTGTGGGCCGGGGGGGATATCATTTCCACATCCGGCGGCGCGGGATCCATTACCCTCACCACTACCGCGGGAGGAACCCTGACTCTTTCCGATTCTGTATCGAGCGTGGAAGGGGGCTTAATTACCCTAACCAACGCGGGTCTCCTCACGATCTCCGCTCCCATCACCGCACGGGGCGGAATCACTCAGAACGGGGCGGGGGCGGTGAGTTTGGGCGCCAACATCACTACCACGGGGGATGCGGTGAGCTTCCAGAGGGCCGTGACCCTCGCTTCCAATGTCACGATCGACACGACTAACGCGGGGGTTAATCCCACGGGCGGGAACATCACCTTTCAAAATACCCTAGGAGGCGCGCAGCCACTAACCCTATATGGAGGAACCGGTGGCATCGTTACCTTCACGGGCGCGGTAGGAGCGCCATCCCTCACCAGCCTGACAGTTGTATCTGCCCTGAGTACCGTGTTTTCCAGCACGGCCTCCTTCAACGGCCCCGTGAACATAACCGCGAATGAAATAGACCTGAACGGCGGAGCGGGAAGCTTTAGCGGAAACAATACGTTGATTCTGCAACCCCTCACCACCACACAGGCTATTGCCATCGGAGGAGCGGCGGACACGGGGGCGGGAACCTTGGACCTAACCGCTACCGACATCGCCGCCTTGGCCAACGGGTTTACCTTGATCACCATTGGGAGCGTAGCCGGATCGGGAGCCATTACGGTGAGCGGGGCGGTGACCTTTGCCGATCCTGTGACCATCCGTAGCCCCGCGGGAGCGGGCTCCATCACCGTTTCCGCCCAGATCACGGGCTCTGATGATGCCTCCATTACCCTCGACGCCGGAACCGGCGGGATCAGTTTGGGGGCCAGCATCGTCACCGCGGGGAACGCCATTACCTTGCAGGACCCCGTGACGGTCACGGCCAACATCAGCCTCGATACTACCAACGCTGGCGCGGTTCCGATAGGCGCCACTATCACCCTCAATGGCACAGTGAACGGGGACTTGGCAGATACCCGGCAGCTCACCCTCCGCTGTGGTCAGCAGACCCTATCGATTACCCAGGCGATAGGGAGCATGACCCGGTTCCAGACCGTGACAGTACGGGCAGACGATATAGCCCTTACCGCTACCCTCAGCGCGCAGACTATAAACCTATACACAGGAACCCCCGCAAGCAGGGCCATGGTGATTGGTGATTCGGGGGGGGGATCCTTCTCCCTTTCGGACGCGGAGGTGGCTTTATTGTCCGGTTTCTCTACCCTAGTGATCGGCGAGAACGGTCAACAGGCGGCAACGGTAACCCTGCGAACCGTCACGAGTCCCGTGCCGGCCGCGGCGATTGACGTGTATGCCAATAATGGCATGGGAGGGATTGTGTTGGATGACGAGGGAAGCGGCACCGCCCTTTCCTCGGGAGGGACGGGAAACCTTACCCTCATGGCGGGTACCGGCGGGATAACGGCGGCTATCGCCACCAACGCGTTCGCGGAACTCTCTACTGCAGGGACTATCACGCTTACCAGTGGGGGAGCCATTGGCTCGGCCACGAACCGGGTTCAGTTCCCCGCGGGGCAGTCCAACGTCACGGTCACCAACGCCCCCGGAGGGGTCTGGTTCGGCGGGTTAGGGTCCCTTTCCCTGGGCGCCGTTACCACCAACTCCACGGGAGCTTCAGGCTTGGACGTCACGAGCGCAGGTCTTTTGACCCTGGCGGGGGCGGTATCCACCTCGAGCGGAAACATTACCCTAAACCCCGCGGGAAATGGAATCACCACCAATGGAACAATCAACGGGAACTCTCTCACCATTACTAACGGCGGGACGGTAAGCTTGAACAATACCATCACGGTCCCCAACGGGTTCTCCAGTGCGGGCACCAGTTTCGATAACACAGGGGCAACGATCACCACCACCAACACGGCCCTCACTATCAACCACTCGGGAGCGGTTACGGTAGACTCCGCATTAAGCGCGGGGAATGGGGCGATCACGATCACCTCGACCGGCGGCGCGGTTTCCATAAACGCCTCTGTCACTGGAGGTAGCGGAACGGTGAGCGTTACTTCCAACGCTTCCACCGTCACCCTCAACGCTCCTATCAACGTGAGCACCGGTACGGTGTCCATCGACTCCGCGACAGGTACCACGATCACCGCTGCGGGGGACATCACGGCTACGGGGGCAGCGATGGTGAACATCGGTCAAACCTTGGCAAGCAACCTCAGTACCGCGGGGGACGTGACCACGGCGGCGGGGAACGTCCGATATTACCGCTCCGTTACCCTTACGGGAAACGTGACGGTGAGCACGGGAGCGGGAGGCGGAAACGTCACCTTTGACCAGGACGTATCGGGTGCCTTTTCTCTTTCCGTTATCGCGGGGACCGGGAACGTGACCTTCTCCAGCACCATCGGGGGAGGAGTGGATCCCACTGGGCTTTCCATCAGCACCAGCGGAAACGTTACGTTCACTGGCGCAGTAAACATCGCTGGCAATATGACGGTTTCGGGAACCGACGTGGCGGTAAACAGCGGTATCTACGGATCGGCCGCGGGGAACGTGCAGATCACCAACATCGGTACTCTCGCGATCCTCGACACCACGAGCGCCGCGGACGACGTTACGGCGGACATCAATATCCTAGGCTCCTTCAGCCAGATCAGCGGGGGAGGGGGAAGCGCCGTTTCCATCGCGGGGGACATCGTGACGAGCGCGGGCAACTCAATCACCTTTAACAGTCCCCTTACCCTTACGGGAAACCTGCTCCTGCAGGCGAATGGAGCGGGAAACGTTACTATAAATAACACGGTAAATCCGACAACAGCTACGGTGGAGGGACTACGCATTTTCTCAGCTACGGGGAACGTGAGTGTGACGGGGCCGGTGGGGAACAGTAACCGGTTAGGGGCGCTAGTGGTGAGTAGCGCGAATAACGTTACCTTTACCAACGCCGTGACGGCGGTGAGTTACACGCAGGCTGCGGGTACGGGCACCACCACGTTCAACGGGGCAGAGGACTACACGGGGGTGTTTAGTTTTACGGGGACGAACCTGGTGCAGAATGGGGCGGCGACGGTAGGGGGGGCCTACAGTTTCAGTGGGGTGGTGCTGACGGTGAACAACGGGCTTACGGTGACGGGGGCGGCTACCATTACGAACAGTGGGCTATTCACGAAGAACGCTACAGGGGTGATCACGGCGAATGGGGGGTTTACGCAGAATGGGACGGGTGCGAATAGTGTGGGGGCGAACATCAGTACGGTGAACACGGCTCTATCCTTTGCCACGGCCATAACGTTGACCCAGAGCGTGGTGTTTTCCACGGGAGCGGGTGCGGGGGACATTACGCTAGGGAGCACGGTGAACCCGACGACTGCTTCGACGGAGGGGCTGACGCTGTTGGCGGGTACGGGGAACGTGAGTGTGACGGGGCCGGTGGGGAACAGTAACCGGTTAGGGGCGCTAGTGGTGAGTAGCGCGAATAACGTTACCTTTACCAACGCCGTGACGGCGGTGAGTTACACGCAGGCTGCGGGTACGGGCACCACCACGTTCAACGGGGCAGAGGACTACACGGGGGTGTTTAGTTTTACGGGGACGAACCTGGTGCAGAATGGGGCGGCGACGGTAGGGGGGGCCTACAGTTTCAGTGGGGTGGTGCTGACGGTGAACAACGGGCTTACGGTGACGGGGGCGGCTACCATTACGAACAGTGGGCTGTTCACGAAGAACGCTACAGGGGTGATCACGGCGAATGGGGGGTTTACGCAGAATGGTACCGGGGATGTAGATATCAAATCGGACATTACCACTGCCAATCAACCCATACGGTTCAACTCTAACGTGCATGCCACTAACAATGTGGCTTCCATGACGTGGAACGCAGGAACCGCGGACATTCAGAACCTTGGGAACTTCAATCTCCATGTATACGTTCCAGGCCAGACGCTACATATCCTGTCCAATATCACAGTCAGGAACTTTCTGCTTTATGCTGGAACGGTGAATCTCAATGGAAAGAACCTCACCACAGTAGAGGATGTGGTGTTATTCGGAGCTGGGTACAATAACGACGATGATGATTCGGATGATGGATCGGGACCAAATGTGACCCTTAACGTGTTCGCCTACACAGCACCCGGCCGAACCGCCGATGGCGGAACACGAGCGGATCCCAGCGTATCGACAGTCCCTTCTACCTATCTGCAGGGTGCTCCATACAACCTAGTAGCTGAGACAAGTGCACCTGTGGGCGGTTACGGTGCTGCGGGATTCGCTGACCTTGTGGGTTCCACGATTACGGTGGGTAAGAACTTCTACGCTAACGGAACTACCTTGAACGCAAACATGGGTAACTGGAACCTGGTGATACAGTCTGACGTGGGGGATGCGGCGGTCGCCTTCGCGGAGGCGTACAACCTCACAGTGAACTACTGCCAGGCAACTCGGGTCATCGCGGCGGCGGAAAACGTGACAGCCCCTTCTACAGGTGTAGGCGCGAATACGAACTGGGATACAACGAGGGCTGTCCTCGTTCCAGGGAATCCCGGCGCGGGTACTGGCACCTACACGGTGTACGATAATGTGATACGGGTGGAGTTTTCGAAACCGATCGAGAACACCAGGAACGAGATTAATGAAGTGATCGGGTACTCCGCCACAGTCACGAACCTACGGACAAATAACGGAAGCGTATCCTTTGTGGGCGCTTTTATTGATCCGGAATGTACTACGTCAACGAATGGCCAGGGAAACTTGTCTGTCTTTTATCTGAAAGTAGCCGATGCGGACCGGTGGAACACAGACGCTACCGGTACTTCGGCAGGAAATGCAGGCAGTACAGACAGGGGGCGGCTAGGGGTTCCTCCCGCCCATCAAACAAAGATACCAAATCTATGGTTCGTAAAAACAGGCGGAACAGGTGCGACTGCATTGGAAGGATTCTTTTTGTTTAGAGATTCTAGCAAGAATCGGCTCCGCTCTACCGCGCAGGAAGCACAATCAGCTACTCCCGGCTACGACAATCCCACCCAACGGTTTACGGGAGTTGCGGATGGGTGTAGGCCAGTATTGGTAGCAGTCCAACGAGGTAGAGCCCCCCATGACGAGGATTCCACAGGGAATCCTCTAACCTACCGCCCCTATGACGCTCATAATTACCTCCACATCCGGTACTCCGAACCCGTAAACATTGGAACCGACCCTGCGTTCCAAATCGGAGCAGGCGGAAGTGCAGCGGTGAATGTGCGGGCTCAGTCTACCTTTGGAGCGGCAAACCAGTGGGGTGGACATCTAACCTCAACAGGTGGAGTCGCGACCTTGGTAGGCTTCTTCTCATATCCGGGAACAATCGATCCGGGAAGTAGGGATGGAAACATTGCAACCAACTCCCTGTACCGGGCATCTCTCAATGGAGAGAACCCGGCAGGAGATCACGGGCTCACCGTGTATATATCGGGTTTTAGTTTCATTTCGGGAGCCGAGCGGTACTGGCCTGGATACCATACGAACCTTTCTGATCCAGCGGGACAAACAATTACAGTACTCTCTAATACCTATATTACAGACGCAGCAGGAAATCCCATAGAGCCATCTGCGAACCCTTACATAAAGGCCACTATTACTGTGCAGGCGACTCCTACAGTAGCTTGGGATCCTTCTAACGCTTCAGTAGGTGCGGGTATGCCTGCCACGAACTTTGCCAATTGGGACATCGATCCCCCCGCTTTCTCCACTTACCTCCCCGGTGACATCAAAGAGGTCGTTAGCCGGGCGACTACCATCACCAATCTGATCAACCGGATGGAGTTTTTTATCCAGGACAATAGTTCGGAAGACCTGGCGTGGGATCCAACGGAAAACTGGACGGGACCCCCAGATCCCGACGCTCACCCGGATCGGCCCGCTAGCCGATCCCATTTTGGCCAGCCGAACATCCCCCGCGGGATCCGGGACTCCACCTGGTCCTACCCCGACGCTTTGGACAAGAGGCTTGCCTTCCAGTTCGAAGCGGTAGGTATCACGCCCCTACTGAACACGTACAATACGGGTTACGATACGACGGTAAATAACAGTCTCTTCACCGAAGTGAACACGCGGGATGATCCCTACTTTACAGTACTGCTTCAGGACTCGGGACACCCCTGGGGATTGATCACGCAGCTCTGGTTCACCTACGATCACACGAAAGCGTACCTCACTGACCTAGCGGGAAACCTACTGCCTTCCACTCCTTATCCATACCTCGCCATCGAACGCACACCCCCCACGATCGAGTTGGCCTTAGCTTCGGCGAAGGATTCCAAGGTCTACGTAAAGTTCTCCGAACCTGTGTTTGGGGATAGAAACAATACGGCAGAACTTTCCCCTTCCAAGTTCGTTATAAACAATGGATTCAGCGTCACCAGAGTCGAACCGATCACCCGGGGGGAGAATCCCTTAAGCGTGTATGACGCGTGGGTGTACCTGGACCGAGCTCTCTCTACCGATGAAGTTCTGACAACGACGGTTGCCCTCGAAGGTCCGCAGAGCGGGGATCCCACAAAAGGCGTGTGGGATAAGACGGGAAACGCCGCACTATCCACGGATGTGCACCGGATCACCGATATCGGGCTCGGAGTTGTCACCCCCGTTTGGGCCTCTGATGGGTTAGCGGTAGAGGGGAAACCGATGGAAGAGTCTTCCAATACGATTCGTGCCTTCGATGGAACAGGGAGGCTTCAGGTTCGGGATATCGTGCTACAGGCCCGGATAGAGGCTCCCTCGTTCACGAACCTGCCCTTGACTTTGTTCTACGACGTAGACGTCCCTGAACAGTACTTTAATAAGAGCGATGAGGATCCGAGGCGGAACTTCCCCAGCATCTGGCTCCCTATCCGGTTGCGGGGTTTGAATCCCATGGGGAATCCCGACGCTCGAGCTGTGTTCCCCTACCAGTCACAGGGCGCGTTGAAGAACTTCCTGCTCCCGGGAACCGACAGCGAGTTCAAGGCGGGAAAGACCGTTGACTTCGTCTTCCGGTTGGGGAACCTGTTCTGCGCCCGGTTAGCGGATCCGAACGATCCCACTAGCTTAGTGCCCTGGAGTTTCACTCTACAGGAACCGATCCGGCAACGAGGAGGAGTGTCTATCTACAACAATGTGATCAACCCGGAGAACGGGGAAAAGGCAGTCCTCACCTATGAGGTAACCCGTCCAGGGATGGTAACGGTTCAGGTGTTCTCCCTCGACGGGAGCCTCGTGTACGTGATCCATCGGGGACCCCAAGGCAAGGGAACTTACACCTACACGTGGAACGGCCGGAACATGGGGAATCGGATCGTTGCCCGGGGCATCTATTTCATCCGGGTAATAGGTCCAGATATGGACGAGATCCGGAAGGTGATGGTGGTCAAATGACTTTAGGATTCTTGGAACAGAAGGTTCAGGCAAGAGCCTCCGACCTTAGCGGAACGAAGGATGAAAACTCGGTTCCCCTGTCGCAGGGTAATGGGCATGGGGCAAGAGGCGCAGCTTCTCTCCCCGGGTAGGGAACGATACACGCAGGCCCGTCCCATGAAGAGGGGGGGCTTGAACGTTCCGTAGTCACCCGCAGGACATTCACTCGAAAGGGAAGCGTGATCCTGTTGGCCTGATTTTGGATCGGGAGGTACATCGCGTCCAACGAACGGTTCCTCTATCCAGGGATAGTAGAAATCTACTCGGGGTAATAGTTCCCATACCATCCGTAGGGCGAACCGGTTTGCCATGTATAACCCATAATCAATAAAGAACCGTACCCGCTCTTCTTCTTGGAACCTACAGGCAAAGGAAAGGTGTCCGATGTTGTTCAGTCCTAGATAGATCCTCACATCAGGTTCTTCCTGTAGATGAGTTAGAATGAACCGTTCGAGTCTTTCCCAGAATGGTTCAGGATGGAACAGTACGGGAGGGAGGGGAAGGTACAAGGTTTTCGTTTGGGCTTTTAGAAGCACCGTTCCAGAGAGTGGATCCAGGGTAGATCCGTTGATTGGTGTAAGTAGGTGAGCTTCAGGGCTCGATAGATCCTCTTCTGTCACAAACGGGAGCCCAGATGGGTAAGAGTAGAGCTTGTACCGAGAGGGGATGGACACCCGGATAGGCGGTTGGGCCCCTGAAGCTGAGTGCATTCCAATGTCCCTGTGTAATCCTCCATCGAGAGACCTATCCCCCAAGATCTCTGCGAGGTACGTTTCCTTTCTACGCATCCATGCCTCTGCCGCTTTCTGGTAGACTTCCCGACGGATCTCTTTCAGTTTCGAAGGAGGAATAAAGATTCCGGGAGGGCGATCGCTGTTGAACAAATCTTGAGCCGGCAAGTCGTTCAGCGATCCAGTCGTCGAAACACGGGTCAATTGGAAAAGGGAATCCCCCGGCGGGGAAAGGAATTTCGTAAATACTTCCTCTACCCCGAGACCGGATCGAGCCTTCTCTGTAGGAACAACCCCTTCCCAGATAAAGAGAGGTTCGAGTAGGGTGGATCTGTTCGCTCTATTGTTAACCACATGCAAGTTGATGGTTAACCAAAAATTTTGTTTTGGCGCTTCTTGAGATTCAGAAGCGACAAGACATAGTTCGACCGATAGCTCGATGGGAATCCGTTTTCGCGGAATGTTCCCGGGAGCTTCAGGGAGTGCATCCGCGTGTGTGGAGATCAGGTAGATGTCGCTCCCGACAGGAGGTGGTTCGGGAGCTTCGATCCATACGGATTGTCCTGCTTGGCAGGAGAGGATCGGTTTACTCCGTTTCGATCCCGGTTTAAAGGGTGTGGAAGTAGCGGGATGGATCCGTTCGATCCCGAAGGGAACTGCTTCTGTCCTGAGGCCCGATAGGGGCCGAAAGAACTGTAAGCCATCCCGCACCGAAAGACCCCTTTCAGGCTTCAATAAGAAATACTTCCCTTCTACCGCTAGTACCTTCCCGATGGGTATTCCGCGATGCCCGGGAAACCTTGGATCTAGAATCCCGGGAAAGCCTTTTAGGATTGATAACTGTGTCGGGGGCTCTTTTGGGGGAACTGATTTTTTTTCGTTCGCTAGAAACCCTTTCGTAAGGGAACGGGAAAAGATCCAGCAGGCCCGCTCTAACTGATTTTTCGGGCTACGAGTATCTGCGGGATTATGGGAATCTAAGAGATTTGCGAGACTTGATTGATTCTGGGTTGCTCGTGCATCTTTGTCTAGAATAGATCGATAGTAAGAAGTAACCGCAGCAACCCATTCAGGGGCTTTGAGTCGACCTTCGATTTTGAAAGCGTCGATTCCGATTTCGCGAAGACGCAATACGGCTTCCCCCAGGGCAAGGTCCTTGCAGGAAAAAAAGTACCCTTCCAGAGGTTGGGACGACCTATTGCTCGACTGGGAAACCGGGGAAAATCGTTTTCTCCTATGAGTAGAGATAACCCCCGAAATAACCGATGCGGTTTCTGCAGTCGCTATCGATGGTTCTGATGTAAACCAACTCCGGCAGAGCTGGGCGCATTCTCCCCGATTCCCTGACCGGCCAAGCAAGAGGCCTGAAGCGAGACACAATCCGGAAATCGAGTAGCAGAGAGCCCCATGGATGAATACTTCCAGTTCCACCTCCGGATGTTTCTGCCGGATTGCGCGGAGTTCTTCCAGGGTAAGTTCCCGGGATAGGATGAACCTACACACACCCAAACGTTTGAGCGTTTCTACGCCCGCGCTGTTGTGAACGGCCATCTGGGTTGATGCGTGGAGGGGAAGTCGGGGGAACCAATGGCGTACTAAATACAGGACTCCTAAGTCTTGGATGATTACCCCATCCACCTCGAGGGATTCGAGATCGTAGAGAGCGGAAGCTAAGGCAGGGACCTCTTGTTCCCGGATCACCGTGTTAAGGGCCGCGTAGATCCGTTTTCCCTTAGACTCGGCAAGAGCTTTGAGCCGGGCTACCTCATCCATCGTAAAGTTTAAAGCACCCTTCCGGGCGGAAAAATCCTTTAGCCCGAAATACACCGCGTCGGCCCCTGCCTGGAACGCGTGGTAGGCGGCGGAAAAACTGCCGGCCGGAGCGAGGAGCTCAGGCCGGTTTTGGTCGGTTGGCTTCTGTGGATTAGAAGCTGGTAGGGTTGTCTTAGACCGTTTGCTCTGCATACATCTCGAACATGCGAAGCCCCTCCGTGGGAAAGTAGCCCCGAAGCTCTTTCACGATTTCCCGGATTCTAGAGGCTTCCTCCTCATCACAATAGATAATAAGGAGAAAATTTTCCTCTGGCCATATCGGATCCCCCTGCTTAGGGGTAGTGGAACCTACCCCATGTGCGATGGGAAACTTTGTGTACTTCTTCACCACACCGTTCTTATTGAACAGTTCGAAGAGGTCCTCCTCGATTGAACGGTTCCCGATGATCTCTAGCCGTTTCATCCCTTCCTCCTATGTGAGTTCCGAGCCTTTAGTGGCCATGGTAATCTTTCGGGTTTCCCGGATCCTCTGCCGTTTCTCGGCTCGTTTCTTTGCCCGCTTTTCCGAGATTTCGTTGAAGATGGAATAGATCACGGGAATGAGAAAGAGGGTAAAGATCGTACTCACGGTCAGTCCACCAAAGATCGTCTTACTGATCGGTTGAATAAGGTCCGCTCCTTCACTCGGTCGGAAAGCCACGGGCAGGAGGGCGAGGACAGTGGTAAGGGTTGTCATGAGGATGGGCCGGAGTCGGTTTCCCCCTGCCTCCACGCAAGCTTCCTTGATGGGAAGCCCCCGTTTCCGTAACAGGTTTGTGTAGTCAACCAGAACGATTCCGTTGTTTACCACGACTCCCGCGAGGGTTACGAGTCCTACGGCCGTGAAGGTACTGAAGTTCGTGTGAGTCGCCACGTGGATCAGGATCACTCCGATGAGGGTGAGAGGAATCGTGAACAGGATGATGAAAGGATCGAGGAAACTTTCGAACTGACTGGCCATCACACCAAACACGAGGGCCACAGAGATAATAAGGATTATGATCAGCCTATTCCCATATTTCAGAAGATCCGCGTAGTCCCCGGAGAACTCGATGATCATCCCCTCGGGAGTAGGGACTCGATCGGTAATGAGGGTGCGAATTTTCGCTTCCAGCTTGTTCAGATCTGTCCCGGGCACGCTCCCCGCGGTCACGTGCACCACTCGTCCCTGATTTTCCCGTTTGATGCTCACCGGTCCTACCGTGCGCTCCAAAGAAGCGAAACTCGAAAGAGGGATCCGTTTCCCCTGTGAGTTCAACACGAAGATGCGGTTCAAGTCTGGTACCGTGTCCCGGTCCTGGGGGTCTAGAATCACCACGATGTCGTACTCATCCCCTTCGATCCGATACTTCGAGGAAACAACCCCATCGATACTGGCCCTTATCTCCGCTCCGATGGTAGCGATATTGAGACCTAGGTTGTATGCACGGTCCCGGTTGATGAAAATTTCTACCTGGGGAAGCCCTTCGTTCAAATCGACGGTAGGTTCTGTTGCTTCAGGTACCTCTTTTTTCAGAAGATCACGGATTCGGTCAGCCGTATCCTTTGCCTGACGGAGGTCGTTGGATTTCACCAAGATATCTACGGGGTTTCGTGTAGGCCCTCCCTGCCCCTCCTGAAAGGAGAACACTGCTCCCGGAAAATCGTTGAAGTGCTTTCGAAGCTTCATTTTGATGGTTTCTGAATCATCTATCCGCTCTTTATACTGGGGTAACGTTACTTGAAGGGTGCCTTTATAACCCTGGATCCCCCCTAGGAATCCGAAGAAACTCCTCTGCCCCGCAGAAATCACTATGTCTTTGTACCCCTGCACTTCCCGCTTTACGATTTCTTCCAGTTGCTGTAGTACCGTTCGTGTTACTTCATGTCGGGTACCAATGGGTAGTTCCACATTGAGGAGCACGAAATCCTGTTTCATTGTGGGAATGAACTCAAATCCAGTCAGACGGATCAGGGTTAAACTGCCTAGGAATAACGCTAGAATCACCCCAATCGTGAGTTTCCGGTGCCCAAGAACGAACCGGAGGGAAGCCCGGTACGCGTTATCCATCCCTTCGAAGAAGCGTGCCATTCGATCGTCTATCCATTTTCGAATCCCCCGTAACGGTTGTTCCTTCCGGGATGAAATGGGTAGGTAATGACTCGCTAGGACAGGAACGAGAAAGATAGCAACGAACAGGGAGGCTGTCAAAGAAATTACGATCGTGAAAGAAAGGCTGGCAAGCATTTCGCCGATCATCCCTAGTTGATTCTTGAACAAGGCCACCGGCGCGAAGACTACGATGGTGGTCAAGGTCGAAGCCGTGATGGCGGTGAGCATCTCGGAAGTCCCTAGGATGGCCGCAGGCTTTAGTTTAGCTCCCTTTTCCCGGTAGCGATAGATGTTTTCCAGGATCACGATGGAGTTATCCACTAGCATTCCTATCCCTAGCGCGAGTCCCGTAAGGGTCATAAGGTTCAACGTTAAACCCGCGAAGTACATGAGAGTGAGGGTAATGATGATGGACACGGGGATGGAGAGACCAATGATAAAGGTGGTGCGGAGACTACGGAGAAACACGAAAAGGATCACCACAGCTAGGATTCCACCCGATACGGCAGACTCGGATACCTGGGCGAGGGAGTCGCGGATGATGACGGTAGTGTCCCGAAGCACTTCCACGGATACGCCGCTTGGCAGGGATTGGTTGATTCTAGGAAGACGTTTCATTACATTGTCTGCGGTTCTAACGGAGTTCGTTCCGCTTTGTTTCTGCACGATGATGTACACCCCCGGTTTCCCGTTGATGAGTACCGTGGAGGTTTCCTTCTTGTACCCATCGTACACGTTGGCGATGTCCCTCAATCTGATAGCCCTAAGATTCGAGCTCCCCCCATCAACTCTTGGATTGGCAGAAGGCTTGTAAGCAACTACCGTGTTTTGAATTTCCTCTATGGACCGGTACTCCCCGCTGGTACGTATCAGGTAACTTTTAGACCCCTCATCGATACTGCCCGCGCTGATCTGCACGTTCTGTCCCTTGAGCATAGAGGAAACTTGCGTGAGGGTTAAATTGTAGGCTTCCAGACGGTTCAGAGGAATCTCCACGAGTACGGCACGGTCCCGTCCTCCGCTGACACCCGCGAAGGCTACTCCCTCGATCTGCTCCAATCGAGGCTCGATGTACT
>CAKZQO010000043.1 GCA_937140905.1 uncultured Spirochaeta sp.
CCTTAAGTGGCGGAGGAAGTACCTCCTTTTCCTTGACTACCCTTTCTTCGGAAGCCATTCAAGGGACGTCCCTTAAATACAACATTGCCGCTTCGACCCACTACATCTACTTCCCCCTTTCTTCCTTACTCGACGGGTTTCTGCCCACCAGTTCCAGCCAAACCATTCAATATACCTACCGGTTCGATCTCAAGTTCCCAAGCTCCCTTACATTATCCTTCGATATCAATACAATTCCTCCAACAGATACCGATCATTTCATCGAACTACAAAAGGTTGGAGAACTCCTATACTACCGATACCCCATTGATTTCCCTTTATCACCAAAAATACAATCCATCTATCGTGACTCGAACACCCAAGACTACTACCTTTTTTTAAATACTCCCTTATTAAACAAAGGTAGTCCCCAGACAGGAATATTGGACAACATCCGCTTCCTCCGGAGCGACTTACAGTACAAGATCCGTCTCGTGTTACCCCGTAACGATCCCAACAACCCGAATCGTCTTCCCCTCCCCTCGGGCACATACCGCTTCTCCTTCTATGTGAAGCAAGATCCTGGGGTAGGTTCCAACAACGTGTTTCCCGCTAGCCGCATCTCCTTTGGCATGGGAAGCGCCTTTAAAAACGTCGATGCCACCTCCATTGGATCCGAGTGGACCCTAGTGGAAGAAACTTTCAACAACCTTCAAATCGATCCTGGCTCCTCCATCGAGCTATGGATCTCCGCCACCGATTCCACCAGCGCCTTCTATCGGGATTGTGGAAGCATTCTTGTCTCTGCCCCATCTCTAGAGTTCCTACCAGAATAGCTTCCCCTTGACAGGAAACTCGGAAAGGGTCTAAATTCGGCCAGCGGCCGAATTTCCGAAGGACAATATATCCTCGGAACAAACCCATTCGGATCGAAGGAAGAAATAGAAATTGATTTGGTGGGCCCTGTAATTAATGGGCTCTTCAACCAAGGAGATACAATATCGCAATTTGTGAGGTCGGCAGGTGAAAGAGAAGATACGTGCAGTAATCAAAGGAATAGGTTCCTATGTTCCTTCTAAGCGGGTATCCAACGATGATTTAGCGAAACTCGTGGATACTTCGGATGAATGGATATACTCCCATACCGGAATCAAGAATCGACACATTGCCGCAGAAAACGAAGCCACTAGCGATCTGGCCGTGCAAGCGGCTCAAATGGCACTGGAAAAGGCAGGTTGCCCAGCTTCTATGGTAGATTTGATTCTCGTGGCTACTGCTACACCCGATTACCTTGGGTTCCCCTCCACGGCCTGTATCGTGCAAGACCGGATCGGCGCCGAGAACGCGGGAGCGATGGACATTGTCGCCGCCTGCACGGGTTTCATCTACGGCATCGAAACAGCCCGGGTATTCATCGAGACGGGGACCTATAAGAATGTCCTTGTGATCGGCGCAGAAACTTTGAGCAAAATCACGGACTGGAAGGATCGAAATACCTGTGTACTATTTGGAGATGGAGCAGGAGCTGCTCTCCTGAGTGCGCAAGAAGAAAGGGAAGGAATCCCTAAACGGGGAATCCTAACTAGCTACCTTGCTTCCTATGGAAAGGATTCCGAGGTGCTTCTCCGTCCTGCGGGAGGCACACGGGTTCCTTTCGTTCCGGGAACCACTCAGATCGAAGACTTGTTTCTCCGGATGAACGGCCGAAAGGTATACACCTTTGCCGTAAGTGTTCTGGGGAAGACAATAGAAACCCTTTTAGAAAAAACAGGCCTTTCGTTACAGGACATCCGGTACATCGTACCCCATCAGGCCAATGTTCGCATTATCGAAGCCTGCGCAAAGCGGCTGGACATTCCCATGGATAAGTTCTTTATGAACATCGAGGAGTTTGCCAACACATCGGCCGCTTCGATCCCCATTGCTCTCACCGACATGGAGAAGCAGGGGCTCCTCCATCCTGGCGACTTGATTCTTACGGTAGGGTTTGGAGGAGGCTTAACCTATGGGGGGAACATCCTGTACTGGTAGGCAATGCCTATGTCCAAAGGTGGGTTCCCACTACCACTAAAGGGAATCCCACCCGGACAGAATTTACGTAGAAGTAAAATAGTCTCTAAGGTAAACTGCGCGCTAAATCCTTCCCAAAATCGATTCCCAGGTTTCGGAAAGCCGCACCGATCGCTGCTTCCGCGTTGGATCCAATGCTTCGCTTCAGCATCCGCTTTGTATATACAACCTGGCCGGTCTTCAAATCCGCTGCCTTCAACGTGCCGGTGACTCGAACCTGAAACTGCCCTCGGTTCTCGATGAACTCATCGATCCCCACGGTGCCAAACACGATCCGCTCGATCTGATCTCCGAACTGCGAAGCAATAGAACGGATAATTTCCGAATCTCCCTTCCCTTTCAATGCGACGGGATCTAACGAGACGCTCAAAGCTTTGAACCCTTCCTCCGTAAGCGCTTCCAGAACGCCAGCCACTGTTCGACTCGATCCTGTAGGATTCCCCGCTGCATCGAGGTCCAACACCACTATACCCGTGGGAATATTCTTGGCTCTCGAAACAACCGTGTAGGGAATATCGACCCGCTTGGAAAGAATCAAATCCTCTAGACTGTTTACCAGGGATCGGTACTGCCTGGGTACGTTTTCCAGGGGTGTTAGATACGCGGAAAGATCCAACACCATCACCACTGCTTCTTTTCCCACAAAGGTAGGAACAGGGTGTTTGAACTCCACGATCCCATCCTCTCCACTCTTTAAAGCTACTGTTCGAACGGTGGGCCTTCCACCGGATCGCGCTTCCTTATAGGAAACTTGAATATCCGCTCCTCCTACCGGCGGATCAGACTCTCCCTGCCCATCCACGACCTTTGCCTTGAAGGAGGTAGGGAGAGGATCCCCGATCATTCCTGTTACCTCTTTAGTAAGAGGCACCAATCCGATCCTCGACACGACCCGTTTGGCGTTGTTGATATTGCGCTCGAACTTGATCTCCGCATTCTCCACTTTGGAAGTAGCAGCAGCTACGGCAGCCTCGATGTAAGAACGGATGGCTCCAAACAGATCGCCCTGGGTTTCCAGACGCTTACCCTTTGCTTCTGGAATGGCCACAGCATCTACCTGTTCCTGGAAAATGGCAGCGATCCGCGCTTTTTCCTTCTCCAACTCAGCCCGTTCATACTGGGCAAGAATATAAACCGATACCCGTTCACCTTCTTTCTGAATGAACTTGTCAACTACCCGGAATCCCGCAACTCGAGCACTCCCCTCCTGTTTCACCTGTTGGGTAACCTGGGCTTGAAATCGATCCAGCGTAGCTTTCGCTTCCGAAGTAGTCTCCGATGTCACTCGAACTCCCAGGTATCGGGTGATTTCCGCGATCAGGTTGTAGACCGCCTGTTCCTCCGCTTTTGCCGCATCCCCTCTAGGATCCGAAGCAGAGCCAACAAAGAAGGAATACTGGGCCGTTTCCTTTGGAGGAGTCATAACCCATTCCGGAGGAGTTTTTTTCTCCGGTTCCTTTGGGGCGGTACTTTTGGGAGATCCCGCACAGGAAATCACACCAAGGATCAACAGCACCTGGATTCCTATCCAAACGAAGATCATCCACTTCGAACGAATCGATTTCATTGTACTATCTCCATTCCTAGTAAAAGGGGCCGGAGACACTGTCTCCAGCCCACTCAGAAAAATGGTTCGTCTTAAGTTCTAGACCTACAGCCCTTCCTTTGCAAAGGCGTCCTTTACCCGTTTTCGGGCCGTTTCTTCATCGGGGCTTTTCGGTTTACTAGCAACGGCCGCTTCATCCAGAGCTTTCCGGATTTGTTCATCGAGGACGGCCTTGGGGATGGTGTAGAGGGCTAAATACGTGTACGCATCCTCTTCCACGTTCCCATCTGGTTTGTAGTACCGCATCTGGACCCAGTAGCTATCCACCTGTTTGTA
>CAKZQO010000044.1 GCA_937140905.1 uncultured Spirochaeta sp.
TATTTCTTTTCTCTGATTAGAGTTACTCAATTTTTCATGCTATTTCTATTTTTCTCAAATCTAGTGTAAAATAACACATGGGCCTCGAAGCATGGAGTATCCCAGAAAGAGCGAATTGAAGTAAAAGACATGCTCCGCACGGCCGCCATCCTTCACGATATCGGTAAGGTAGCCATAAGCGATATCATTCTGAAGAAACCCTCCACCCTAACAGATGTGGAAAGAAAACAGATCAAGCTTCATACCATCCATGGAGCCCGGCTTTTTCTTCGAAGCAACTCTGCTTGGGATCTCTACGCAGCCGAGGTAACCCTGAACCATCATGAACACTGGGACGGAACGGGGTATCCGGGAAAGATCCCCGATATCCTTCGGAGTCGAATCGAAGAGTTTGGGCCTGGAAAACGGGGAAAGGAGATCCCTCTTTCCGCCCGCATCGTAGCCATCACCGACACTTTCGACGCTTTGGTGTCGAAACGAGCCTACAAGGAACCCTGGGCAGAGGAGGAAGTGTTTCGGTATCTGGTGGAACAGAAAGCACGCTTCTTCGATCCCGAACTGGTAGAGATCTTTCTTGCCATAAAAGAAACCATCCAGGCGATTCGGGACAAATACATCGATACGTACAGTCCCGAACTCCTGGAGGACCACTTACGAGAACTAGGCGAGTAGGAAGTGGGCTAGATCCATATACGCATCTAGGGTAACGTGTGTTCCCGGAGCATAGAGTTTCATCCGCTTTGGATTCGTTTCCATCACGATCAGCGAGGCCCCATCTACCGCAACCTCGTACTCGATCGCGTTCCCCAAGTACACCGATCGCTTCACCACTCCTTTGAACACCCCTTCCCCTTCGCTGATCCAAATCATCTCGGGTCTCAAAACAAGAACACCCGCTGCACCAGCAGTTACCCCCGCTTTGGAACTTACCTGGAACTCCTTACCATAGCATTCCACCACTGCTTCACCCCCATGGACACGCTTTGCTCTGGCAGGAATGAAGTTTGCCCGTCCGATGAAGTTTGCCACGAATTGGGAGTTAGGATGCCGGTAGATCTCTTCTGGTGTGCCAATTTGTTCGATGATTCCCTGGTTCATCACCACGATATGGTCGGAAAGGGTCATCGCCTCGATCTGGTCATGGGTGACGTACACGCTAGTGATCTGTAGCTCTTGTTGAATCCTCCGAATCTCTGAACGCATCTGTTCCCGAAGCTTGGCGTCCAGGTTGGAAAGAGGTTCGTCCAATAGCAAAACCTTTGGTTCCATTACTAGAGCCCTTGCCAATGCCACCCGCTGTTGCTGTCCGCCGGAAAGCTGGTTGGGAGCGCGGTTCTCGTACCCAATAAGGTTCACTAGCTCCAACACTTTCCCTACCCGACGCTTGACTTCCGGTTCGGGTACCTTTTGGACATGTAATCCATACGCGATATTCTCGAACACGTTCAGGTGGGGGAAGATCGCGTAACTCTGGAATACCATCGACATTCCTCGTTTATGGGGGGGTAGGTTGTCTATCCCTACTCCATCCAGAAGGATTCGTCCGGAGGTCAGCACCTCGAATCCTCCGATCAATCGAAGGGTAGTAGTTTTCCCGCACCCCGACGGCCCCAATAGGGTAACCAATTCCCCCTTTTCTATGGAAAGAGATACCCCATTCACCGCTGTTACTTCCGCAGCACCCCCGCGGGGTGGAAATCGTTTTACCACATTCTCAAGTACCAGAAACATGAACTCCTCCTAGGCTCCCCAGGTAATATCTATACCGCCCCTGCGTTTCAGCATCTTTCCACTTACCAAGTACAGGACACCGATCGCAATCAGGACGAACACGATGATAATCGTGGAATAAGCTGCCGCCATACTGATCCCCCCCTGCTCCCATTCGCTCAGGATAGAGGCTGTCACGATCCTCCACTTGGCACTCACCAGGAAAATAATGGCAGAGAGACTGGTCATATGACGAGTGAAACTGAAAATGAGTCCTGCCAGAATAGCAGGCATGATCAACGGCAGGGTTACTTTCCTAAAGGTATACTGCGCGTCCGCGCCCATGATGGCGGAAGCTTCTTCTATAGAAGGATCGATCTGCTGTAGAGAGGCTACCCCAGATCGGACAGAGGCAGGCAAACTCCGCACGGCAAAAGCGGCTAGGATGATATACGGTGTTCCCACCAGGGCCAACGGTTTTCCTCCGAAAATCAGGGCAAAGGAACCTCCAATGAACAGGGGAACCAGGATCTTTCGGAAAGTAGGTTTCTCCTGCAGAGCGATAGTGACGATCAGGATCATCAAAACGCATCCCAGGATGGTGTGGGGAAGCTTGAAGAACACTTGGATGTAATCCGGGAACTGGGTAACGGCATTTTTCCATGTTCCCTCAGGGATCCGATTAGCAGCTAGCATCAATGGCTGCGCCACATACTCGATTAGGGTATGCATAGCCGCGTATACTCCAAAAAGGATTAACTTCATCCCATTCTTCTTCTTGGGCCGGGTAAGAAAAAGGTAGATCCCAAATCCCAACGAAAGAAGGGCTATTAGGTAGGTGAGCAACACCAAACCGATCTGGCCTCCCACCACGAAAAATCCCGCTCCCAACAAGGTGCCTACGAGTCCTGTGGCCACTTTTTCCCAGAAGCTTACCTTTAGAATCCCAAGGGTAAAGAGAAACAGGACCGCATACAGAAAGATCACCAGAAACCAGGGAGGAGTACTGAAAGCAAGAACGAATCCGATTCCTAGAATCGTTCCGGGAACGGCACCTCCCAGATTAGAGGTAAAATCCAATGCTTGTTTTCCGGAGAATTGTTTTCGCACCACAAGAAAAGCCACGATCATTCCGAGGAGAACCGCGATGGGCGTGGCCAGAATACTGAGGAAGGTAGTGTCCAGGATGGATTCGATTCCCCGTTCAAACATCTGTTTCCACCATTCCAGACTGAAGGAATAGTCGATACCCCAAGCCTTACTGAAGGATCCGTAAATGATGGCCACATAGAGAATCACGATTAGGCCACTCACCAGGTAGGTTACAATGATGAAAGGCCACCGGATCCATCCTTCCTTCTCTTCAATAAGGCCCCCCGTCGGTTTTCCCGTAACCGAGATGTAAGACCGTCGGGAAACATAGTATCGCTGAACGAGGAACACTACGAGGGTAGGAATGAGGAGTACGAAGGCTAAAGCCGAGGCCTTCTGGTAATCATACTCCCCCGCGATAGCGAGAAATATCTGGGCAGAGAGGACGGTTACGTTTCCTGCAATGAACAGGGGGTTTCCCAGATCCGCTAAAGCTTCCACGAACAAGAGGAGGAAAGACCCCGCGATTCCAGGGATCAATAGGGGAAGAGTAACGGTACGGAAGATATGGGCTTTTCCAGCCCCCATACTACGGGCCGCCTCCTCCATCGACGGATCAAGCCGTTCCAGCATAGCCCTTAGAATCAGGTAGGCGACGGAAAAGAAAGTAATGATCTGCACGAACACCAGCCCATCCATTCCGTACACATCGTTCGACCCCGGAGGAAAACTCATATTGAAAATCCCCTTCGTCACCAGGCCATTTCGTCCAAAGAGAAGGATGGTACTCAAGGCAATGGCAAAAGGAGGAGAAACTGTGGGAACCAGCGCTAAAATGTGTAAAAAGTTTTTTCCGGGCACCCGACACCGGACAATGGTATAAGCAAAGATGAATCCCAGGATTGTGCCCCCTGCGGCGGTTAACACCCCCATCGTAAGGGTATCCATAAAAATCTGCCGCGACACGGGGCCATAGTAGGAGTCGAAGTATCGGGCAAAGTAGGTCAAACTGAACTGCCCCTCCTTGTTAAAGAATCCACTCCATACTGTCTGGGCTATGGGGAACACAATGAACGCAAAGAGAAACAGCGCACTGATGATCAAACTCAGGGCAAGCACAGGATCCCGCCCGATCAAAGAGAATTCCTGTAACCTGCGCTTGATGGCTAACATGAAAATCTCCTAATAAAAGGAACGGCCGAGTCATGGACTCGCCGTTCCAGAGTAGAAATTGTGAGATACGATTCCTATTTGAGTTTGGTAGCCGCTGCGATCTCGTTGGTGAATTTGTCCACGATGGCTTTCTTGTTCTTCCCCGCCCAGTCGAAATTGTAGTCGATCAACTTTACCTGGAGAAGTTCGGGATGGGAGAGTTTTACCCCTTTCACCGTCGGGGCCTGATACGCCTTGTACTTCGGTCCCAACGCCTGCGCCTCGGGTGTGATGGCCCAATCGAACCACTTCTTTGCGTTGGCTACGTTCTTTCCCCCTTTGATGAGACCCATACCCCCGATTTCGTACCCAGTTCCCTCCGAGGGGAAGGTGAGCTCGAGGGGAAGCTTATTGTTCTCGATTTCGTTCACGATATCATGGGAGAACACCACTCCCACTGCCGCTTCGCCCTGACCAACGAACTTGGCTGGAGCAGCTCCACTCTTGGTAAAGGAGTGCACCTGGGCAGAATACTTCTTGATATAGTCCCAGCCCTTTTCCTCTCCCATGATCTGTAGAATGGTTGCCAAGGCTGTGTAGGAAGTCCCCGAGGTAGACGGATGGGCCACCATGATCTGTCCCTTGAACTCGGGTCGCAGCAGGTCTTGCCAAGAAGTGGGAGCCTTTACTCCCGGATGGGCAGCCAACCAATTCTTATTGGTGCAAAAGGCCAATGACCCTACGTAGATCCCCACCCAATAGTTCTCCGCGTCCTTGTACTTCTTCTGATCCAGAAGGTTAGCGTAATTGGGGGAATTATAGGGCTCCAGAAGACCTTCCTGTTTCGCCGCGATAAAGCTGTCGATGGGGCCCCCCCACCAAATATCGAACTGCGGGTTGTTTTTCTCCGCTCGGATCCTAGCTAAGGCTTCCCCAGAGGACATTCGAACGTAGTTCACCCGCACACCGGTGAGCTTTTCGAACTCCTGCTTCATCCCCTGACACCATTCTTCCTGTGGGGTCATGAGTACGTTCAGTTCCTTCGTCTCCGCTTCCTTGACCCCAGTGGCAAACAGGAAGGGCGTAATGAAGGACACAGATAGAAGCAGTACCAAGAACCATCCAAATCTCTTCATATGAAACCTCCTCTTGAATTGTTTAAAAGTGCAAACGTTTACCCTCTTATGATAACCCCAATCCACCCAACACGCAAGCAGATTGTCGAATCTTTTTTTTTATGGTAGGAGGGTAGGTAATGAAACAGTACGATATCGTCATGATCGGTCATGTCTCTAAGGACATAATGGTGTACGGGGGCAAGGAAGAGAGGCTCCTCGGGGGGGCAGTGGTGTACTCCTCGGCTGCTGCGGCTCGGTCGGGCGCAAAGGTTCTGGTGATCACCAAAGCCGCCAAAGAAGACCTCCCGCTCTTAGAAGTGATGCGTCACCCCAATGTGGAGGTCCTTGCGCTTCCCAGTGCGGCTAGTACGTCGATTCGTAACGAGTACTTCTCCGAAGACCGGGAACGACGAAAAGTAACCCTGCTGACTCAGGCAGAACCGTTTTTCCTCGATGAGATTCCTGCCCTTAATACCAAAGTGCTTCACTTGGCAGGCCTTTTTTATGGGGAAATACCGGTTTCCTTAATTCCGCCGTTAGCTTGCTCGTATAAACTAGCGGTAGACGCCCAGGGGCTTCT
>CAKZQO010000045.1 GCA_937140905.1 uncultured Spirochaeta sp.
TCCCACAACCGGGTGATGGTAATCGAGCTGATGGGACACAAGGCGGGATGGTTGGCCCTCTATGCGGGTATTGCAGGGGGAGGAGACGTGATTCTCATTCCCGAAATTCCATACTCCATCGATGCCATCTGCCGTCATCTTTTAAAACGAGCTCGTAGCGGGAAACAATTCTCTATCGTAGTAGTAGCCGAGGGTGCGGTTTCCCAGGAGGAATCTCAGGACCCAAAACCTAAGAAAAACAAAAACCCTTACTTCTCCAAAGGTCATGAGGTAGCAGAGGAAATCGCTCAAGCCTCGGGCATGGAAACCCGCCTTACCGTACTAGGATATCTCCAACGGGGAGGGACTCCATCCCCGTACGACCGACTCCTAGCAACCCTTTTCGGTACCACAGCAGCCGATCTTATGGCTGCCGGTGACTTCGGAAAGATGGTCGCTCTAGAAGGTTCCCGCATCATTACCCGGCCTTTGGAGGAAGTAGCAGGAAAGTTAAAACGGGTTCCCCTTGATCATCCATTGATCCGCACCGCCCGCAATATTGGAACCTGTTTAGGGGACGAGTAAGGAAGCACTATAGCAAATTTTGAATGGAACTGTATACTTTTATATACATTTTTATTGAAAGATAAAAAAATAACAAAACTCTAATTTCTAACTAGTTGTATTACAGCAAAATACAAATAATTCTGATATTCGATTGATTGGCATAAATATTGCAATATATTAATGATCTCGGAATTACGCATCAAAGGATCAAAAAGATGGAACTGTTCAGCACTGTCGGTGCACTTTACCTTAAAGAAAAAGATTTTGCGGAAGAATTAAAAACCGAACTCATTAGAAAGTCTATTCATATGCTAATTGCTCTGGTTCCTCTTCTGGCTTCTCTCCTAGGAGCGGCCATCACGCTGGCGATCCTAGCGGGTGGGGTACTTTTCTATAGTTTTGCCGAGTATCAGAGGAAACATGGCAGAATCATCCCCCTCGTTACCCGTATTACCAATGCGGCTGCCCGACAAACAGACAGGGAAGGGATGATCCTTGGTCCCATTACCCTAGGTATCGGTGCGATGGTATCCCTCCTTCTCTACCCGGCCCCCGCATCCATCATCGCTATCTATTCCCTCGCGTTCGGGGATAGTATATCTAGCATTGCTGGAAAGTTGTTCGGGAGAAATCCCTTCCCATACCTTCAAGGGAAAACTCTGGAAGGAAGTCTCGCGTGCTTCATCCTGGTAT
This sequence comes from uncultured Spirochaeta sp., assembly GCA_937140905.1. Taxonomy (GTDB): domain Bacteria; phylum Spirochaetota; class Spirochaetia; order DTKZ01; family DTKZ01; genus DTKZ01. Next base: position 1,240 of record CAKZQO010000045.1, read on the forward strand.
TCTACATAACTTTCCGAATGGTTGGCTCTGCCCTCCCCTCCCTCGTCATTGCAGGGGTAGCCACGGTGTTAGAAGCGGTTCCCGTAAAAGATCTCGACAATATTATCCTACCCATGGGAAGTGGATTTGCGGCAAGCCTGTTCTTTATCTAGATCCATAGATGTTTCAGGTAGCTCTTCCGGCTGAAGTAGAACGAACCTATTCCCAGTAGGAAAATCCCCAATAGCCCTAAAGGGGTGTCCGATCGGAAAAACACAATCTCACGTCCCACCAGTAAGATGGCTGTTGCTCCACAGATGGCCCACGCTTCCCTTGAGCGGGACAAGAAGGCTGAACGGGCAAAACCCAAGACAGTCAATACCATCAATCCCCCCCGCACTAGAAGAAGGTACTCCTCTCCTCCCACACGGTATAGAAGGATCGGTTGCAGGGAGGTAATGTCTACGGGCATTGAGTAGGAAAGGGCTAACGAAAGCGTCCCCAACACGCTCAATAGGGTACCGACTTTCTGGTATGTCACTTCTCCCGAATAGATGCTACTGGCAAACATACAAAACAATCCCATGAAATACCCAAAGTATACAATTCGGGTCAATAAACCTCCAAAGTACGGTGTGATCTGTTTCAACTGGAATACCCAGTTCAGGATTCGAAGTCCATCGAAAGAAAGGGAAATTAAAAACACGAGAAAGAAGTAGATTTCCAAAGAGGACATCCTTCGGAACAACCTGCGAAACCCAAACCCTCCAAACACAGAGAACGCCGAGGTCAATCCCGCAATGAGGATCGGCCAAAGGTAGACGTTTTCCTTCCATTGAGAGTCCTTTATCATCCACACACTGAGAACCAGACTCAAAAGATAAGAGAAAAAGAACAACAAACTCACTACCGCCCCAACGGTAAGGAAGACTCTCCGAACTGCCAACCTCATATCCTTACTAGTATCGTGAAAACAGGGAAGTTGCAAGAAAAAACTCTTGAGAAACACGTTTTCCTATCGATATTCATAGATAGAGGAGAAGAATATCGATGAACACTCGACCAATCCTTCGTTTGGCACTAGTAGGGATCCTTCTTTGCACAATGAGCTTTGCAAACGTGTTTGCAGGGGATGTGGCTACCTTTGTCAATTTGGGATTCTCTTCCAAATCAGAATACTTCATGTTTGGTTTCCATGGGTGGGACTCGGATGCGAAACGCTTTTTTGCTGAAATCTACACTGTGCAGGTGAAGGAAAATCGGTTCGCTCCCGGTGGTGTGTCCAAAAAAGAGTACCCAGGACAGCTTGCTCCCGGACAGGACACAGCCGGTGCTTTCTATACCCTTTTGGAAGAAAACGGCCCTCTCACGAAAAAATTCGGCATAAATCACATGAAACAGGGACGTTTGATCTATATCCTCATGAATGGCGACCCCCCCAAGGATAATCTCGAGTTCCGGGATTTCGTTTCTTCCTCCACGTACAAAGTCAAAATGGTGAAGGATATCAAAGGAAAAGGTGAAAAGGTGCAGTCCGCCTTCTATCTGGATGTGTCCCTTACCTTAAAAGATGGAAAGACTAAAACCCATACCATTGGTTTGAAGGATCACTACCGGGCCGGGATTCAAGACTACCGTATCCGGCAGATTCTAGTCTCTCCCGACGAACAGCATGTGGTCTTCGTCATAGAAACCATCCACTACGGCAAGCAGGGGCCTTCGATCCGGTACATGGTGGAAACAGCAAAACTGTTTTGAGATACTATAGTGGTGGAGTAGATTCCCAGAACCTAATAGAACACGCCCTATTGTACTATTTAGTTAACATACCCAGTTCAGCTCATTTGACTCTTGAAAATTTAAGAATGCAGGCATAATTTACATTGCTTATGCAAAAGGATCTCATTAACCAACCCATGCCACTCAGCATTCTAGTTGTAGATGACGATTTGAATATTCGAAAAACTCTTTCTTACTGTCTATCCTCCTCTGGTCATGACGTTATAGCAGTAGGGAATGGGGTTGATGCATTGGATGAGGCTAGAGCACACTACTTTCATGTTGCTTTTATTGACTTAAAACTTAGAGAAGAAAATGGGATAGATCTAATACCCCGCATACTATCAGATTCCCCATGGATTAAAATCATTGTAATAACCGGACATGCATCGATTCAATCTGCAGTAGAAGCAATGAAAAATGGTGCTTTTGATTACTTGCAAAAGCCCTTTTCTCCTGAAGAAATACTGTTTCTGACCCATCGCTTGGGTGGGATGATTCGGCTAGAAAACGAAGTTGCGTTCCTGAATGAGAAAGTGCAACCATTCAAGCCTGAAGCGTATTTCCAGAGCAAAAATCCTTCAATGCAACGAATCATAGAGATAGCAAAGAAAGCTGCCGAATCAGAAGCTATCATTCTACTCCAGGGAGAAAGCGGAACAGGGAAATCAGCATTGGCAGCAGCTATTCATAGATGGAGCTCCCGCGCATCAAGACCTTTTATTACCGTTTCCTGTCCCTCTATACCTTCAGAACTTTTAGAAAGTGAACTATTCGGACATGTGAAAGGAGCCTTTACAGGTGCGCAGAAGGACTATCCTGGTAGAATTACATCCTGTGAAGGAGGGACGCTTTTCCTAGACGAAATTGGAGATCTCCCTTTATCGATGCAGACGAAACTTTTACGGTTTATACAAGAAAAGCAATACGAACGATTGGGTGAAGGGAAAACACGATATGCAGACGTGCGCATCTTGGCAGCAACGAACATGGATTTAGAAAAACTTGTTTCAGAAAAGCGTTTTCGGGAGGACCTTTACTACCGCTTAAATGTGATCTCCATTACAATTCCACCTTTACGGGAAAGGTCAGAAGACATCCTGCCTATCGCCTATCAGTTTCTTGTATATTTCAACCATGTTAATCATAAGAATTTTAAATCCATAGAACCGGATGCAGAAGCTGCTCTTTTACAGTATTCATGGCCAGGAAATATACGCGAATTACGCAACATGGTTGAACGTGCCGTTATCCTTGGAAGATCAAATACGATCATTTTATCCGATCTTTTTCCTAATCAGAGCACAACAACTACGTTACCGAAAATTGGAGATCCAATACCACTCTCAGTAATCGAGGAAACTCATATCCGTTATGTCTTAAAGAAAATTCCATCCTTGAAAGAAGCAGCCGATGTATTAGGAATCGACCAGACTACCCTATGGAGAAAACGCAAAATGTACGGTATCTGACTTGGGAATTCCTCGTTTGCATCTTGCAACACCAATCAGAATATTGGCTTGCATTTTCCAATCCACTGATTATCTAATTTCTCTAATAATTATATTACAATATGGGTTTTCTCTCAAAAATTTATTTGGCATAGATATTGCATTTTTAATTATGAGAAGTGTATGAAGAATTTTTACAGTTTACGATTAAAGATTCTAACCGGCTATAGTGTAGCATTTTTACTTATGCTGCTAGTCGTCCTATGGTCCCTTATAAATTTCATATCCTTAGGGAAAGCTACAGAATCTATCCTAAGGGAAAACTACAGGAGCATTAAATCCGCTCAACATATGATTGAAGCTCTAGATGAACAAAGCGAAGGAATCATAATTCTAATTATGGGTAATCCTAGAGGAGAAACTCAATTTCGTACTGCCGAAAAGATCTTTTTCGAATGGTTTGGAAGGGCAAAAGACAACGTAACTATTGAGGGGGAGAAACAAATAATTGAAGAAATCGAGCATAGTTATACCGCTTTTCGTGAACAATTCTATTCTTTCATCAAGCTTTCAATTCCTCAATCTCAAAATGGAAAAGGAGCCATTTTCCAGGAATCTTTCAAACCATTAATTGAAGTAACAAAAAAACATTGCCTTTCCCTGCTCCAGCTGAACGAACAAGCAATGTACGAAGCAAGTAAAAGAGCTTCTTCGATGACTGAAATCGCTATATGGTCCACAGCTATCGTTTCGTCCACTGCATTGGTTATTGGGCTCTTATTCAGCCTCTTCCTTGCAGGCAAAATAACTCATCCATTGAGTCAATTTATTCAGGCGGCTAGAAAACTATCCTCTGGGGACTACACAATCAAGATACCGGTAGAAACTAAGGATGAGCTTGGAGTTCTTGCAAAAGAGTTCAATCAACTTGCTGCAGAGCTTGGTCGATATCACGAAATGAAAATCGATCAGATTATTCTCGAGAGGAACAAAATCTCTGCTATTCTATCAAGTATTGCAGATCCCATTATCGTATTTGATGTTAAACTCAATGTTACGGGAATCAATCCTGCTGCTAGAAAAGCACTAAATCTTGATTTTGTAGATTATAGTTCTCTCCACTGTTCCGATATATTCCCATCTACAAGGGTATGCAAAGCTCTAGAAGTAATGATCCAAGATGGTAGACAATTAGAATTTATGGATGATGAAAGAGTCATCACTATTCGGAGCGAAGGAATCGAAAAGTTCTTTTTATTCTCAATCACTTCAATTCGAGACAAAGAGGGGACTCTGACAGGAATTGTTCTAATGCTGAAAGACATCACAAATTTCAAAGAACTAGAGCGATTAAAAAACGAGTTTATTACCGCTGCAACACATGAGTTAAAAACCCCCCTCACTAGTATAGGGATGAGTATCGGAATGTTGAAGGAAAACGCTCTGCAATTCCTCCCTCAAAAAGAACAGGAGCTTCTTCTAACTGCTTATAATGAAATCCAACGAATGAAAGAGCTGATCACGGACCTTCTCGATTATTCAAGAGTTGAAAGCGGAAAAATCAAACTCCAATTTGAAGAAGTGGATCCCAAAGTTTTATTCGATTTTGTTCAATTGACGTTTAAAGAACAAGTGAAAATAAAAAAGGCAGAACTCCTATTCGAAATACCAGAACAACTTCCTTTGGTCAAAATCGATACAAATAAAACAGTATGGGTACTCTCAAATCTAGTGTCTAATGCATTACGATATATTGATACAGGTGGCATTATAAAGATTACTGTCAAAACTGAAGATTCATACTTGCTTGTGTCCGTACATGATACAGGTCCAGGCATCCCAGATGAATATCAACAAAGAATCTTTCATAAATATTTCCAATTCGACTCGAAAACACCTAGAGGATCTGGTTTGGGGCTTGCTATCTGTAAAGAGATTTTACGCGCTCTCGGAGGGAATATATGGGTAGAATCAAAACCAGGGAAAGGGAGTACTTTCCACTTCACTCTACCTTTATCGCAGAAGAAATAGGTATGCCGCATGTGTTGATTTATGATCAAAGAAACATGCCTCTATCAGAAGATCGTAAAGACAACTCTGATTGTTCCTTCGCCACTTCCAGTATCCAATGTCTGAATCATGCAGTCGAAAATGTACCTGAACGTATTTTTATATACTTCCATAAAAATTGTCTGAAAATACGAACTGAACTTCTTGAACTGTGCAATGCTCTGAAATCGAATCGATATACAAAAAGAATACCCATAATCGTAATTCTTGATGAGAAAAACCGTCCCCTTATTGAAACACTATCGAATATCGGGATTGAGTATGTGAAGTTTGAAGAAGAATGTACTTTACAAGTAGATAGGTTTGCAACATGTTTACAAACCTCCGAAAGCGATAGAATAAAACATCGATTAAAAGAATTGTGCCCCTATCTACATTATAAACAAATAAACGCATCCAATGAAATGCCTGTTTGCTCTGCATATTACAGAATTCTAGCGATTGGATCTAACCGATTAAAAAGGTATTGTGAGAACATTAAATATGTTGAGTGTAATTATTACAAAAATCCAAAATCATAATACATCTTATATTCTATTATCAAAATTGCACTATAAACTTAGTCCATCTTTAACAATTTTGTTAAGTTTTATCATAATAATTATTATTGGAACGGCATTACTACATACAACATGGGCTACAGAAACAGGTTCTATATCTTTTATAGATGCTTTATTTACAGCTACCTCTGCGGTCTGTGTCACGGGGCTTACAGTAGTAGATACTGGTTCTTTTTTTACCACCTTTGGGAAAATTGTAATCTTATGTCTGATCCAAGTCGGGGGTCTTGGAGTCATGACCATCTCAGTTGGTCTTTTCCGCTGGATGGGAAGAAACATCACATATAAACAACGTTCTATCATGCAAAACCTATTTGCCAACGGACCCACAGAACATATCTTCGATTTAGTTAAGAGCGTTCTCTTTTTTACAGCCATGGTGGAACTAGTGGGGGCGGGCATCCTTATATTGTTCTGGATCCAAGAATTCCCTATTAGAAAGGCAATATTCTACGGGATATTCCATGCTGTTTCTGCATTTTGTAATGCCGGGTTTTCCTTTTTCCCTGATAGTTTCGTTCGGTATCAGGGGAATATCATCCTAAATGTTACTGTTTGCGCTTTGATCATTGTTGGAGGAATAGGGTTTCCTGTACTGTACGATTTAAAACTATTCATTAAAAATAAAAGATCGGAAATTAAATATAGACTCAGTATCAATACTATCACAGTACTAATTACAACCTCCATCCTCATCGGTATCGGAACGCTTCTGTTTGCCATCTCTGAAAAAGATCTTCTACTAAATAATCAGAACTTCCAGTTGAAACAGCTTCTAATCCCTCTTTTCCAATCAATTACTGCAAGAACAGCCGGATTCAACACTGTAGACATCGGATCTCTTCGAGATAGTACTCTTTTTCTCTTGATTCTCTTAATGTTCATCGGAGCTTCTCCTGGTTCCTGTGGGGGAGGAATCAAGACAACGACAGCGGCCATAATTGTTTGCCTTGGAATCAACCGCATTCGTAGCAATAAAAGGGTGAATCTATTTAAAAAGAGTGTTCCACAAGAATGTATCGATAGAAGTACATCCATCGTATTGTTAGCGATCTTTTTTATTGTACTCGTTCTATTTATGGTTCTCCTTGATTCTAATCCTACCCTTGATGTTCAAAATGGTCGCCGTTTTCTACAGATACTATTCGAAACTGTTTCTGCTTTTGGAACTGTCGGATTGTCCATGGGAATTACTTCTTCGCTGAGTCCCTGGTCAAAAAGTTGGATCATACTCATGATGATTATCGGAAGAGTTGGAATTTTAACCTTCGCATATAGTGTTCTTGGTAACAATACCAAGAATGGCCTTGTTTATTCAGAAGAGAAACTCATGGTTGGTTAATAAGGATCGAGTGTATGAAGCGATACGCAGTTATTGGTTTAAGCAACTTTGGTTTTCATGTAACACGTGCATTGTATGAAGAAGGAAATGAAGTAGTTGCTGTCGATATGGATAAGGATCGAATCCAGGAAATAAGTCCCTTCGCAACAGAAGCAGTTGTACAAAACGCCACTAACAAAGAAGTTTTGAAATCTCTTGGCTTAATAGATATGGATGGGGTAATAGTTTCCACTGGATCCAAAATAAGTACTAGTATCCTTATTTGCTTTTTCTTACAAGAACTAGGAATAAAAAAAATCATCGTCAAAGCAGTGGATGAAGATCACGAAAAAATCCTTAGGAAGGTCGGGGCTACGGAAATTATCCATCCAGAACGAGACATGGCAATAAGGCTTGCCCGAAGTTTATCTCATCCCAACGTTATGGACTTTATTCCTCTTTCGGATGAATACGATTTAATCCAAGCAACTCCTCCCAAGGATTTCTTAGGTAAGAGCCTCAGTGAACTCAATCTACGAGTACGATACAATGTAAACGTAGTTGCTATCAAGAAAGCTACCAACAATTCTTTGGAAATTCCCACAGCTGATTATATCATCACAGGTGACGATCGGCTCTTACTGCTTGGAAGGACAGAAAGCATAAAAAGAATACGTGCACTGATGTAATCGCATTGATCAACTCTTCCTTGACCAAGCTTGCCTCTTTCTTTAGAATCTTTCTAACTAATAAAACATTCATCCAATTTCCATCGAGGGCGCATGGCAGATCGTATCACACCACGGAACGTGAACTATTCGGATTGGTATATCGACATTGTGATCCAAGCGAAGCTGGCCGACTATAGTCCAGTGAAGGGATGCATGGTGATCCGGCCCAGAGGGTACGCGTTATGGGAACGGATCCAGTCCGTACTAGATGGGATGTTCAAAGCAACAGGGCATCAGAACGCGTACTTTCCTCTCCTCATTCCCGAAAGTTTCCTGAAAAAGGAAGCGGAACACGTAGAAGGGTTCGCGCCGGAACTAGCGGTAGTTACCTATGGCGGAGGGGAACCTTTAGAAGAACCCCTCGTGATCCGTCCCACCTCGGAAACCATCATCTGGAGCATGTACAAGAAATGGATCCAGTCCTACCGGGATCTGCCCCTCCTCATCAACCAGTGGGCCAACGTTCTCCGCTGGGAAAAACGAACCCGCCTATTCCTCCGGACTACCGAGTTCCTGTGGCAGGAAGGTCACACGGCCCACGCCACGGCGGAGGAAGCGCAGGAAGAAACCCTCCGCATGCTAGAGGTGTACCGTACTTTTGCGGAAGAGTACCTGGCCCTTCCGGTGCTCACGGGACGTAAATCGGAATCCGAAAAGTTCGCCGGTGCCGTGGCTACCTATGCCATCGAGGCGATGATGCAGGATCGTAAAGCTCTCCAAGCAGGGACGTCTCACAACCTCGGACAGAACTTTGCCAAAGCGTTCGATGTTACGTTCCAGGACAAGAATGGGAATCTCTCCTACGTGTACGCCACTTCCTGGGGGGTTTCCACCCGATTGATTGGAGCCCTCATCATGGCTCACTCGGACGATAAGGGGTTGGTGTTACCTCCCAAAATCGCGCCTACCCAAGTTGTAGTGATTCCTATCTATAAAACTGCCAACAAGGGTGAAATTCTCGATTACTCCTCCCGATTGGTGCAAATATTAAAAGAAGAGTTCACCGTAGAATACGATCCGGACGATTCCAGTTCACCCGGATACAAGTTTGCCGAGTGGGAACTTCTAGGGGTACCGGTCCGGGTGGAAGTGGGACCCAAGGACAAAGAGAAGAATCAGGTGGTGCTGGTTCGTAGGGATACAGGAGAAAAGTCTTTCGTCCCTTTGAACGAGGTAAAACAACGGATTCGGGAGCTCCTGGTTGCCATTCAGAAAGATCTTTACCAGAGGGCTCTGGCATTCCGGACCTCCCACACCCGGCAGATCGAAGACTACACCGAGTTCAAAACCTTCTTCGAAGAGGATGGCGGGTTTGCCGAAAGTCCCTGGTGTGGTTCTGCCAACTGTGAAGCCCACATAAAGGAAGACACCAAAGCCACCATCCGCGTCCTACCTTTCGGTAACGAAGAACGAGCGAAGGGGGCATGTGTGGTATGCGGGGCTCCTGCCAAAAACCTGGCCATTTTCGCTAAAAGTTACTGAGTTTTCGTGGTATATTGTACAGTACGATGTCAGGCTATACCAAGAGAGCCACGCTCGTACTGTGGGTAATTACAGGGTTACTGGTTATTTTTCCTGATCACGCCTATCCAGCCTGGGAATTCAGGAAAGAATCCTTTGAGTTCTTCTATGATGTCCTCTGGCTGGGTAATTCCGATACAGACAGCGCCCCTTCTCCCCTCTTAGGAGTATTCGGCGGAGGGGTCAGGTTCTGGCTATCCGACTCTTTCTCCTTTCAACCGGAACTGGGACTGTATGGAATGGAATACTTTTACCGGGATGGGAAGGCGTACCCTGCCGAAATTGAATACAAAGACGCCGTTGGAGTGATAGGGATTCTAATAGATCCTCTCTTGTATTACCGGTACCCATTGAAGGGAGAAACCCTGGTCCTCAATGGAGGGTTTGGACCCGCTTTATCCTTCAAGATCCCCCTAGTTCCTCACGGGGATGCTCCCACCCAGGAGGTAGGGGATTATTTTCTTTCCAACGCTCGATTCTTTTACCTAGAGCTACGGGGAACCCTTGACTGGTCCATCACCCGAGCACTGGGCCTTTCCGTTCGTGTTCGAACCCTATTACCCATATTCCACCTTTGGGACGGAGAAGGAGCGCCCTTTTACGATCAGCTATTCTTCGGTGCCGGAATCGGGATTCGAATCAAAGGTTAGATTGAATGCCTCTCTTCCTCTGGATGGAGGCACTCCATTCGTTCCGCCACCCACTGAGAAACGAACGAAGCACAAAGGACATCGAGAAAAGCTCCCAAACTCACAAGGATCGGTACCACAGGGGTGAGGATTAGGTATCCCTCCTCCATTCCCCTACCGAAAAGTCTGCATAGAAAAGCGATCCCTACAAAGGCCCCCGTTCCAGGGGCTGCCCAAAGGGTAAAAGACACGAAAACCGATAGAAGGATCACCCAGAGGGTTTGGAACAGCCCTAACTCCAAACTGGAATACGAGCGGAACAACACTAGGAACGTGACTACCGTAACGAAGGCAGAACCACTCCGGGAGAATACCAGGAGGAATGGGGAAGTAATCGCTCCGATTCTCCTCGGAATACCAAGAGCTTCGTTCCCATGGCGCACTAATTGTCCGTAGCTAAATAGGATATCCCCAGAAACCAGAGCGGCCAAGCCCGGTCCCAACTGGGCATACATCCAACGGGTGGGCTTTCGCTTCTGATGCAGAAAGTAAAAGGCCAGTGGTAAAGCGATGAATGCCACTACCAACGTAAGGATCACCAAAGCTACCACAACAGGCAGAAAGACCCCCAGATCGTTACCGGTACGAAACCCAAGGACTAAAGAACAAGATAGGAACAGCACGGGCACATAGAGGAACTCCGTAACGAATACATTAATGTGCCAGAATACTCGATTGAGGGAATCGGAGAGTTCGATCACGGAACGGGCAATCTGCCGATCGTAGGTTAGGTTCAGCCCAATCACAAACGCAAGAAATAGAATAGGAAAGAGATAATCACCCTGTTCCACGAACACAAGAAAAGCATTAGTGGGCAAAAGGCGAAGGATGAGATCCCTGAAAGGTGGGATCTGTAGAGGGATCTGGGGTGTAGCGATGATGGGAATTCGTTCTGGAGAAAGGATGAGTACCAGAATGACTCCCAGAACCACCATTCCTGCGGTTACCGAAATCCCATAGAGAAAGGCAAGCCGAAACGTTTGAAGTACCTTTCTTTGGAGACGGAGCTCATACACCGCCACTAGGAGAGAAAAGAACATGATAGGCATCACAAGGTACCGCCCGAAGTGAAGGGATACTTTCCCCAGATAGTGCATTAGGGTAGCACCGCTTCCACTGGGCGAAAGGACGAATCCTAACAGACTTCCCAAGAGGGTACCAAGAAGCAATTTGAACCAAATCTTCATGATCCGGATCTCCCAAAGGACCAAAAACTGCTTTTACCTGAATACTTAGTCCACTTTCCGTACGACTTTTCAGGCTTTTCCCGTGGAGCAAGGAGAAAACGGGCAAAATCCTTCGCATCTACTGTACTGGATTGGAATCCTCGAACAATAAAAGGTTCATTCTGATACTGGGTAAACAGGGCGTTTCCCAAGGACCGGAAAAAGGAACTTGCCCCTAAAGAAAGAGGGGAAATGACTAGAATGGGTTCATACTGCACAAGGGTAAGGGTCCCCTTTTTTCTTCGCTGGAAGTGAAAAATCAACTCCTTGCTTAAGAAGAGAAACCCTTTCATCCAGTCATCGAAAGTCTTCTCGATTTCTGCAATCGGCAATTCATGGAGGGGCCGTCCATCCTTGGGAGGTTCGAACACGAGGAACACCTCATCCAAAGAGTCCGCAAAGGATAGGGTCTCTAACACTAAACTCTTTGCCGATAAGGAAGATCGTTTATTCCATTCCAAATACCGGAGGTGCTTTTCCCAATCTTCCCCAATGGGAGGATGTGCCACTTCAGGATCCATTGCTACAATGGTCTGGAAACGCCTAGACAACGCCTCCTGGAGAATCTCGGTTAGTAGTTCTCCCGAGATACCTGCAATGAGTATCACCTTTTCCATCTATGCCGCTATCCTAACGTATCCGGGATGACTTGGCAATCAGATCCAGTAATAGATCTACCCGATATTCGGACTCTTCCACCGCTTCCTTCCATATTTCTGCCCATCGAGGATCAAGCTCCTGGAATAGACATTGCATCCCATCCATCCATTGGCAGAACTCGAGAAAACTTTCCAGGTGGAAATACGTAATCCCTTCGAAGGTATTCACCCCGCAGAATCCCGCTACATCTTGATCAGAGAGAAGATCTTGGAGAATTCGAGCAGCCCGCACGGCAACGTTCTTTTCCGATTTCTCGGTTTTCCACCACCCTTCATGGGTGAGGAATATTTTTATCAGAAGGATGTACCGGCGGATCTGATCGGAAAACAGCCCCTGTTCACGGAGAAACTTCTCCAACTCCCTCTCCAGGCTCCATTCCTCCAACAGGTTCCGGGATAGGTCGGTAGCTCCATTGGATAAGGATTCCTGAATAAATCCCAACCTTCTTACCACTCCCCAAATGAAAAGGACTCCCTTTTGGGCTGGACTCTGGATGACCCCACCCTGATCTTGATCGAAAATCTCTTGGGAGGAAATCCAACGGCAAAGGTGCTGGAGGAACTGAATCCCTTCCTCTACCGATGCATCAAACACCGCTGATGAATTCGAGACCTTTTGGCCTTCTATAAGTAAGAATGCTTCTTTCAAGAAATTTCTGTAGAGGGATGCCAGCCGGGCCCATCCCGACGGTTCCTGAGAGAGCGCCTTTCCTTCGCATTCTTTCAGAAAAATGGGGAACCCCTCTCCAAGGAGAGCATGGAGACTTCCGTATAAAGGAGCGTACACAAGTTCTCTCAAGCTATCCTCTATGCAATGGGTACCTCGGCCGTTCAAACTTGCCGCTAGCCTAGCGAACTTGCCCGCCTCTCCATCGTACACTTCATAAAAATCGAAGAACACTTGGGACTCGTACCCCCGCAGGGACACAAAAAGACCCTTTTCTGCTAGTTCTTTACCTTCCCGAATAAACCAGAGGTTGCTTCGTTGCTCCCGAAAGATACAGTACCACCCCGGATCTCCATGGATGCCCAATCCTTCCGCCAAAGTCTTCTGCACCAGTACCTTCCCCCCGTTCTCATCCTTCTCCGCATACGCGCAAGATCGATTGATCCATCCCGCGGCTCCTGGCAGGGCGTTGTTATACAGTACCAGAGCAGCTTCTCGATTCTTCCGGTTGGAAAAGGCAAACACATTCTCGTTCACTTTCCCATCTTCCTGAAATAGGTCATACAGGAGAAAATGGTCTACATCGGCAAACAGGTACCTCTTATGCAGGAGGGGGAAAATTTCTCGTTCGTGCCGTTCGATCAAAGCCTGATTGGGCTTCTCATCCCAGTATGCCCGTTTGAACTCCATCCCGTACTTTTCCCGGAACCCTTCGATCTGTCCATGGCCGAACATGGGAAGCCCCGGAAGGGTAACCATAAGGGTGCATACCCCAAAGTACTTGTCTCCATCTCCGAACTGGGCAATGGCAGTTTCCTCGTCGGGATTGTTCATGAAGTTCACGAACCGTTTCAGTATGTTCCGATCGAACTCCTGGGTATTCTTGATGGTCCATCGGTATTTGGCATTTTCCTCATTCTTCAACATGTTCATGAAGGCACTGTTGTACACCCGGTGCATTCCAAGGGTTCGCACGAAGTAGCCTTCCATCATCCAGAAAGCTTCTGCCAAGAGAAGGGTATCGGGGCATTCCCTTGCCGCCCGATCTACCACCTCCCGCCAGAACTCCACGGGGAAATACCGATTGAACTCTTCCTTCGTCATTCCAAACTCTGATCGTGAAGGGATATCACCTCCTGTCCCTGGTTCGGGAAACCATAACCGCTGGTAATGCCGTTTGGTTAGGGTCATGGCCGCATCAAAGCGGATGATGGGGAATGTGCGAGCCACGTGAAGGATCGTCTGGATCACCGCTTCCCGGAGATCGGGAAGGAGAAAGTTTAACTGGGCCGTATCGTTCCAAGGCATGTGTGTGCCGTCGTTCCCATGATAAATGTACCGGCTATCCCCACTCGGCCAATGGACCCGCTTAAACACCACCGCGGCATCCGTTCGATCGTAGTAATGATCTTCAAGAAAGATCCCTACATCGGGATGATGGGATAGATTTTCTCCGTTGAACGTATAGTTAGGGAACGGCGGTTTGTCTGTTTGGATGAACCATTCGGGATGTTCGATTACCCACCGGCTATCGATCCCTGTGTGGTTGGGTACCATGTCGCTCGCTAGCCGAATACCCCGTTTCCAGGCTCGTTGTTTCAGGTTTTCCAGGGCAGCCCATCCTCCCAAACTCCATGCTACCTCATACTCGTATAAAGAGTAGGCCGAAGCTTCGGCATCGGGATTCCCGCAGAGTTCCTTGATCCGTTTCGATGCCCGGCTCCGTTCCCAGATCCCAATGAGCCATAAACCATTGATTCCCCGCTGGGCCAACCAGTCCAACTCCTCATCCGGGATGGCATCGAGGGTACGAATATCCCTTCCATACTTTTTCGATAGCTGATCCAACCATACCAGGGTACTTTTAGCGATCAACACCAGGCTGGGCATCCAATCTCGATCCTGGCTGAATCGTTCGAACTCCTCATCCTCATACCCTGACCCTGTATACCGGTATACTTCTACCGGTCCCGGCCCTCCGCCTAGCCGGAGTTTCGTTTCCTCCCGAATGAAGTCCATTCCCCGGAGGAGTCGTTCCAGGTAGCTTCCCAAAAGAAGACCCCACCGCCTGCGGATGTAATCCAGTTGCCCCGAGAGGGAGTAGGGGCTTTCCTTGGCGGGGGACTGTAGCATTTCTACCAAGGGTTGGTTGTCTGGGCCAAAGGTAGGGCAGCTCTGAAAGTACTGGGCAAGTCCTCGGATCACCTCTAGATAGGAAGTTTCCCTTCGAAGGATTTCGTCCTCAAAGAGCTCCCGAAAAGGGGAAAAAGCGGGATTCTCATTGGCCAACCATAGAAGTAACAATTCCTCCAGTGCTGTTTCCTGGTTAGGGACCCCTTCATCCTTCCCTTCCAGGTATGCTTCAGGGGTTAGGCCCCCCTTATACACGGAAAGAGGGGGAAAAATTTCTACGAACTGCAGGAGAGTGCGATAAAGGGCTTCCCTTCCTATGTGTTGTTCCAACGTTTCCACGGCTTTCCGAATGATCTCCCGACCATATTGCCGGGTATAGAGGGTTACCACGTAATGGAGAATCTCATCGATCAATCCCATGGCATTGAGGTCACCCGCTCGAACTGACCGTTCTGGATACAGGGCAGCCTCTCGTCCGCGATTCATGTTTCGGGCAAATACTCTTACCGCTGCATAATTAGGGAAGATCACGTTCCCTCGGGAAGTAAAAAGAGCCTCGTCACACTGGTACTTTTCTCGAGAAGCTTTAGAAATATGGAATTCTTTGGTTGGGTTACCGTATCGGTTCTTTTCTGCGCACCTGTTCTTTGCCGGACCCAGCGAGGATTCCAGCACTGTTAACCCAAGAACCAACATGGAACATACCCCCTCACGGTACGGTTCGGGAACGTCGATCCTTCAATAGCTCTCGAACCTTATCTTTAAATGCTGTATCAGTAGTAAACTCTTCCAGGAGAAAAGGCAACCGGTAAGTCCAATTTCGGTCCGATACGGTTCCGGGAATGTTGATCCTTTCTTCCGAAGGATCTTTTACCCGATAGGTGCGGGACAGAGCGAAAAGATCTTGCAACTGAAACATTACAAGAAGGGAACTAGCTTCCAGAATTCCATGAAGCACTTTCTCCGCTGTTGAAAGGGTGTAAGACTCTGGAGCAGATCCTGAATACCCTAGGGCTCTCCAAAAAGCGTCTCGCTCCTGTTCCTCTTCCCACCACTGCCGAAGGGTAGAAGTGTCATGCACCGATGTAGCGCAAACCGAAAGCCGAGGGTAGTCTTTAGGAGGTATGAAGGGCTGCCCTGCTTCCTTGTACCGCCGGGTCCAACGGGGAATCCGTAATCCTAAAATCCCCAAACGCCCCAGGACTTTGGGGACGCAATCGGGTACCACTCCCAGATCCTCTGCGCAGGGAAGCATCTCCGTGGTCTCTTTCAGGACCCGCAGGAGCTTTTCCCCAACCTGTTCCCACAGAAGTTCTGAACTCTTGTAGTATCGGGATACGAGGCTCTGTAGTTTTTCCCGTTCCTCGATCCGAAGCACCTCTAATGCCCGAGCCGAATCCCTGTACCAAGCAGGAGCATAGCCGTATGGGGTTTCCACCAAAAATCGGTTCCTGTATAGCCCGAGCATTTTATCCCGCGTGTCATTAGGAGGAAGGTTTCGTTCGATGAACCCTTCCCCGATTTCGGGTTTGAACAGGTACAGATCTTCATTGCCGATTCGTTGAAAGAGGGAATCTATTAATTCAGGAGGGAGCTTCCCTGTAAAGGAACGAACCTCCTCTCCTCGAATATGGGGTTCCGATAACCATCGAATCCTTCCCGGGTCCATTCCCTCTCGCATCAAGTCTTCCTTACTGAAGAAAGAGGAAGGGAAGTAGAACCCCAGCACTCCAGAGGTTTCCTTCTCTGGCAGAGCCCAAATTCGGAAGAAGCCCAGCACATGATCGATCCGGAAGGCATGGTAGAATAGATCCGCCCTCCTGAGGCGTTCCTTCCACCACTGGTAATCTTCCGCTTCTATGGAATCCCAGTTGTAGATAGGAAACCCCCAGTTCTGTCCGGTGTGGGAAAACATGTCTGGCGGAGCCCCCGCCCTAAGGTTCCGGTGAAACAGGTGGGGAAAAGCCCACACATCGGCCGAGTCGTCTCCCATAAGGATAGGTAGATCCCCCTTGAGGCAGATCCCCATCCTATCTAGCTCCCTTGCCGCCTGGATGAACTGGTCTTCCAACCGTTTTTGGACCCAGACATAGAAGAACAGCTCTCCATCCCCTTCATGGAGCTTTTTTAAGATTGCCTCGTTTCCAGGGTACGGAATGCCCCATTCAATCCATGCTTTCCCCTGGTGACGTCGCTTTTCCAACCGAAAAGCGGCATAGGAAAGAACCCATGGATTCGAATCTACCCAGGATAGTAACTCGTGGGAAGAACAAAGTTCCTCCTGTCGAGAAGAGAAGATCTGGAACAGTAACTGTTCTTTAAGTTGTACAACTTGTGAAAAGGGGATTCGGTCGAACCTGGATAATCGTTGCCGTTCTTTTTCCAGTGCCGCTCTCATCGAGGGATCGAACTCGGGGAGATCTTCCAAACGAAGGTACACAGGATGTAAGGCGAACGCACTGAGGGCACTGTACGGGGAACTTTCCGTTCCCGTGTCGTTCACGGGGAGGATCTGGATAAATCGCAAACCTACGTCGGAACACCAGGTACCTAAAAGAGGAAGATCGGAAAACTCTCCGATCCCCAAGCTTTTCTCGCTTCGAAGGGCAGAAACCGGGAGGATCACCCCACTTTCATGCCGGGCAAAGCCGGAAAACTGCATGATGCACCTCCTGGATACCGGCTTTCAGAGAACGATCAGTTTTCCCCAAGCTCTCGAAGCCGGTCCCGTATCCGAGCTGCATCTTCGTAGTTTTCCGCTTCGATCGCTTTCTGTAGCTCTTCTTTCAGCCGATTCACCTCTAGTTCTCTTGCAGAGGGCCCCTTTTCTTTTTCTTTCGATTCCTCATCGGAGACCAACTTGATAGAAACCCCTGCTTCGGCAATTACTTGTTCAGCGATATAGATGGGGCATTTCACCCGAACTGCCAACCCTAACGCATCGGAAGGACGAGAATCGATTACATACTTCTTCAGCCCCTGCTTCAAGAGTAACCTGGCATAGAAGGTGCCTTCTTTCAGTTCCGTGATCTCTACTTTTTCCAGGGTAATATTCAACTTTTCCAGTAAGGATACGAACAAGTCATGGGTAAGAGGACGGGGCATGGGGACCCCTCCCAATCCAATCAGGATGGAATGGGCTTCCAACTGGCCAATAAAGATGGGAACCGCTAGTTCGGAACCTACCGGCTTGACTAAAACCGCGTTCCCCTGTTCCGTATGGGCAACTGTCCAGATTTCTGCTTCCACGAACATTCCGTCCTTCATGTCTAATACAATTATAAAGAATGGAGAAAAAAAAATCAAACACCAATTCGGTTTGCATTTTTACCCTCCCCTTCCTATACTTATTTGGGGTGCTTCCCATGTGGAAAGTATTGCTCGTAGACGACGAGCCACGGGATCATGCGATCCTCAATCTAACCTTGCCACCCTATTTCGAATTGTACTCCTGTTATACAGGTCAAGAAGCTCTTTCTGTGTACGAACAAAAAGAACCTCATTTCGTGCTTCTCGATGTGGACCTGCCCGACATCAATGGAATCGAACTCCTGAAACTATTTCGAAAGGACAAGAAAGAGAGCCCCGTGTTCATCATGGTGTCCGGGTATGACGACCCAGAGATCATCGTGGAAGCAGTCAAATCAGGTGCCGCAGATTACCTGGTAAAACCGTATAGTCTAGAGACGGTGAAACGGATTCTGCAGAAGTACCTTCATCATGCCTCCCCAAAACCTTCTCCTTCTCAAGTAGCCGAAAGATCTTCTAGATCCATACAGGATATCGAGGAGTTTGGGTTGATTGGAAGATCTGAAGCTATGCGCCGAGTTCGAGAGCAGATTCACCGGTTTGGGCCTGCGGAAGGCACGGTTCTGATCACCGGAGAGAGTGGTACCGGGAAAGAACTCATCGCTAAAGCCCTCCACCAAACCTCTAAGAGAAACAAAGGCCCTTTCCTAGCAGTGAACTGTGGGGCCATTCCAGAGTCGATCTTCGAAACCGAATTGTTCGGAAGCGAACAGGGAGCCTACACGGACGCAACGACTCGTATAGGCCTATTCGAAGCAGCCAACGAGGGGACTCTGTTTCTCGACGAAATAGGTGAAATGCCTCTCCAAGTACAGGTTAAATTACTACGTGTCTTGGAAGAACAAGAGATCCGGCCAGTGGGGTCTTCCAGAGGAAAAAAGATCGATGTTCGAATTGTGTCCGCTACCAATCAGGACCTAAGCAGTGCTGTCGAACTGAGTCGTTTCCGAAGAGATCTGTACTATCGTTTGAATGTATTCCGCATAACCATTCCCCCTTTAAGGGAACGGAAGGAAGACATTCCCCTATTGGCCTACTATCTTCTCCACACCCAAAACAGAAACCGATTTGCATCAACCTTCTGTTTGAAAGACCAAGCATTGAAGAAACTCTTGGAACACTCCTGGCCAGGAAATGTCCGGGAATTGAAGAATGTTCTGGAACGAGCCGTTTGTTTAGCGGAGAGTTCCGATATCGGACCCGAACTGATCCAATTTTTTTAAGTCCCGACCCTGTCGATCCTAGCGCGGATTCAGCGAGATAGTTATCCTTCCGAACGAGATTCAATGGAGCTTGCGGATGGAAAAGGCAAGGATCACAGGGTAACGAACTCCCCCATCATCCGTATAGATTTCTTCGATACTTCCAATCACTAAAACATAGTCGTTTGCTTTGATAGAAGAAGACAGAAGGGAAGCAAAGGAAGGTCCTTGCGCGTACACGTAGGCCCGATAGAGCTTCACTTCCTCCGTACCGATCCATTCCCCTTGCACCAACTCCAATTCCGCAGTGAAGTTCGTGGGGTTCTGCTCTAGAATGGTAATTCCAGCGACGGATCCATCTAGAAGGATGAATTTTCGAAAAGCGGCTGGGTTGAAGTCCGGCTTCCCCACTAGCTGCATCGCCCCTTTCAGGTCCAAAGAAAGATCCAAAATCCTCGACAGTTGACCCCCTGGAGGTTCTGCTCCATAGGCAAGAGGATTGCTCCCCAATAAGATGCCTATGCCTAAGAATCCTACCAGGAAAATTTTCCAACGATCCTTTCCATTCACTCCTCCATTATCTCCCGCCTCCATTAAAAGTCAAGTTCAGAGGATATAATTTCATCTCCCCTTTTTGCCGATACTGTGATATATATATTTGACAAAATATACTTCGATAGATACTATTAGAAGAAAAGAAAGTGATCGAAGGGGTGCCATGAATAATAACGAAATCGTACCGGGATTTGACGAAGAAAAGGACGAAAGCCTCAAGATCCGGCTCCAAAAGGTAGACACAATCGATGGTTGTCTGATCCTCTATCTAACCGGATATATCGATACCTACAATTCGAATTTCTTTCAGAAACGGGTAAACAGGGCCATCGAATCGGGATTTATCCGCCTTATCTTCCATTGCGGGGGATTGAACTATGTTTCCAGCACGGGAATCGGTTCCTTCACCGCTTTTCTCAAGGCTGTAAAACCTCGGGGTGGGGATCTGGTACTCCTGGAAATTCAACCGAAAGTGTACGAAGTTTTCCAACTCCTCGGTTTCTCCCAATTCTTCAACATCAAAGACAATCTTGACGAAGCGGTAGAGTTTTTCGCCAAAGGGGGGCAAAAAGTTGAATCGGAAATTTTTCCTAAGATATTCAAATGCCCCATTTGCGGAAAGAAACTAAAAGCCACTAAACCCGGCCGATTCCGCTGCTCCGAATGTAAGACCATCCTTGCCATCGATAGTAACGGACAGGTATTCCTAGGATAATTTCACATGGGACTGTTCCAACGCTTCCGAAGAGTCCTTTCTGCTCAACTGAATCACCTCCTATCCAAGGCTGAGCAACCGGAAAAAATGCTGAACCAACTGATCCTCGACATGAACAAGCAGCTGCTGGAAGTAAAGAAGAGCGTTGCGGCTGCCATCGCGGACGAGAAGCGGTTGGAGCGGCAGTTGAACGGTTATATCGAGCAAGCAAACGAATGGGAACGGAAGGCCATCCTGGCCGTTCGAGAACAACGGGATGATCTAGCCAAAGAAGCCCTTCTACGAAAGCAAGAAATCGAAGGGTTGATCCTACAGCAGAAGAATCTTCTTGTTTCTCAGCATGAAGCGGTAGAGAAACTGAAGATTTCCCTCCGGGACTTGCAGAAAAAAGTAGAAGAGGCCCAAAGGCGAAAAAATATCCTCATTGCCCGGGCCAGACGTGCCGAAACGGCAAAACGGATGCAGGAAACAATGGGAGCCATCAGCGATACTTCTTCCTTCGAAGCCTTCGAACGGATGGCTGCCAAAGTGGATCAGATCGAAGCGGAAGTGGAAGCCTTGAGCGAACTAGAAACGAGTTTCTCGGATTCCAAACTGGAAAATCAATTCAAACAGTTGGAACAATCTTCCCAACAAGATACGGCAGACAAACTCCTAGCAGATCTAAAACGCAAACTCCTTGAAGAAAAATTTTGAACCCTTTTATTCTTCGATCCTCTTTGTTTGCTCCGATCCCTCCCAACGAGTCATCATCAAAACTGTTGCCTCTACCCGATTCTCAATCTTCTACTGCGTTACTCGAGAAACCATCCCCCTAAACTTCAAGTCCTACGACCTACTGATACTTCCCGCTAGCTTAGTGCTCTTAGACGAGGAGCTCATTACCCAATGTCGGGTTATCGCCCATGGACCCATTGAACTCATGCCCAAAGCCTTCTTACAGGGATGCGTCGACTATTTGGCAGAGCCTTGGTATCCAGAGGAATTGTTCTACCGAGCTTTACGATTTCAGACACCTCAGCGAATCCTCTTCGAAGGATCTGAGTTCCTGATCCTACCCCATGGGATCCAGACAAAGGATCGGACAATCCCCTTGACCGCTATCGAATTCTCTTTGCTGCTGACTTTGCTCAAGGCAAAAGGATCGATCGTTCCCCGAGCCGTGCTGGAACAACTGATTCCTGGTCCTTCACTCGGACCCTTCTCCCGAAGGATCGACGCCCACATGGCTAGACTGAGAAAAAAGATTCGTTCTTGCTCCGGATCCAATGACAGCCTCATCAGATCGGCCAGGGGATCCGGGTACTATCTCGTTACAGATTGAGCAATTACATACGATTAAACCCTGTGAAAAACTTGTGGATAATCTGTTGGTAGGAAGTACATAAGTTGAGAGTACCGACGATATTACGTTTTTTCATTTCTTGAAAAATAATTGAAGTTAATAACTCATTGTAAAACAAATAATTACAATTTAACTCACCAATCCCTCCATTAGAATCATAAGTTGGCCTAATATTTGCATATTTTTTATTTCCTACAACTTGTGTATAAATTGTGGATACCTTTGTGTATTTGACGTTGCAAGAGTGACCACACCATGCTACCATTCTAGCGTGAACATCGGAAAGACTGTTTGGCGGTTTCTCCTTTCTACGTTCTTTTTCTTTCTTTTACTAAACATCCTTGCGGTTCCAATCCTGATTTCACAGGCCCCCCAGGGAGGTACCTGGTACTTCTCCAGTCGGTTGATCACGTTATGGGGTGTGTTCTTTATTACCTCTATCATTGGCTCCTTCCTTAGAGTCCATCTGTTCCTCTATCGAAATCCCAAACCTTTTCTGGGACAATTGGTGCTTTTTTTTGTAGGAATTGTTCTTGTTTACGCACTGCTCTTATCATTTCCGCACCTTCGACTGCCTCAGATTTCTTCTATGGGAGGGAGTCACCGTATAGCTACCGCCAACACGATCTTCTATGCTTCAAAAAAGTTCATCTGGGTAGGTAACTCCAAAGAAGGGGTCCAGGGGCCGATCCTGATTTACACTCCTCGACAGAAGGATCCCATCAAAATATATCCGGAAGGGGTGTTCGATCCAGAACAGAATACCCTTCACATCTTACAAACTGGGGAAAACATTTCTCTACACGACAGGATTTCGAAGCTTCGTCCCTTTGTCCTGAGTACCCTCTGGTCGAACCTCCAACACTTCACCCACCGCATAACCCCCCAACATCCATTGGATCTCCGGGCTATCCTTTTCATCGTTACCTTTGTTTGTATGCTCACTTCTCTTTTCTCCCTCCTGCATCTTACCCGTTGGCTTCTTTTCAACACCCTTGTTGCGTTGGCTGTTCCTTTTCTCATCCAAGCGAGTATCGCGTTTCTGGATGAATTAGGAAGGATCCCTTCTTTGGAATATCTACCAGCCATGCTCCAGGGGGGGACTGCTATCCTATTCTTCGGGCTCCAGCTCTTCCTACGCCCTTCTACGAAAAGATGAGGAGACATCATGGATAGAGACACACGGGCAATCATCCTTGCCACTGTTGGTTTTTTGGGAATCGGAGTCCTCTATGCATTTCTAGCTGCTTACTTCTCGGTTCCTGTTCTTCGGGTAGGGAACTATAAAACCCTATGGATCCTCGGCACAAGTATGGAGACCTTAATCGAGCATTTCATCCCTCTCGTTGCAGTAGGAATGATCCTGGCTACCTCCCTCTGGGTAGAGGGAGAAACCCTCCAATACTCCACCAGAGATGCGTTGCAACAAATTAGAAAACTTTTCTTTTTTTCTCTAGGGGTTGCTTGTTTATTTGGAATCCTTCAAGAAGGTGTGCTGCCCTGGGCTACCCAGATGAAACAAAGTGCCCTTCGAAAAACACAAATCGCCAATGAGTTGCGGGACAAGGCCTTCGCTGCGGAACGAGCCAAAGAATACTCCAACGCTCGTTTCTACCTGGAATATTACTTGACCTTGTTCCCCAAAGATGACCAGGTACGACCTCTTCTGGATAGAGTACGGGAGAAGGAACGGGAACAGCAGATGCAACCCAATATAAAACCCCAGGAACCCACGAATATCCTCAAGTTCAAGGAGCTCACGTTCCAGGACCTTCAGGAAAAGGCAACCCAATACCAACAAGAACAAGACTTTGTAGCCGCCGAGTACTTTGCCCTCATGGCTCTGAAGCTAAAACCCAATCATCCAGAAATGCTTCGGTTACTAGCCTCCGCGCAAAACGCCTTGAGCCGGATCCGTCTTACCCCCGATCAGGAAGCCCGCCGGTCCCTGTTCCAGTCAAAACAGCAAGGGTACGAGTACCTAAAACAGGGGGATTCCATTTCTGCTTATTACCACTTCCAAGAGCTTTCCAAACGCCATCCAAAAGACAGCGAAATCGCGAAGTATCTACAACTCTCGTACGAAGAGGTGAAAAAGAAGGCCTTTTTTCAAGATGAAGTTTCACTAGTGACTGGGGAACCATTGGCTTGTGATATCTTTTTCAAGAACTCCTTCCGAGAAGGGTTACAGGAATTCCTCTACTTCAGCAAGATTATAGCCACAGGACCTAGCACTTACTACGTCCTCGATATCGAAGGAATTGGCATCGATTCGTCAGGAAAAGTGTCCTATCGGTTCAAAGCACCCGTTGGAAAGTTCGTGGACAGCACTCTATTGATGCACTGCTTGAACCGCAAAGATCCCAACCTTTCTTCCAAGCCAATCTACTTTCAGGGGGACCCGCCCACAGAACCTTCCACGATTCTTCCCATCAAACTGAAGCCTCAGGATCTCGTTTCTTTGGCCCGATTGATCCACTTTCCTGCGGAAACTCCTTTTGCGACGGCTATTTCTTTGCTAGATCTATTTCCCGTGGCCAGTATCGAACCGATGCCTATTATTCACTCTCTCCTCATGCGTTTACAGGGGCCGTTTACCTGTTTGAATGTCTCACTTCTGGTGTTGATCCTGGGCAGAATGCTGGGAAGTAGGTACTATACGCGGCCCCCTTTAATCACGTACCTCCTGATTCCATTCCTACCCGTACTGTTCACCATCCCCATCTCCCTTTACCAGTATGAACTGTCCATACTCGTGTCCATCCTCATCGACAAAGTAGGGTTAGGGTTCGTAACCGCTGGATTAGCTCTTGTAGGGATCCAAGGAATCATCCTGCTTTCGATCCTGTTTTACGGGGTACAATCCTTCACTCGCGAAACAGCCTGAAACCAGTCCAGATGGTTCCGTCTGGTGAATCTTTTCCTATGTATTCATCCGGCGGATACGCGCTCCGAGGGCGGAAAGCCGTTCGGTAAGGTTTTCATACCCTCGTTCGATTTGATACACGTTATGGATGACACTTTCTCCCTCCGCGCAAAGGGCTGCGATCACCATTGCCATTCCAGCCCGGACATCCGGTGAGGTGAGAATCGAACCATGCAACTGGGCAGGCCCGCTTACCACTGCCCGGTGAGGGTCGCAGAGAACGATCTTTGCACCCATATCGATCAGTTTATCCACGAAAAACATTCTCGACTCGAACATCTTTTCGTGGATCAACACGGTTCCTTCCACTTGGGTAGCCACTACCAGGGCGATGCTGGTTAGGTCAGCGGGAAACCCAGGCCAGGGAGCATCGTCCACCTTGGGAATGATGCCACCTAAATCGGGTACCACTTTTAATTTTTGATTCGCAGGAATATGGAGAATCGATCCTTCCTGCTCCCATTCGATCCCAAGTTTGGCAAACACGATCCGCATCATCTTTAGATGCTTTGGCTCGGTATTGTGGATTTCTAGCTCACTCCGAGTAACCGCCGCTAGACCGATGAAAGAACCGATTTCCATGTAATCCGACCCAATGGTGAAATCGGTTCCGTGTAGTTTCTTCACCCCATGGATTCTTAGGATATTTGATCCGATTCCTTCGATTTTGGCTCCCATCGAATTCAGCATAGTGCAGAGGTCCTGTACATGGGGTTCCGAAGCTGCATTCTCGATCACGGTATCCCCTTCTGCGAGCACAGCTGCCATCACTGCATTTTCCGTTGCGGTTACCGAGGCTTCATCTAGAAACACTTCATCCCCTCGTAACCGCTCCGCAGAGAGGCGAAACACTCTATCCACTTCCACCCTTGCTCCTAATTCTGCGAGGGCTAGGAAATGGGTATCTAGTCGTCTTCTCCCAATCACGTCTCCTCCTGGAGGGGGTAGAATTACCTTCCCTACCCGAGCCAATAAAGGTCCCGCCACAAGCACAGAGGCCCGGATCTTCCGGGTGAGCTCCTGGGAAACTTCGTACCCTTTGATATCCTGGGTGTGGAGTTCCACCGTATTCTTCTCGATTCTTTTCACCTGCACACCCAGGGAGGAAAGGATGGAAAGCATCACGTTCACGTCTTCGATTGCGGGGACGTTGCGCAACCGCACAGGTTCATCCGTCAATAAAGCGGCACTGATACAGGGAAGAGCCGCATTCTTATTCCCACTGGCGCGGATCGTACCTCGCAGGGGGATGTTGCCTTCAATGC
>CAKZQO010000046.1 GCA_937140905.1 uncultured Spirochaeta sp.
GCTAGTTCAGTACAAAGATGAGTTAGCCCAGTGGGCTGCGTAGGTCCAGGGGGTACCATGTGTCTTAAACTCCCAAAGAGAATGTGGTATATTCCCCTTGGTGGTTCTTCTTTCTATTCTTGCCCTTCTGGGGGGAATCCAAGGTATCGTGGTCCTGTTCCTGATTCTCTTTCGGTTCAGGCACCCTAAGAACACCGCTCTAGCCCTCTTGATTCTGGTGTTTTCCATCCGATTGGGCACGATTCCTACCTGGAATACCGAAATCCTCCTAAGTCACCGATGGCTCTGGCCTGCCACTACCTGCCTTCCGTTCCTTTTCGGCCCCCTCCTCTATTGGTGTGTCCGAGAGTTAAGTCGAGATTCCCCGGCTCGACTACCCTATTGGCCTCTTCACTTGCTTCCTTTTGCGATGGGATGCTTGCTGTCGGGAGGTGTCATCGGGGGAATGTCGGAGGAAACCTACGTAGCCTTTCTGGAAAAGGTGTTCCAGGGAAGTCCGCCTCTAGGGTATTTGATCCTCAATGGTTTAAAGGTAGCTCTCAATATCGTGTATGTGGTTCTCACCATCTGTGTCGCCTTCGGTTCGAGAAGCAGAGGTCTTTCACAGGTGCATCGTGTATGGCTCCGCTCCCTTGCCATCATTCCCGCTATCGTGCTGGTAATGTTCATATTCGTTGCTTTGGATCCAGATGCTACTGCCCGTCTTTCCATGGGAAACGCGACGCCCTTTGCTTTACTCGCTCTCTCCATGTCCTTCCTGGTGTACGGTCTTTCTTTTCTCGTTCTTATAGCCCCCGAAGGTTTGGAACAAGGAGGGATCCCTTTGAAGAAACCCTTATCGTTCTCTATGTCGGATGAAGAATGCCGGAAACTAGCGGAAGAGGTATGTCGGAAACTCGGGGGAGGAGCCTTCAAGGATCCAGAGCTTACCGAAGCGGTTATTGCTAGAGGGTTAGGTGTGCATCCGAACCGTGTTTCCCTCGCCGTGAACCGAACGTACCGAAAGTCCTTCCGGAAATTACTCAACCAGTACCGGATAAGTTATTTCACGAAGAAGGTGTCAGAAGGAGCATTGAACCGACAGAGTATCCTGGAACTGGCTTTAGACGCGGGATTCCCTTCCAAGAGCACTTTCAACAGAGTATTCAGGGAAGAGATGGGAATTACCCCCTCCGAATATGGGAAACACGGCCAACACAAACGATAGGACTTATTTATCTGATTGTGTATGTCTATAGTTTACTTAGTACCCCGAAGCTTGTGGGGGAAGGTTTTCAATCCAA
This sequence comes from uncultured Spirochaeta sp., assembly GCA_937140905.1. GTDB lineage: Bacteria > Spirochaetota > Spirochaetia > DTKZ01 > DTKZ01 > DTKZ01. Next base: position 1,284 of record CAKZQO010000046.1, read on the forward strand.
GATGAACTGAGGGAAATACACCTGTCCATCCCCGTAGGGGGTGCCCCACATCCGAGTCCAGGTTCTCCATCCCTCTGCCAGGTACAGTCCATGGGTGAAGAACCTCCGCTTCGTGTAGTAACTCTCCCCTACCTCCTGTTCGATCTGCTCTCGAAGTAGGCCCGCCACCTCTGCATGGTAGCGATCATCCCGCTGGTCGGGTCGCAGCCGGTAGGGTTTCCGGTAGTTGTGCACGACTCGGTAGATGGCTAAACGGTTCATCAGATCGTTCACGTTGCGGGCCCCGCGGGTGGTTTCCCGCACATGGTTCGCCACATCCTTCCGCACCTCTCGATCCAGGTAGTTCACCGCGAACAGGGGGTTGGACCGGGTGCGGGGTTGCCGAGCGCTCACCCGGCGGTGCTCAAACCGCCCCTCTCGCTTCAACGGCTCCAGCCCTCCCACCCGGCTCAGGCCCCGCACATACGCGGGATGCTCATCCGTGAGGAGGATCACCGAGGCCCCCTCTTCCCGCTGGATCCACCTCTCCAACTCCTCCCCGATCCGCTCAAAGGAGTGCTC
>CAKZQO010000047.1 GCA_937140905.1 uncultured Spirochaeta sp.
ACCATTGGCGGTATGGACAAAGGAGTCTAAGATACGGACTCCCTTCACGCGCCGTACTCGCCTACCCCATTTCCGTACCCCCTCGGAAAAGTCCACTATCCCCCGTTTTTCCAAGATCGAATCGATCAGCTCGCACCCGAGCTCGGCATTGTGCATCGAATCTGATACCACGTCAAAACCCTTGAGGTTCCAACGGGGCGTACGACTCACTCCAAGTTCCTCCTTGGTCAACATCCCCGTGTCCAAACAGTCCATGAGCCATGCCAGGACTCCACCTATGGATATGGCATCGAAACCCGAGGCGTCGGACTTCCGGTTCAGTTTCTCGGCCGCCCGCTGGTCAAAAATGCCGCAGAGGGGACCCAGGGTTTGGTACGGTTCATAATCCTTCTTGTACTCCTTATAGGTCTTCTTACATACAGCGGAACATGGCTCCCCGCAGGTATGCTGTTTCTTGGGTTGGATGATTTCCTCGTTGAATTGCTTCAGATAATGGTTGAGGATGAAGTTTTGATGCAATTCTAAACGCTCTTCTTCGGTCCAATGGATCGTTCTATAGTTGAACGCGAGGATCCTCCCTCCGATGGTGGCATAGTTCACCCCAAAGGTTCCACCTGTCTGGAACTTTGGATCGAACCGGTATTTGGTGGTAGCTTCGAAATCCTTCACCGCTAGCTTCTGTTTGTACTTCCCTTCGAACCAGGCGTCCGCCACCTTCCGATCCCGAAAGTCCTCATCGATCACCGTACCTCCGTACACGATAGCGGCAATCCCATGATCGGCCAGCAGTTTCGTCCCAAACCCACCCCTGCCCGCCCACACATCCACTTCAGTGGCCTTCCCCTCCTTTACCGGTGCCGACAGGACTCCCGCAAAATCGCAAGCCAGTGCCGCGGGTCCCATAGCCAGTGCCTGATAGCCCCCCTGGTACCGGGGGCCGCATCGCTCAAGGGCGTAATCCAGAAGGGCGTATGCCCCTCCCCGTCCCTGCTTCCAGACCTCGTGGATATTCACCGGGATCAGTTCTACCGTTACCTCTTCCCCGTGGTTCCGGTTGAGGTACAGGATGGAAGGGGTACAAGCCTTATTCAGGATGGAGATCATGTTGATTCCCAGGTTATCGAAAACCAGGCCCGCTCCACCCATGCTGGAAATGAAGAATCCCCTCCAGCAGGGGGAAAATCCATTGATGAAAAGCCGGTTAGACCCCGGCAGGATTGAACCTGCCAAAAGCCCCGTGCCGATGTTCACGCACCAAAGCCTGCCCGAAAGGTGTAGCCCCAAGTCCACGGGACCAAAGTAGTCATCGAGGGAATACTGTTTCATCCGGTAGAAACCGCTTGCCGCATCGATGAATAGAACCTTTTGATAGTGATTCATACCTCTATTGTAGGTCGCAGAGAAGAAAATTGCCAATTTAAGATTTCAGTAATAGTATAAAAGAGAGGTCAAATAGATGCGGTAAACTTTTACCCATTCTGCTACCCTGAAAGCTCGAAGGGGAAAAAGTTTCTCATGTTTTGGACAGGCGGCAAAGATTCTTCAGTTAGTAAATACCATTTCTTGGCACATTATTTGCTTTAATAATATTAAAGTTTTTATATAGGAGAAAATATATGAAACAAAGAAGAATTCTGATCGCAGGGCTGCTCTTGATAAGCGCGTCGCTCCTCTTTGCCTCCGGCACCACGGAGCAACGGGGAAAAGGGAATCAGGGAAATGGAAAAGGTTCCAGTTCAGAGGTAAGTGCCTCGGAATCGGATACCCTCGCTCAGGAAATAGGTAAACTCTCGAAACAAGCTGTTTCTCCCCAGGAACGCGAAGGATTGTTGTACTTGAGAGAGGAAGAGAAACTCGCTCGGGATGTGTACCTATTCCTTGGGGAAAAATTCAACGCCCAAGCCTTTCTTAACATCGCCAAGAGCGAGGAAACCCACATGGCGTTCGTGAAGATCCTCCTGGACAGGTATGGTATCCCAGATCCCGTTGGATCCAATGCCCGAGGCGTGTTCACCAACCCGGAGTTTACCAAGCTCTACAAAGAGTTGACTCAACAGGGAAGCGTTTCCGCAGGGGATGCGTTCAAGGTACGGATGCTGATCGAAGAGTTGGACCTATCGGATCTGGATCGAGTATTGAAAGAAGCCGACAACCCGGACATCCGGATTATGTACCATAACCTTGCCAAAGGATCCCGGAACCATCTTCGAGCCTTTAGCCGGCAACTTGAACGGGAAAAGGTAGCTTACAAGCCCGTACATATCAGTCAAGCCCTTTTTAACAAGATCCTTTCTACCCCGCAGGAAGGGGGAGGATTGATCTTAGATCCAAACTTTACGTTCTAAGTTGGAACACAAGGTTTTTAAGAAACCGTCGCTTCCTCTGTGCATACGGTCTTTATTCCTACGCTATCAAGGCTGATCTCCCTGAGGCTAGGGACGGTTTCCTTCACCATTTCGTAGCAGACCCACTCAGTCATGGCTATAGGTAAGCAAAAGGGTCTGTTTCCATTGCAATTGCGCCCTCCCTCGATTAAGCTTTGGGGGAGGAGATTCGCATGAAATATAACCGAATCGTTTTCATCTGGATTCTCCTTCCCATTCTGATGTTCCTGCCCGTTTATATCTTGACAGCTGAGGATCAATCTAGAGAGATCGTTTGTATCGATCTGAAAGGAGTTCCCCTGTGCGGAGCTTCCTCCTTTCTGCAGGAAGGGGAGGATTGGGGCAAATACCACATGAAGAACCTGTTCGACGGAACGAAAGACACCGCGTGGGTGGAAGGGGCGAAAGAGGATGGAATCGGGGAGGAAGTGTGGTTCGAAATAGAACCAGGCCTAAAGGAACTAATCTTGGTGAATGGCTATGCCAAGAATCAAACCCTGTTTCTCCGGAACAACCGGGTGAAAAAACTCGACCTTCGCGTGTGGGTTGGAGTCCAGGAGCCTGGGAAAATCACGGAAATCGGACCTGTATTTAAAGTGATTCCCGTGGATAAAGCCTGGTCTTTCGAATTGAAGGATAGCGCAGAACCCCAGTCTCTCCCTATAAAGATGAACTGGGATCTAGTGGATGAAAAGCTGGAAACTCTATCCAACTCGGTCAACGCAGTGGATCGGGCTTGTTATTTTTTGTTTCTCACCCTCCGAGAAGTCTTTCGAGGTACTCACTATCGGGACACCTGTATCGCCGAGCTTTCCTGGAAACTGGGCCCCGATCACGAGGGGCCTTCCGGAATCGGCAAGCTGGACATTCGGGGTGATTGGGTGGTAGAAAAAGGATCTCCCTGGGAAAGCATCCAGATCGAATGGTTACCCCCTACCTACCAGCAATGGTCTTCCTTCCTCCATGGCCAGCTGTTCGATGCGGGGACATGGCATTTAGGAAAAGGGGTGTTTTCTATCTGGTCGAACGCGAAGAATGGCGATGAGTTCGTGTTCACCCGCGCCCGTAAAGAGAGGGGGAAACTCATTCTGGAAGAACAGGATGGAACGATCCACATCTGGCAGAAATAGAGCCCATAGAAGAAATGAACCGTCGCCCTCCTTTCGCCCGTCTATTTCCTAAAACTTTCCACTCCCACTGCTTTCTCTATAATATCTTGGTCATCCTTCTGAGTTGCGGAATCGGAATCCTGAGTTTCGCTGTCCTTTCCCTTCTTGCCATGTTCGGATCTTTCGCTCTGTCCGAACACCTATCCGCTGGGATGGCGGGCATGTCCCTTATCTTGATCTTCCAGGTGTTGGCTGCATTGGTCGCATTAGGGATCGCTCTATTTCTTCTGATCTGGAATATCCGGAAATCCTAATTTAGTACCCCGAAGCTTGTGGGTATAGAAGCAAGCGGGGGAACCGTTCTGTCTAAAGGGGTAGAGGGTGAGAGAAGCCTTCTATTCCTGGGGCAAGGAGGGTTGGTATGGAACCGAAGGGGGGTGAAAAGAGGGGGGATACGAGTAGGTCTTG
>CAKZQO010000048.1 GCA_937140905.1 uncultured Spirochaeta sp.
CCGAATACATTAAAATTAGTCGCCACGCCAGTTCCAGGGGAAACGCGGCGCTCCGGGAACGCCCCACTCCTCCATCGTTACTTGGACGTTGCTCGAAGGGAACACTAGTTTCATCCTCCGAAAGTTTGTTTCGCGCGGGCTGCTCCAGGCGCGCCCCCTTGCGTTGCTCTCCTCCTAGTTCCTGTCGCACTCCCTTCAGATCCCATAGATCCACGAACCACCGGTTCCGTTCTTCCCAGAAGAAGGCGCTTTCCTGCCTCCTTTTCTTTTCTTCCGGTGTTCGGAATTGCCGTTTCCCCCCTTTCCGGAAGATCAGGATGTACTCGTGCTCCAGGGTCACGTAGGCGCCGGCGGGGAACATGCCCGAACCCATGAACTTGTTGGGAGCGTTGGTAGTCTTTCGCCAGAGGATCAGGGGTAAGACAGTGAACCCAATCGCCCTGCAAGCTTCCGTGATCCGGGAATGGTTACTGTAAAGTTGAAACTCCCCCCCAATGGTCCGAGTAGCGTCCCCAATATTCACGCATAGGAAACAGCCAGGCGCCAACACTCGAAAGCACTCCTTCCACACAGGATCCAGGAGGTTGTGCATCCGTTCGAAGGCTCTATCCCCCTCCCCCCCCTCAAGCGCCTCTCCTATTGCGGGGTCCTGCGACGTGAATTGGGCGTCCCACATCTCGATCATGGGATAGGGAGGCGAGGTAACGATCAGGTGGATCGATTCGTCAGACAGTTCCCTCATCGATTGGGAGAAGTGGGGGTAGATACGGAGGGTGCGGGAGGTATTAGTACTGGATTCCATTCACCTGGCACCAGATTCGGGTATGCTGGTCAATGATCTGTTCTGCTTTTTCTATGTTTCGTTCCTGTAGCGCCTGAAGGAGTTGCTTGTGCACCTCTAGCCCATAGGTGGCATTGATCGTGGGGGCGAACAATTCCATCACGAAGGCATAGATATTCTCGATCATCGAGTTCTTGCACAATTTCCCCAGGACTTTATGGAATTCCAGGTCGGCATTGTCTCGTTCCTTGTGTCCCTCTTTCTCCGTGGTGGATAGTTCCTCCATCCGCTGCAAAACCCGGGATAATTCTTCCAGATCCTCATCCGTCGCATGTCGGATTACCAGGTCGACGATCCCTCGCTCCATCATGGCTCGCAGATCGATCAATTCTCTATAGTCCCGCGTGTCCACGAGGATCTTGAACAGTAGGGGGTTGAAGATCTTCTTGTTCACCGAAGTGGTGATGTAAGTTCCATCCCCCCTCCGGATTTCCACGATCCCGAAAGCGGATAGGATCTTCATCGCTTCCCGAATCGACCCCCTGCTAACCTTCAAACTTTCGGCAAGGACGTTCTCGCTGGGAAGCATGTCGCCTGGTTTCAGCTTTTGTTCGATCAAGAGTGTTTTGATTCGTTCCACCACCATGTCCACCATCGACATGCGGGGAAGATCCTGTTTGAACAGATCCCGGTTCATGGTTGGATGTATCTCTAAGGAACGTACTCAGGCCGCATGGGGGTGAAACACTCGATCAGCTCTGAGTCTTCCAGCACTTCCGACCCGTGCATCTCGTTCGAGTCGAACACATACCCATCCCCGGGTCCAGCCTCGAACGAGCTCCCATCTTCTTTTAGAAATCGTACTTTCCCCTTTATCACAAACCCATTCTGTACCGCCACATGTCGATGGAGTTCCAACTTGGAGCCTTTCTTGAGGTAGAAATAGCAAAGCATCAGGTCTTTATTATAGGCCAACGTGACTCGATCGATACCCGGACGTACGGGAACCTTCTTCGAAGGGTCTAGATGAGCAATGGGAACCTTTTCTAACATACTATCACCTCTTGTTCCTTTCCAATTTAACAAGCTCTAGAAGATATTTCCAGCCCTTTTCAAACATGGTTCTGAAGAGAACTACCGGCCCGAAACCCGAGAACTGCTTCCTTTCCAGACCGTCCTCGAGGAACGCGGCCTTGAACTCCGGAATAGCCTTCGCGAGGGAGCAGATAAGGGAGGACGAAAGGGGTGTGTGGAAGCGGGGTACCACCGGAGGATTCTGCTGGATCAATAGATCGGCTGTACCCTGCCAGTTGATCGTGACGTGCACGTCCCCTCCCACCATTTCGGTGAAATGATGAAGCCCTCTCGCCCCACCTCCCAATAGGATTCCGGGATAGCTTCGTTCTTTCATCACCCGGTACTGGTGTCGGGCCAGGGTACATCCGGCTTGGAACAGGCTGTCAGGATCCACAGGCAGGTTTCTTTCTTTCACCACGTTCTGTAGGTACTCATCGAAAATCCCCGTGATATGGGTTACGAAGAGAGGGGGTGTAGGGTTGGATAATTTCTGATACAGTTCGCACACGGCGACTGCCTGGGATAAAGCCATAATCTCCGTTGCGATGATCGGTACCCTCTCCCTTGCCAGAAATTCGATCGCTTTCAAGCCCGCCTCGGTGGTTGGAATTTTGGCAATGATATTTTTCCCCAACTTCAAATTTTCCTCCGCATCCTGGATGATCTTTTGGGGATCTTCCTCTTCGAACGGACTGATTTGAATCGAAACCCACCCGATGGCTCCCTGACTTTTCTCATGGAGTGGATGAAAGATCTCGGCAATCCTTTGTACAGCTTTCCGTTGCACATAGGCCGCCGCCTCCTCATTGGAGGAGTACCGCTGGACTGCCTCTTTAATATCCGCTTCGATCTTAGCTTTTTCTTCGGGGCTCTGGTGGATCTTCATCACATAGGACGGATTAGTAGTGCAGCAGATCGCCCCTGCTTCGATCGCTTTCTTTGCTTCCGAGCAGGTCGGATTATTCACCCAGAACCGGGTGGGTGTGGAAGCATGAACCCGATGGAAATATCCCTCACGCATCGATACCGTCTCCTTTCTCCTCTTGATTGATAAAACATCATACATTTTATGTTTAATACCGGAATCATACCAGACTATTTCTCCCTTGGCAAGAAAAAATATTTGACAATTCACCAAAGCAAAGGTATGATGTTTTATCATTTAATGTTTGATCGGTCATCAAACAAGGAGTACAGAATGATTCGTGTGGCAGCGATCTATACGGCAGACACCCTAGTTCCTTTGGTAAAAAATCTTTTCCGGGAACACATGCCTTCGGTAGATCTGGTAAACATCGTGGACGATAGCTTGATCCGGGACGTGATCCGGGAAGGGAAAGTGCCCCCAGCCGTTACCAGAAGGTTGTTTCATTACTACGAGGCTGCGGCCGACACGGGCGCCTCGGTTATTTTCAACACCTGTTCCTCTATTGGGGACGTGGCAGAGTATGCAAAATCCTTCAATCGGGTCCCTATTGTGAAAATCGACGATGTCATGGCGGAAGAAGCCGTCGAGAAAGGAACCACGATCGGAGTCCTTGCCACTCTACCCACCACCCTCCTTCCCACCATCTCCCTCCTTGAACGGACAGCGGCGAAGAGAGGCAAGAGCATTCGGATTGTGCAGGGACTTGCCGAAGGGGCTTTCGACGCGCTGGTTTCGGGTAATGCGGAACTGCATGATCAACGAATACGGGATACGGCTAACCGGATCGCGCCATCCGTTGACCTAATCGTACTGGCTCAAGGGTCCATGGCGCGGATGGAAGAAGCCCTGAGAAAGGCAACCGGGAAACCCGTTCTGAGCAGTCTCCGATCAGGCGTCGTATCCGTGCAGAGATTCCTGAAAAACGAAGGTCTTTTATGAGAAGTATTCGGATCGACCAGGAAACAATCATATCACTGGAAGAAAAAGCCCGGCAAATTCGTAAGGACGTGGTGACCATGATCCATCAGAGCAGCGACGGTCATCCATCCCCTGCCCTTTCCATCGCGGACATGATCGCTGCTCTCTACTTTCATGTGCTGAATATCGATCCCCAGAATCCTGAGAAACCCGATAGGGATAGGTTAATCCTTTCCAAAGGCCATGCCTGTACGGCCCTCTGCGCGGCTTTAGCTCGAAGAGGCTTTTTCCCCCTCTCCGCGCTACCTACGTTCCGGTCCCTCCATTCGATTCTCCAGGGACATCCCTACCAGAAAAAAACTCCTGGCCTCGACGCTACCACAGGTTCGTTGGGGCATGGGATCTCCATTGGATTGGGGATGGTACTTGCCGCGCGAGTACTTGGGTTAGACTATTTTACCTATGTGATCATCGGCGACGGGGAACAGGAAGAAGGCCTCATCTGGGAAGCGGCCATGGCAGCGGCAAAGTACAAGGCAGGCCGGTTGATCGTTCTCGCCGATTGCAATGGCCTACAGAGCGGCGGAAAGATCCAAGAGGTGGGAGGAATCGAACCGATCCAGCCCAAATGGGAAGCCTTTGGCTGGCACACCCAATCGATCGATGGACACAACCTAAAAGAAATTCTTTCCGCCATCCTAAAGGCTCAACAGGTAGAAGAAAAGCCTTCCATTATCCTTGCCAGAACCATAAAAGGGAAAGGAGTTCCTTTCATGGAGAACAACAACGATTGGCACAAGAAAGTCCCCACGAAAGAAGAACTCGAACTGGCGCTTGCGGCCTTAGGGGGTAATCGATGAGCGCATTGCAAAGCACCCGAATAGCGGCAATCGAAGCGATCGATTCCCTGATGGAACAGAACCCCCGAATCGTACTGGTATTTGCCGATTCGGTAAAGGTGTTTCGGGCGACAGAACTGGTAAAGAAGTATCCCCATCGGTGCTTCGACGTGGGCATTGCGGAACAGAATGCCGTAACGGTTGCGGCGGGAATGGCTTCCAGTGGCCTCATTCCCTTCGTGGCAACCTATGCGGGTTTTCTAACCATGCGGGCCTGTGAACAAATCAGGACTTTCGTCGCCTACCCGAAACTTCCCGTAATATTCCTTGGCGCGAACGGTGGAATTGCGGGCGGAGAACGGGAAGGGGTGACCCACCAGTTCATCGAGGATCTGGGAATCGCTCGAATACTCCCTTCCCTGTCAGTCGTTTCTCCTGCGGATGCCTACGAGACCCATCAGGCAGTCCTAAGAGCCGTTGAGCAACAAGGCCCCGTGTATATCCGTATTGGTAGTGGCAGGGATCCTGTATTCTTCGAACAACCCTATCCCTTCGAATGGGGGAAAGCACACGTCATCCTGGAACAGAATCCAGAAGACGCGGTGATTTTTGCCACAGGCGGCTTCATGCTACACCGGTGTAAACAAGCGGTAAAACTCCTTAACAAAGAAGGCTTTCGCATTTCCCTATTGAACATACATACGTTGAAACCCCTGGATACGGCTACGGTTGGTAGGTTTCTCCAACGAGCGAAAGCGGCGGTTACCGTAGAAGATCATACAGTGATTGGAGGACTTGGAAGTGCAATTGCCGAAGCGGCAAGCGAGCTATACCCTGTGCCTTTGGTCCGATTAGGGCTACAAGACACCTTCGCCGAATCCGGAGAACCTGAATCTCTCCTGGATGCCTATGGGATGAGTGTTACTAATATCAATGAATCCGTTAAAAAGGTAGTGTCATTAAAGAACCAATTGGGAAGGTAACTTCCTAAATATTTTTAGAAAGGAGTTAACTATGAAACGAACACAAGTGTGGTACGCGATCCTGGTTCTCTTCTGCGTAACGGGGCTTTTGTTTGGGGGTGGTTCCAAAGAAAGCGAAAAGACAAAACAAGCAGCCCCCATCGTCCTTCGGTACGCTCACATGAATGCTCCCGCGAGCGTGGCTGGAAAACAGGCAGACCTTCTTGCAAGAACAGTGGAGGAACGAACGGGAGGACGAGTAAAGATCCAGGTATTCCCCTCCTCCCAACTGGGCACCCTCCAGGAACAGGCGGAAGCGGTAGCAGCGGGTACCGTTGCCATTCATCATAACACGATGGCGGGGATTGGGTCCCTCTACCCAGACTTCGGCGCCCTGGACACGCCCTTCCTGTACCGTACGGTGGATGAATTGATGAAAGTAGCGGATCCCGATTCCCCAGTGATGAAAAAGCTGAACGAGGGTTTATTAGCTGCACGAGGCGTACGGGTATACTACACTTTCTACTTTGGCACTCGACACCTTACCTGTAACAAAGCTGTTTACAAACCAGAAGATCTGAAGGGTGTCAAGATCCGAGCAATTCCCTTCCCCATCTATATGGCGGCAGTGGAAGGAATGGGAGCCGTGGCAACGCCCGTGGATTGGGCCGAGGTTCCCACTGCGTTAGCCACAGGGGTAGTGGCAGGTCAGGAGAATCCTACCGATACGATCTTAAACGCGAAATTATACGAAAAGCAATCCCATATTATGCTAACAGGTCATATCAAGGGAGCGGAAATCGTAGTGTTCAACGACAAGGTTTGGAAGAGCTTGCCCGCGGATCTACAGAAGATCCTTTCTGATGTAGGTAGGGAAGTATCGAAACAAGCTACCCAAATGACCAAAGATGTGGAAGATGCCGCGCTGGAAGAACTCCGGAAAAAGGGGATGACCGTGATCGGGCCCAAGGAAGGATTGGATCTGGAAGCCTTCAGGACCCAAGTCTTGGCACACGTGAATGCCAAATTTGGCGCCCAGTATGGGAAGATCTACGAAGAGATCCGTGCTATCCTGAAATAAAGGAAGGTTCTCCGATGGAGCGGAACGGAAGAAAAGGAACACCCTTAGATAGGCTTCTTGCTCTGGTTGAATACGTATCGATGGGCACCCTGGTTCTCCTGGCGGTTCTGATCCTGCTACAGATTGCCCTAAGAAACCTCTTTTCCATTGCCTTTGCCTGGCTGGACGAACTGGCACGCTGGTTCCAAGTATCGATGGTGTACCTATCCGTTCCCCTCCTTGCCCGACGAAGTCAGCTTCTGGAGGTAGACTCTTTCGTGAAGCTTCTTTCTTCTTCCATGCAGAAAGGAATCACCCTTTTCAGTCGATTACTGAGCATTGGGTTCTCCATCGCGTTCCTATGGAGCGGATACGCCCTCATGGGAAAGGCAGGAACCGTGAAAACCCCGGCTCTAGGCCTTCCGAATTACCTATTCTTCACTCCCGTGTTTCTGGGAATGGGTTTGTTAGGAATCGTCATCCTTCGTAATCTTCTTCCTGGTGAAGGGAGCTCCAAATGACAGGATTAACGGTCATCCTTCTCTTCCTTCTCCTCATCGTTCTGAAAGTACCCATTGCCGCATGTTTGGGAATTCCCGCGTTTCTCTATGTGTGGACCCATGGGATACCGATCTCTGTGGTGAGTCACCGAATGGTGAACGCGTTGAACTCTGTTCCATTGCTGGCAGTTCCCCTATTCATCCTAGCGGGCAACCTGATGAACACCTCCGGCATCAGCGACCGGATATTCCGAAGCGCTCGTATCTTCGTGGGACGGATGAAGGGGGGTCTTGCTCAGGTGAACATCCTCGCCAGTTTGATTTTTTCCGGGATTTCGGGTGCGGCCCTGGCAGATGTGGGAGGATTGGGAAATGTGGAGATCCGTGCCATGAGGGATCAGGGGTATCCGGACGAACAATCCGCTGCCATTACCGCTGCTTCGGCCACCATAGGTCCCATTTTCCCGCCCAGCATTCCCCTTATTATCTTCGGAACCGTGGCAGAGGTGTCGGGGATTCAACTCCTGATCGCCGGGATCGTTCCCGCTCTCCTCATCACGGTATCCCTCATGCTTCTAGTCGCCTTTCTGGCGAGAAAGCACGATTGGCCCCGGGACACCGCCTTTCCAAAATGGAAAGAACGGGTACGGATCCTTTCCTCTTCACTACCCGCATTGGTAGCCCCTCTGATCCTGATCCTAGGGCTTGTAAGCGGAACCTTCAGCCCTACCGAGATTGCGGGATTCACCGTGTTCTACATGATCCTGATCAATGTGTTGTTCTACCATGAGTTAAGCTGGAACAATATCGCGTCGATTATACGGGAAACACTGGTCTCCACGGCGAATATCCTCTTCATCGTCAGCGCTGCGGCCATCTTCGCGTGGGTACTTACGGTAGAGCAACTCCCGGTAAAAATCAGCCATCTTTTTCTCTCAATTACGAAAAACCCCAGCATCCTCCTTCTCCTCGTGAACCTCCTCTTGTTCATCGTGGGAATGTTCATGGAGAGTATCGCAGCGATCCTAGTATTTACACCCCTGATCGTCCCTCCTCTCGTCGGGTTGGGAATAGATCCCGTTCACCTTGGAATTGTCGTAGTTCTGAACCTGATGATCGGGCTAATCACCCCTCCCGTGGGGATGAGTCTCTATATGGTAAGTATAGTCTCCGGTGTTCCAGTTCCCAAGGTGATCCGGGCCATGGTTCCGTACTATATACCCCTGATCCTTTCTCTATTTATTGTGACATTCTTTCCCTCGCTATCGACCTTCCTGCCCAACTTATTCTTCAAGAAATAAAAAACCGCCCTTTCTCTATCGGGTTATAGGGAAAGGGCGGATATGATATAGATCCGCAAACAGAATTAACCTTTCTCTACTGTGCCAGCACCTCTGCCCAGGTAGTAACAGGCCATTCTGTCTTGAAGAGCTGTTCCACAGCGGGTTTCCCTTTGGCTCGGAAGGCTTCCGCGTTCGGGATCACAACCTTCATGCTCTGCTTCAGGGTATCCATGATGGAGGATTCGCTCTTCTTCAGCTTATCCGTTGCCCAATCGCAGGCTTTCTTGGAAGCTTCCACGATCAGCTTCTGGTCCGCTTTGGATAGTTTGTCGAAGAAGGCTTTGTTTATCATCATCCCACCCGTCTGCACGAGATGGTTGGTAATGATCAGGTGACTCTGCACTTCCTGGAGTTTGAAGGAACTGATCTGCGACAGGTCTCCCTCACTAGCCTCGGCGCGGCCATCTTTCAAAGAAGCATACAATTCGGTCAAAGGAATCGGCACTGGATCCGCGCCAATTTCTTTCCACACGGCAATCCAGGTCTTCACGGTAGGCAGGCGCAATTTCAATCCTTTCACATCATCCGGGGTAACGAGGGGTTTGTTAGCCGTTGTTTGCCGGAGTCCCCGGTACACGATTCCCAGATACTTCACGTTCCCATTCTTTTCCACCTCTTCCCGCGCCTTCTCGCCCAGTTTGCCGTTCCACACCCGCATGAAGTGCTCCAGATCCTTCATCACGTACGGAGCATTAAAGAAGAAATATTTAGGTGCGTAGATTTCAAGAGCCCGGTGTCCGTTGGACTGCATTTCGATCTCACCCTTGCTGTTCTTGTCATTGATCACCTCTTCGGATTCCGTGCCCACTTGCAAGGTGACTTTGATCCGGCCTCCTGTCTCTTGCTCGATGATCTCTTTGAACTTTGCTGCCGCGTCCACCAGGATGTGTCCTTCCTTGAACGGACTCCCTATCCGGATGGAAACTGGCGGTCCTTCCTTGGGACTCGTTGCGCATCCAACCAAGGCAACGACTGCCAAGGCGATCAACATACCGGTTATCACTCTTGTCATAGGCTACCTCCTCTATGATACGTGTGAGTTCTTTTACTATTCTATGTTGTAAGACGCCTGATGTCAAGGTAAAAAATGAAAGCCCCCTCATAACTAATTTTTAGACAAACGCTTCTATAGCTGAAGCTAAAGGAGAAGCTTAATTGGATGCAGAACCGTTTTTGTTAAAGAAGGACCCGCTTCTTGGCGAGGTACAAAGCCCCCTGTACGGCCAGCATAGAAATTTCCATGGGATCGGAAATTGAGCGAATCGTCGCAGGTATCCGCATCTTTTCTTTTAAATAATACTCGAAGATTTCACAGCGGGCTCGGGGCCCGACGAGAAAGATCCGTTCCCCATAGGGAAAATCGAACTTTGGAAACAGCCCAAGAGCGCGTAGATCATCCACCGCCAGAGCGGCCTCGACGAACTTTCTCCTTTGTTGCCAGGTAGTACGGAGTAGAACATCCATGAATCGGGGCATTACGAACCCTCGTAGGAGGCCCGCCTCTCGAACAATTTCATACGCCAGATCGGCGATCACGGGATCAAAGGGAGAGGATTCTTCTGGTTTCGCCAAAGGGGATACAGATTCGGGTAGCCCAGAAGCGGATTCCGTAGGCACCACTGACTTCCCAATAAAGGTCTCTTTCATTAAGGCTTCGAACACTTGACCCGAGAGGGTAGTAACACTTCCCAGAATCCGGTCTCGCCGATCGATGGGAATACACTTGGTATGGGAAGAAAGGTTGATCACCGTGGTGGGGATCCCGGATCCATACAGCTGTAGAAGCCCAGCCACCTGCGTCTCTTCGCCTCGCATGAAGTCCAGACGAGCAAGCTCAGCCAAATCGTTTCGTTCGGGGTGATAGGGGTTCTTGATTCCCCGGATAAGGTATAGGGGCAACTCAGAATCAAAGCTTTCCTCCCCATCCACCCGGGTTATGGAACCCGCTAGGTCTTCCATGGAAACAGGAGCGAACAGGTGGGGGAGTTCGATCAGGCCCAACTCGCTGGTAATCATACCAGAGGAAATAACCAATCGAATCTGCGATTTGGAAAGACCCGCTTCGTATAGCACTTCCTCCGTGAGGGTTTTCAACTCCTTCTTCAAGAACGCGTTGGAACCCCGAATCGCCGTGTCCTTAACTCCCGCTTTCCTGCTCTTCGAGAGAAGGATTTCCCCTTTGAGGTTTACCAGGTACACCCTGGAATTGGTGGTGCCGCAATCAATGGTCAGAATCACTCCAATACCCCCAGCGCCTTTAGGGCGGATGCGATTTTCCCCTTTTCTTCCTCGGTGGCAGGAACAAAGGGACTCCTTGGATAGGTTCTTAGGATACCCCGGATTTCCAGCATTGCATAGACAGCTAACTGGGTTGAACGGGCGAGGTACATCACGTCCCGCACCTTATTCACCAAGAACTGTGTTTGACGACAGGCAGAAAAGTTTCCCTCCATGCCTTGCCGGTGAAGCCGAACGCAGAGCTCAGGGAACGCGTTGGCCAATCCGGGAATGTACGCTTCGGCTCCCAACGAACAAGCGGGGAGCCAGAGACTTTCCGTCCCTAGTACGATATCCAAGCCTTGCGGCTCCAGTTCTCGCATGTAGAGGGAAAACTTACCGATATCGAAGGTAGCATCCTTGATCCCTCGAATACCTTCTTGCGCGAGGGTCCTGAGGGCATCCATCCCAATCTCATACCCGGAGAACCGAGGGTTATGATACACATAAACAGGAAAACCTTCCGGTACGGAGCGAAGAATGGAGCGATAGAACTCCACCACTCCATCGCTACCATGATGGTAATAAAAGGGTACCACGGCCGATACCGCGGTAGCCCCAATCGTAACCGCGTGTCTGGAAAGCTCAACCGCGTCCCGGGTATTGGCCGTTCCCGTGTGTACTACCACAGGGATTTTTCCCCCTACCCTCTCCAGAACGATCTCTGCCACTCGCTTTCGTTCCTCGGTAGACATGAGGGGCCCCGATCCATAGGAACCACAGATGAATAGCCCGTCCACCCGGTTTGAGAGGTAATCGAGGAGTTTCTTCAATCCCGGGATATCCAGATCTCCCGAAGAGGTAAAGGGTGTGATCATCGGTGGAATCACTCCGTACAATTTCTTTCTCGAAGCCTGCATGTGAATGAATCTCCTTCAATGAAAGGCTAGAACTTCAAATAGGACAGGGCTTGCCGGGATTTACCCAATCGTTCGAGGGCCTTTACCCCCAACCGGACCACGATCCCATTGAACAGGGTATCCACCAGGGCGATCTCCGCGATCCGGCCGATCATGGGGTCCGTGCGAAAGGCCGTTTCCCGGGAACTCACGGTAAAGCAAATGTCGGCGATCTGTCCCAAGGGGGAGTCGGGGGATCCTGTAATGGCAATAATGGGGACTTTTGGTTTCAAAGCTTCCGGAGGGATCACCACATCCTTAGACTCTCCCGATTGACTGATGCAGAACAGGACATCCCCCTCCCTGTGTTCGGCCAGTACCAGCGCGTTGATGTGGGAATCCTGCGTGTACAGACAATCCAAGCCTACCCTGGAAAATTTGATGAAGGCGTCGTAAGCCACCACTACCGAGGTCCCATACCCCAACACGATGATACGCCGAGCTTTTATTAGAGTATCCACGGCCTGCTCGAGTAGAACCGGATCCAAAGTCTCCATCGTTTTGTTGAGAACACGGATGGCGGAAGAAAAGATCTTTCGTTTGATGGTGGGTAGGTCATCATCCAGGGTGATATCCGAGCCTTCATCCACCTGATTAATAGCCCTTCCCGCTACTTCGGTGGCTAGGGAAACCTTGAAATCATGGTACCCGCTGAATCCCAGGGTTCGGTAAAGCTTCACTACCGAAGCCTCGCTCTTCGCCCCGCTTCGATCCGCTAAAGTAGAAATGGACATCCGAAGGATCATCCGGGGATTCTCCAGAATGAAGCGGGCAATTTTTTTCTGCACGGGGGGAAGGGAGTCCATCCGTTGTTGCAGAGTCTCCAACACGGTTCCCCCCTTGGAAATTAAAAGAGGTTTACTATTCCCCTTTATAGTGTCCACACTCGAAGTCTGTGGAATACCCCTACCCTCCGTCATGCCCCTAGACCTACAGAAGACCTAACCCTCGTAACTCCTTCTCCGCTTTCGCGTACAAATCCTGGGGAATATCCTTCCAGGGCGATCTCGGAAATCCCGGATCCATTCCACGCATCCGTAAAACCGCGTAGGTCATGGTAATGGTAGGACCAAGTTTCATCACGGCCCGGGCTTCCACGATCCGAAGTTGCTTCTGGGCGGTTTTTTGAGGGTTCCCCGCTTTCCATGTTTGCCAAAAATCGGTGAGGAGTTCGGGGAACACGTTGGCCAACCCCGCGATTACCCCGCAGGCTCCCGCGTCCAACGCGGGTTGAGCAATCGCCTCGGTACCCACGATAAACTGGAATCCCGACTTTTTTACTTTATTCATATACAGATAGAGATTCACCAAGTCGAAGGCGGAGTCTTTTACCCCTGTCAACCCCTCGTCAGCTAGAATCCTAAGAGTGTCGGGTGTGATGGGATTCCCGGAAACTTCGGGGTTGTTGTAGAGAAACACGGGAATCCGTACCGCTTTAATAAGGGCGCGGTAATGATCTAGAAGCGCATCCTGCGGATAGCGGTAGTAGTACGGGGGAATGGCCCCTACCGCATCGGCGCCTGCCGCCTCCGCGTGCTTGGCCAAATCTACCGCGTCGACCGTGCTAGCCGCTCCCACATGGACGATCACGAAGGTGTTTCCTTTCTCTTTGATGATCGTCTCAGCGACCTTCTTCCTTTCCTCTACCGACATCAAGGGACCGGAACCATACGTGCCACAAGGGTAGAATCCTTGTACGTGCGGGGCAAGAAAACGGACGATTTCCCGCTGACGAGCAGGATCGAATCGACCTTCCTTATCGAAACAAGTAATTACAGGGGGAATGATCCCGCTGAACTGGTGAACCATGGAACGTCCTCCTAATTTTCAGCATACCACATTCCACCTCCCTTTGGCAAGAATAAAAAAAAATTTTTTTTATTGACGGATTCTCCATTTCCAGGTACTATGGAAACGCAAATCTTTCATGTAAGGAGAGTGTCGTATGAAAAGATCATTCCTCGTGTGTCTTGTGCTAACCCTTACGGCGGGAATCCTTTTTGCCGGGGGAGCCAAAGAAGCGAAGTATCCCACAAAGCCCATAACCATCATCTGTCCCTGGGCCGCGGGGGGCGGAACCGACCGGACCGCTCGCTTTGTTGCAGAACAGCTTTCCAAGAAGCTTGGAGTACCGGTGAACGTGGTGAACAAAACAGGTGGTTCTGGTGCCGTGGGTCATGGGGAAGGAGCGGCAGCAGCACCGGACGGGTATACCATCACGAACCTGACGTTCGAAATTAACGTGCTGAAATACCTTGGCTACGCGGATCTGACCCCTGAGAACTACATTCCCCTCATCCAGTTCAACGAAGACGCGGCAGCAGTGATTGTGAGCGCCAAGTCCCCCTACAAGAATGTGAAGGAACTACTGGATGATATAAAAGCAAAGCCGGAAGGGACTTTCAAGTTTTCCGGTAGCACCATCGCTTCAGCTTGGGACCTGCCCAGGATTCAGATGCTAATGACCTATGGGATCGATCCCCAGAAGGTAAAGTACATTCCCACCCAGGGCGCCGCACCCGCCATCACGGAACTGTTGGGCGGTCATGTGGACGTGATCACCTGCAGTTACCCCGAGGCGGCAGGGCAGATTGCCGCTGGCGCCCTTAAAGCTCTCGCCATCATGGCGGATGAACGAAACCCCAATTTCCCCGATGTTCCCACCCTGAAGGAACAGGGAGTGAACGTGGTGGGCGGTACCTGGAGAGGGTTCGGAGTACCTTTGAAGACCCCGGAACTGGCCGTCAATACCCTACGCAAAGCCTTAAAGGAAATTACCGATACCCAGGAGTTTAAGGACTTCATGAACAAGGCTGGATTCGGGATTAAAGTCCGGGTAGGTCAGGAGTTTGGGGACTTCATGATCAACCAGTACAAAGCTCTAAAACCCGTCATGGAAACAGCCGGGTACTTGAAAAAGTAATCCCTTTCCGAATTCTATTTGGAGAGAGCCCCGAACGCGTCGGGGCTCTCCTTTTACCGAGGAGGCTCCCCTGTGACGAAGAAACCCTTTCGGTTAAACCAAGAGCATGTTATCGGCCTGGTATGTCTGGCGGTTTCCGCCATTATCCTAAGCATCACCCCAACCTTTCCCAAAGGTAAGGCAAACATCGGCCTCACTGGCCCCGCCTTCTTCCCCGACCTTCTAGCCTTTGTGTTCATCCTTTGCGGGGTATATCAGCTCTGGTACGGGACCAAGAACGCCCCATCTTACTCGCCCATCACACTAGACACTTTTCGGAACCTCTTCAAGAAAAAGGAAACCCGTACCGCCTACCTTATCATCCTGTTCATGGTAGGGTTCATCCTTCTATTCGATGCATTGGGATTTCTGTTAACCACCTTCCTCTTCCTCCTTCTTTTCCTATTGAGATTGGGGGCCTCTAGATGGCAGAGCTTGTTCTATGCCCTTTTCTTTACAACCATTATCTATTTCCTATTCGGATGGTTATTTACGATAAGCCTCCCTTCGGGAATCCTTGCGTACGTGGGGTTATGATATGGATGCCATACTAAGCGTATTACGGGTCGAAATTCTCATTCCCTGGCTTCTGGCCATGGTACTTGGGATCTTCGTGGGAGCCATGCCGGGCTTAACCGCCACCATGGCTGTAGCGTTGATCGTTCCCCTCACCTTCCATACCCCACCCATCGTGGGCTTGGCCATGATCCTGGGGGTTAGCTTCACCGCCATCTTCGCGGGAGATATACCCGCTACCTTTCTCCGGGTCCCCGGTACCCCCGCATCCGGAGCCGCTGTCCTGGATGGGTACGAGATGAACAAGCAGGGCAAAGGCCCCCTCGCCATTGCTTTGGATCTGACTTGCAGTACCCTGGGGGGAACCATTGGCGTACTGATTCTCATCACCATCTCTCCGATCTTGGCATCCTTCGCGCTCCAGTTCACCCATTTCGAATACTTCTGGCTGGCCCTTCTAGGCCTTTCCATGAGCGCGGTGATCACCAAGGGATCCACCATGAAGGGACTAATCTCCATGACCGGCGGGTTGATCCTTTCCACGATCGGGCTGGACATTTCCACTGGATACCCTAGGTTCTCCTTTGGAAGCACCTACCTGATGAGTGGGATCAACTTCATCCCCGTGATGATCGGGTTATTCGGCATTTCAGAGGTCCTGCGCTCCATCTCCCTCACCTCCCATGATCAACTGGGAGATGCGGCCATCGTTAGCAACGTGAAGGCCGATTTCCGTTCCGTAGGCTCCATCATGGGAAGGAACAAACGCCTTATCCTGCAGTCCTCGGTGATCGGAACCCTCATCGGCGCGTTACCCGGTGCGGGAGCGGACATCGCAGCCTGGGTAGCGTACGGAATGGCAAAGAAAACGTCCAAAACGCCCGAAAAGTTTGGAACCGGTTCCGAGGAAGGGGTAATAGCTCCTACCACCGCCAATAACGCGGCCCTGGGAGGAACGTGGATTCCCGCCCTCGTGTTCGGGATTCCGGGCGACTCCATTACGGCCATCGTGTTGGGGGCCATGATGATGTACGGCCTGAAGCCAGGACCGTTGGTGTTCCAGGGAAGCCGGGACCTGGTGAACCAGATATTCACTGTGGCAGTGATCTCCCAATTCTTCCTCCTTATACTAGGCTACCTAGGGATTCGAGCTTTCACCTGGTTCTTCAAGTTTCCTCGCAACGTGGTTCTGGCAGGGATCACCATCTTTTCCATCATCGGCGCGTACGCTCTTCGAAGTAGCGTGTTCGACGTGGGACTGGTCCTCGTGTTCGGGATCCTGGGTTACCTGATGGAACGGGTCACCATCCCCCTCCCTCCTTTCATCTTGGGGTTGATTCTCGGGCCCATGATCGAAGAGAATCTCCGAATCGGCCTCGTAAAAACCAGTGGAAACTTCTGGCCCTTTTTCAACCGTCCCATCTCGGCTTTTTTCGCGATCCTATTAGTTCTGATCTTCCTCTACGAGCCAGTGAAGCTTCTGATCCAGAAAAAGCGAAAATAGGGCAGGCTTTCCATGGCAAAAGGTAAGCCACTTGATACAGAAGACTTTTTGTCTGAGCAGCTGGGGGAGGGAAATCGGTCATGGATGAATCGTTCGATCGATCTCCTTTCCTATGGCGAACCTCTGGTGGGGTTCTATCCGATAGAAGCTGTACACCAGTTGGGCAATAGAGCAAGGAAGAAGAACCCTCGATCTTTTACCAATAACCGCACGGGAAAGGTCGATACCAATGCCGAGCCTGATCACCTCTCGGCAAAGGCAAACGAAATGGTACCTTTGAAGACGCCCTGGATGGCTACGTGGGGTGGGGATACTTCCAACGTGGTGCTGGCCGCTTCTAAACTCGGACTCTCCTGCGCGTACCTTTCCCGGGTGGGAGAAGATCCCTTCGGTGAGGGATTCTTTTCCCTCTGGGAATCTTCCGGTATCCAAACCCGCTTGGTGCAGAAGGATCCCCATCACCCCACAGGGCTCTATTTCGTTTCCTTCCGTGAAGGGAAACATATCCTCACCTATTACCGGAAAGATTCCGCTGCTACCCATATCGATCCTAATCAGTTTGATCCCGCCGTTCTCAACTCGGTGCGGGTCCTGCACCTGAGCGGCATAAGCCTAGCGATCAGCCCCAGAGCGCGTGAGTTCGGCGTGTTCCTCATGCAAGAAGCCCGGAAACGCGGCACATTGGTATCCTTTGACACCAACTTCAGGCCTGCCCTTTGGGGAAAGGAAGAAGCGCGACAGGTCCTCGAACAAATCATTCCCGCTTACGTGCATGTCCTTGCCACCACCGACGAAGAGATGGAACTTTTGGGATGGGGACAACGGCCTGAGGCAATGGCCCAGTTGTTGCGCGGTCCCGCATATTACCTAGTAAAACAGGGGAGTAAGGGAGCCTATGTACGAAGCTCGCAGGAAGAACTCTTTTTCCCATCTTTCCAAGTGCCGGTCGTAGACACCGTGGGAGCAGGGGATGCCTTCGATGCGGGTTTTCTACGGGCTCTCCTTCATTCGGACCCTTTGAGGGACGCTGCCCGATACGCGTCTGCCGTGGCCGCCCTGGTATGCACTGGACAGGGACCATTGGAAAAACAACCTACCCATCGAGAAGTGGAAGCTTTCCTACGGAAGCAGAGTCAGTCTAGTTTTATCCGCCGGGCTAAATGACCGAACCGGGATTCCACCTTTTCGGCCAACGATTTTTCCTTAGTAAAGAGGAAAATCTGCCAGCCCGTGGCCTGCTGGAACTCTTGCAGCACCTCGATGGCCCGGTCTACTCGTTCGGTGTCGAGGGTAAGGAAGGGTTCATCCATCACGAGAAGCGCTTTCCCTTCTCCCTGGACAGCCTTCCGGGCTAAAGTAAGCCTAGCTGCCAATAGAAAGGCATCCCGTGTCCCCGTGGAGAGGAACACTCCCTCCTTGCCTTCCTTTTTTTCAACTTTACCAAAGGGACGGAAATGCCCCTCCGCGTCCATCACTTCCGTATCCTTTAAGGAGAAGGTCCTCAAGGTTACTTTCCGAGCCTTAGCTTCTGCCTTTCCTTCTCCTCGTGCCGGGGCTATGCGGGAAAAGGCGATAGCGATTTCCTCCGATAGGGAAGCAAGAAGAGTATCGTTATCTGCAGAAAGGGAACGAAAGAGTTCGGCTGCCCGTTCTGCCCCCTTCAATGAGAGTTCTTTTTCCTTTAAAAGTGCCCTCTCTCGGAAGAGTTCCTGTTCTTTTTTAACAATCCGTTCCGGCAGATTCCGGTAGGCACCAGACACTTCCCCTTTCTTTCGATTCACAATCTGGATGAGCCTCTTTTCCTCTTGCTCGAGGATAGCCTTCCGTTCCTTCTTCTCCCTAAGAACATTCTCTAACCGCATCACCTCTGCTTCCGGGTGTTCGGGTTCTATGATCTGTCGCTGGATCCGTTCCAGTTCTGCCAAAAGGAAAGCCCCCAACTCTTCCATTCCCGATTGTCCATACCGTTTACACGCTTCCTCTAACTGGCGATTCAACTCTCGAAGTCGAGTCTCCTTATCCCATCGTTTCTCCATCTGCGCGGTATAATGGGTGCTATCCCGTACATTTCTTCGATCGCACTTTACCTTCAGTGAATTCCCTATCTCTTCCCGTTCATGCCGATATTCTCCTAGTTCTTTATCCAGATTCTCAATTCGTTTCCTGATTTCGCCCTCTTCGGCATGCTTCTCCTCTAAACTTTTTCTAAGGTTTGCAAGCCTCTCCTCGGTTCGCTCCAAGGTTGCCAAGAACCGTTCCCACGTGGCTTCTGGAATGGGATCGCCCCCCTCTTTTACCCATTCGCTACAGATTCCCTCCAAAGCTCTTCGAAACCTCGAGTCATCTTCCCTTGTTTCCCTATGGATTCCAAGGAAACCCAACAGGGCCGATCCCAACATACCCATTACCAGGGGAAGGATCAATAGATCTCCCGGGAAAACCCACATTCCCCCGATACCCAGAATGAGAACTACTGCTGCTAAAACAAGAAACGCCGGCCTAAAAACGTAGCGAGTCTTTACGTCTATGAACGAAGACCGATCCTGTAATCGAGTTTTTAGGGAAACCCCAAGATCCCGGATCTGTTGTACCTTTCGGGATTGAGTAGATAGTTGTTCTATCTCAGGTTGCAGTCTCTGCAACTCTTTTCGTAGTTCTTCCTCGAGGGTTCGTAGCTTCTGGATCTGCCCATCCAGTTCTTGTAGCTTGCGTTCCAGTGTTCGAAGGCTCTCCAATTCTTCCTCGGTATAGCTGGGAGTCTCCTCTAATTCCTTCTTCAGCGTCTTTGCCGATTCAAGAGTCGCTTTTACGTGTAACAACTCTTTCTGGGTGCGATGGAGTTTCTGCTGTTCGAGGGATTTGGCCAATCTTTCCTCCTCCCTCCTTAGCCTTTCCAGTTCAGACTGTACCGTTTCTAGTTCCTCTTCGGAATGGATAGATTCCTGTTCTTCCCCAAGGGCCGCATCCCGCTGCCGATGCAATTCCTGTACTTCTGCCTCTAAAGCATCAACCTTCTTTTGAGTTTCCAGCATCTCCGCGTTCAAAGTACCTTTCGCAGTACGCTCACACTGTCGGCTCAACTCATTTGCCACAGCGAGAGGATCAATCCCTCCAGTGAAGAGTTGAGCCTTCACCCTAGACAACCATTCCGAATCCTTCGATACTTCCACCGAAAGATCCCCCGCCCGTATGGCAAAGAGGTTTAGGAAATCCACCGCAGAAATTGTAAGGGGGACTCCTTCGAACTCCAGGGTAACGGATCGTTCATCTCCGTATCTTGCCTTGAGGAGTTTTCCTGCTTCCATCGTACCTTTGGGTTTGCATAATCCTTCCAAAAGCGCATCGAACAGGGTGGTTTTCCCCGACTCATTGGCACCTTCCAGGATAGTTACGGGGGCGCAGGAAATCTGGTAGTTCTGGAACTTACCAAAAGAAGCGATATGGATTTTCTTGATCATTTCCGTCCCCCTCGAAGTTCCTGTATGGTTCGTAATCCATGGAGCCGAGCGTAGCGCAGGATATTCTTCTCCTCCCCCTCGGCTTTACGATACTGCGTTTCCCATTCGGAAAGGAACCTCTGGGCTAGCGGATGGCTGGAAACCCCTTCCATCCATTCCATTCTCGAAAAATCCACCGTTACCTTTCGTACGTGCTTTTCCAGTTGGGTTCGTACCTTTTCTGCCTGCTCCCGGGTCTTTCTCTCATCCTCCGTGATTCCCACTAGACTCAGTTGGATCCAATCCGCCCTTCCGACATCTTCTGGAATCTTAGGCTCCTGGATATTCCCTTCCAGCGTTACCTCCACATCCACAGCAAGAAATTTACCCGCAGACAGTAAGACCTTTCTTCGTACCTTCACCAATGGAGACCCAGCCCTTCCCCTCTTGGAATCTTCTTCCGCTCCTGTAAGTTCCCAGATCGCCACACTCCTCGGTCCTTCCTCCCCCGCCCTCCATACCCGGCCAGAACCAGGGTAGATGAACGGGATAGTTCCACTGCGATCTTCCAGGGGAACATGCAGGTGCCCCAATGCGGCATAGTCGATTTCGAACCGTTGGAAAGAGGATAGATCCAACGCTCCTAGTTCTTCCTCCCCTTCTCCCTGATACACCACCCCAGGAACTGTCCCATGGGCAGCTAGGATTCGGTAGGTGGACTGCTTCGGAGGTATTTGCCAACTCTCCACGGATAAAGGCTCTTGCGAGTAAGGCACAGACAGGATTTCCACTACAGGATCGATTTTCCGTACGGTAAAGGGGTAATCAGCCCCTAGTTGGATCCCTCCAAGATCAAGCTTTTTTAAGAGATCCAGAGCCTTCGGTGTCTTTCCTACCTCATGGTTTCCGGGGACAAAGAAGGTCTGGAAGTTCGACTCATACGATCGAATCAGGTTCCGTACTTCCTCCCGTAACTGGAGCAAATCCTCCCAACTATCGAACAGGTCCCCACAGATAAGGATCCATCGACATCCCTCTTCTTTCGCGATCTGCAGAACCTCCTGAAATACGGAAAGGGAGTACTCTTTCTCGTTCATCGAAAGGTGAAGATCCGCCATGTGAAGGAAGGTCATGGTTCATCTCTCCCTCAATTACGATATTGATCTTAACAGAAGAATATAGAATAATTCATAGTTGTTCAAAGGAGGGAACACATGAAAAAGTTTTTTCCTAAAGTTTTCGCATTCCTCTTGGTTATTTCCTTGCTCTCCTGTACCACCTTTCAGTTCTCAGGTGCCCAGGTCACGAAAACCATTCCAAGTTATACATCCGTGGGAACTTTTGACGTAACAGTGAAAGTTCATGAATTTTTAGGTTCATCCGGCGGAACGAATTTATTTAATATTACGGCAGACAACATGGATACGAAAATCTACGATACAATCCAGCGGGAAATCCAGAAATACACGGGAGATGCCGCTGTGAATATCACTATCGAATACGAAGCTAGCTTTGTGGATCTCCTTTTAAATGGTATCACCTTTGGAATCTATGCCCCGGCTACCGCTAGAATCAAAGGTACCGTTGTCAAGTATTCAAAATAGATCCACAATCAGGGAAAATCATCCTGTAGATATCACTAAAACAAGCATCCCGTTTAAGCGGGATGCTTTTGGCTACTCTTAAGTTTTCTTCTTGTCAGTGTTAATATGGAATGGTACGTACAGGGGACAGAACCGAATGATACTGGTGAGGACAAAGACAACTGCCAGAATACCTAGGATGGTAGCTGCTGTTCCTTGCACAGTTCCTGTTACAATCAATAGCACGAATAGAATCGCTAGAAGGATCCGAATAGCCCGATCAAGAGTTCCCATGTTCGCAGTCATATATATTCCTCCATATATAGAAATATCATGTACAAATATCGCTAGAATCGAGGCCAGAGGCAACCATGGATCTCATTAAAGTACGGGCTTTCTACACCGTTGCGACCCTCTGTAGCATCAGTGAAGCTGCTAAGCACCTACATTATACTCAGCCAGCCATCAGCGCCCAGATCCGAGAATTGGAGCATGAACTACAAACAAAACTCTTCGAACGGGTAGGTAGAACCCTCAGGCTCACAGAAGCGGGAAACGCGTTCTTGCCCCACGCGGAGCGTTTATTGAAGGATTTCGACTCCTGCAGGCAGGCCCTTCAACAACTGACCGATCACAGGGAAGGACAGTTACGGATTGGAGCCAGCCTGATCCCGGGAATGTACATTCTTCCCAAACTGATTTCCGCCTACCTCGAAAAAGACAGTGAGTTTACCTTCTCCCTCGACATCCAGAACGCGTACGAAGTGGAACGGATGCTGTTCGACCAACAGATCGATCTTGGTTTTCTGGGAAGGCGCAAACCTTACCCCCTTAATAGCGCTTTGGAAGCATCCCTCTTGTTCTTCGACCATCATGTGCTTATCCTTCCTCCCAAACATCCATTGCTGGAAAAGGAGAAAATCCATATCAAGGACCTGGCACAGTTGCCCCTGATCCTACCCTCCCGAAGCACGGTTACCCGGAAAAGTTTGGACACCCGGTTTCGCGAACTAGGCTTCTCCCCCCATATCCAGTTCGAGGTGAATAATATCGAAGCCATCAAGCGGATGGTGATCCAGGGAATAGGAGCTTCCATCGTGTGTAGGATCACAGTGCTAGAGGAAGTAGCCTCTGGTCTTCTAGCCGAACGTTTACTTCTAGGGTTAGACCTAAAGCGTTACTTTTATATGGTGCAGCGAAGGTCTACCTCAGCTCTATCTTCCTCATCCTTTGGTCAGTTCGTGTTAACCTACGTTCGAAGTCAGGAATTCTTGCACCAACGGTTGTAGTTTTTTCCGAGAATACTCCGCGTTCCCCTGCGTATAACCACCGGGGAATCCGATCGACACCAGTTGAGTCCCCTTCGAATTTAGGTAGTTCACGAGGGAGGAAGCAAGTTTTTCCGATTCGGCCACCAATACCAATTCCCGTTGGAACTTGGGTTCCGTATAGGCGATCATCACTACCAGTAGGTCTAATTTTCGCGTCTTGCGATACCTTTCCAGTTCCTGCTGCAGACGCGGATCCTTTTTCTTCCACGCGTCGAGGGAAATTAGGACTGTGCTCATCCCATACCGGATCTTCCCCGCCGCGTACTCCTTGTAGTCCTTTCGGAGAAGATCAGCGGTGCTAAGATCAGACACGTTGAACTTTTCTCGCTGTAAGGTCTCGAAAAGGGTATTCGAGTCGAGGGGCACCTTGGATTTGAGTTTCTCCGCTATCTCCGCATCCTTGGGAGTAACCCGCCCCGCCTTGGGATCGAGGTTTACCGTATCTAGGAGGATCGTTCCCAAAAGAAGCACCGCTTCCCGACGGGTGATTAGTTCGGGGGCCTGCCGAAAATATTCTTCCGCCACTAGCGTACAGGTAGACCCCACAAGTTCTATCTTTCGTAGCCGGGCCTGGGGATAACTCCCCTCATCCTTGTGATGGTCGATGATCTCCTCTACCGCCCCTTCATATGCGGTATACTCTTTCCCCAGTTTATTGTGATCCATCAGAATCAAGGACAAGCGGCCTTCCCTATGCAACTGAGATAGATCGATCTCTCCCTGAAAAACGAGGGCTTCTTGTCCCATCCCCGCTTCCTTGAACAGGTACACCGCCTCGGTGCGGAGTTTGAAGTCCTCTTTTGGAATCGGAGCAAAAGGAATATAGAGATGGGAAGGATCGGGATCCACCTTACTCTTCAAATATCCATAAAGCACCGCCGACGCCATCGAGTCGAGGTCTGCGGCTTCGTTACCCATTACCACATATACCTTGCCCGCTTTGGAAATCCGGTCACGATTCATGGTCATAGATTCCACTGTACTGCCTCCTTGAAATTCTCGTGATGTTATTTTCCGCAGGGAATACATCCTCTGTCAAGAAAAACGAACCCATTCCATCCATAAAGTTTTTTATCGATCCCTTAAATTCTTTTTATTGGATTCTCTCTAGGGGGGAATGGTATAAATGTATAGAAAAAGAATGAAACACTAGGAGGATACTATGGCAGACGTGTATGCCAAGAACAAAGCCCTTTCTCCCGAGGAAGCGGCAAAGATCGTACCCCGGGCAGAGTTCCGGGTATTCGGTCATGGGATCATCGAAATAGTGCAGTCTAAGATGTGGAACGGGAAAACCATCCTGCAACAGGCGCGTAAGATGCCCCCGGAAACATACTTCCTTTCCGTGCACACCAACGAGGCCAACGTGAAGGTCCGGGAAGGGCTTTTGGACATAAAGACAAAAGTAGGAGAGACCCCCGAAGGATACGAGATTTTCCAACCCAGAGGCAAGTTCCAATTCCCCGTGAAGAAAGCCGATTTACAGACGATCCTTTCTCACCTTAAAGTAGAGATGAAACTAGAGAAGGATTCCTACACGATCGAGGAGTTTATCGAGCTCGCCCGGAAGCATCCAGACCTTACCCCCGTGACGGTGGAAAAAATGCGGTACGGGTTTACCATCGATGGGATCATCTGTGAGTACGCCAAGGTCTGGTTCAACGGGGCGCTAGTGGAAAGCGCTTGCGTGGAGAGCGATAATTACAGCGGGATGAAGACCGTGATCGAAGGGCTGGGTCTTTCGGCGATGCCGAATACCAACTACCTGAAAGCCGCCAAACGGGTAGTAGGGATGATCCAGTAACGAAGACTCATAAAGGAGGAAAGAGTATGAGGAGAACCTATCTGAATCGGTTCCTGATCTTAGGTCTCGCGGTATTGATCGGTTGTGCCTTTGGCGCTTCTCTATTTGCCGCAGGAAAGAAAGAGTCCGCTCCAGCCTTCCCAACCAAACCGATACGCTTGATCGTGTACACCGCGCCCGGCGGGGCCCTCGATATTACCGCTAGAAAGTTTACCGAAATCGCGGGAAAGTACACCAAGGCGACTTTTGTGGTGGAAAACAAAGCGGGAGCCGGGGGAATGGTTGGGTGGGAGTACGTCCTGTCCCAACCGGCGGATGGGTACACGTTGATGGCCGTTACGAAAACCCTCATCGCGAACCTCGTGGCCACCGATTCGAAGATCGATCCCTTCTCCTTGGACTGGATTGCCTTCCTTATCAACGATCCGGAATGCATCATCACCGGGAAGAAGAACAAGGTAAAGACAGCCCAGGATATCTTTGCCGATGCCAAGGCCCGTCCAGGCCAGCAGATCTGGGTCGCGCCTCCGGGGGTAGACGAAGTGATGACCTACAAGGTTTGGACCAAGGCGGGCATTACGGGGAAGTACGTTCCCTACGACAGTGGCGCCCAGGCAATGGCAGCCGTCATTGGGGGGCAGGCGGAAGTGTACGTGGGAAATCCCGCCGATATACAAGGAAAGCCTGACCTCATGATCGCGGCCCTTTCCGCCACAAAGCGACTGCCCCAATTCCCCGATGTCCCTACCTTCAAAGAGCTAGGATTGGAAGGGCTGGATGAAGAGTCCATGTGGAGGGGATTCGCGGTGAAGAAAGGAACCCCTGATTCCATCGTCGCTTGGTACGACGATCTGTTCGCCAAGGTGAACCAAGATCCGGATTGGCGACAGTTCTTCGAAAAGAATGGAATGGAACTGGTCCACTACAAGCGGGACAAGTTCAACCAGATGATCAAAAACGAACTCCAAGATTTCAAAACCTATTTGAAAAAGTAGATACTAGCGGGAGCGCCCAGAAATGGCCACGCTCCCGCGCTCCTTAATTTTTCGGAGGTCCCATGTCGATCCGAAGCATAGACTCCTTCCTCGATAGTCCTACGGGGCTCGTGGTTCTCCTGGTAATTCTCCTAATGATTGAAACACCGCTGTACGTGCTCCTCCGTAAAAAGGGATCCCTCTACATAGGCCAAATCCTCGTGCTCGTCTCGCTGGTGTACATGTCTCTGGTATTCCTTCTATTGTCCTTCGCTTTTCCCGTGAAGGGTAAGGTGAGCGCGGGGGTAACGCCACGGTTATGGATCGTGGGTATCCTTCTCTGCGTCCTATACCTCGCGGGTCGCATCCAAAAAGGCAAAGAAAAGCCCGATCCTTCGGTTCCTGGTTCCCAATTACGGATGGTGTTCCTGTTCATCCTCTTGTGCGTGGGATATTTGGGAATCATCGATCTAGTGGGCTTTTTCCCCGCGAGCTTTTTCTTCTTACTGATCGGAATGCGTCTTTTATCCTACAAGCATCCCCTTGGCTTAATCGTTCTATCCCTTGGCTGGATCGCCTTTCTCTACGTGGTGTTCTACTCTCTCCTCTCGGTTCCCTTCCCCGAAGGGATCCTGATTCCCTATCTTCTTGGGTAGTCCCCGATGAACCTGTTAAACCCATTCAAAGGTATCATTCGTATAGCACGCATATATAAGGAGAATATCCCATGGAACTGATCACCCACCTTTTGGAAGGATTCGGATATATCGCGGGCGTGGCCCCCTTCCTTGCCATCGTTGTGGGAGTAATAGCGGGGATCTTCGTGGGAGCGATGCCAGGTCTTTCCCCCTCCATGGGAGTGGCGATCCTCCTTCCCTTCACCTTTAAGATGCCTCCCCTCATTGGACTCGTTCTCCTCACCGCCGTGTACCTGGCATCCAACTATGGAGGATCCATCACCGCGGTCACCATCAACACTCCCGGAACACCTTCGGCGGTGGCCACCGCCTTCGATGGGTATCCGTTGACCTTACAGGGGAAAGCAGGATGGGGGTTGGGGGTTTCCCTCGTGGCTTCCACCGTCGGAGGCATGGTGGGAATCATCATCCTGATTCTTTTCTCCCAACCCCTTGCCGCTGTCGCGGTCAAGATGCATCCTGCCGAATACTTTTCCCTAGCCCTCTTTGGTCTGTCCACGGTGGCCTCGTTAGCGGGAAAAGACTGGGCCAAGGCCTTCACGGCGGCCCTCTTGGGTCTTCTGATTAACACGATCGGAATCGACCCTATTTCCGGGGTCAAACGGTACACTTTCGGAGAAACGAACCTCTTCGACGGGTTCGATTTCATCCCCGCCCTCATTGGACTATTCGCGTTGAGCGAGGTGTTCTCAAAAATCGAAGAAGGCTCCTGGAAGACCCAACTCAAGGGCGAGATTTCAAAAAAGGAACAGTGGCCCACATTGAAGGATTACTGGAACCTCAAGTGGGCTACCCTTCAAGCCTCCCTCGTGGGGACTCTCATCGGAATCTTTCCGGGAGCCGGTTCCGCCATTGCCTCCTTCTTGGCCTACGATTTGGGGAAACGGACCAGTAAGCATCCGGAAACTTTCGGGAAAGGGAACCCCGAGGGGGTAGCCGCCGCCGAAGCCGCGAACAGCGCCTCGGTGGGAGGAGCAATGGTCCCCCTCCTGACCTTGGGGATTCCCGGAAGCGCGTCAACAGCCGTACTAATCGGCGCTCTCATGATCCATGACCTCGCTCCTGGCCCCCTCCTATTCACCGAACGGCCCGACCTCATCTACGGTCTGTTCGCCAGTATGTTCGTTGCCAATGGCGTGATGTTCCTCCTAGGGTACTGGGGAAGCCGACTCTGGATCAAAGTAACCAAGGTTCCCCTCAACGTGCTGATCCCGTTGATCATCTCCATCGCTTCAGTGGGGAGTTTCGCCGTGAAGAACTCCCTGTTCGACGTGGGCGCCTGCTTCGGGTTTGGAGTCGTGGGATGGCTATTGAAGCGGTACGGATACCCCATGGCTCCCATCGTGTTAGGGATGGTACTGGGGAAATTGATGGAGGTTAACTTCCGAAGAGCCGTCATCATGGGTGGGTATGGGGTGTTCTTCCATCGGCCCGCCAGCTTGATCCTCCTTTTGATCAGCGTGGCCGCCTTCGCGTACCCGTTGATCCAGATGAGGAAACAGGAACGGGTCCCCTAACGCCGCCATCCAATTCCCCCTCACGGCTGCATTACCTGTTCAAAAGGTTCCGCTCCGGTCTATACTTAGACCATGACATTTCCACAACTCCTTAACGGCAAACCAAAAGTACGACGCGATCTTCAAGATCGCGCCGAAATCCGGAAGCGTTTGGCCGCCGCCAATCAGAAACTGGTAGTTGTCGACGATGATCCCACCGGCACCCAGACGGTCCACGGGATCCGGGTATACATGGATTGGTCGGTAGACACCCTCTTTCGGGCCCTGTCCCGCCCGGATGAGGTGTTCTACGTCTCCACTAACTCGCGGGCCTTGCCCCCCCCGGAAATGCGAGCCTTGACCCAACAGCTTGGTGCTAACCTCCGGACCGCTACCCGGAAACTGGCCGGAGAAACGGGGAACAAGATGCCTCTCCTGTTAGCCTCCCGGAGCGACAGTACCCTTCGGGGACATTTTCCCGAAGAGATCGACGCCCTCTTAGAAGGATACGGGTTACCGGCCGATGGGGTAATCATCGCTCCCGCGCTCTTTGAAGCGGGAAGGTACACGATCGACGATATCCACTGGGTAGACCTTGGGGACCGGATCGTGCCGGCGGCCGAGACGGAGTTCGCCAAGGATCCCGCCTTCGGCTACACGAAAAGCGACCTAAAGGAATGGGTGGAGGAAAAAACCAAAGGCCGCTGGAAGGCGAATGAGGTCCTTTCCCTTTCCCTCGAAACCCTCCGCGTGGGAGGGGTGCCTGGGGCCCTGGAAGTGTTTTTGCGCGCTGAAGGGGGTGTTCCCATCGTGGTAAACGCCGCCTGCTACGAGGATTTGGAGACCGCCGTCCTTGCCCTGATACAGGCGGAAGAACGGGGCAAACGGTTCGCTTACCGCTCCGCCGCCTGTTTCGTGAAAGTGCGGGGAGGGTTCGTGGACCGGCCCCTTTTGACAGCCGCTGAACTAGGCATCGGCCAAACGCCGGGCGTAGCCACTTTTACTACTGGCGCGGTCGCAAACCTTCCCAGCGGCGCGGCCGATGCGGGCCACGGCGCAACCTCAAACTTCCCTTCCTACGCCGCGGCCACTTCAACTCAGGGGGCTACGCCGTCGATCATCGAAGAATCGCGGAACCGGAGCGAAAGAGGCGCAACCGCGGGTCTCGTGGTGGTAGGTTCCTACGTGGGAAAAACGGGGCGACAACTGGACCAGCTCCTAAAGGCCGTTCCCTGCGAAGCGTTGGAACTACAGGTAGGCCGAATCGCGGAGGGGGATAGCGCGGGAGCTGAGGAAGTGAAAAGGGTTGCCCAAGCCGCGGACAGGGCTCTTGAAGCGGGCCGTACCGCCGTGGTGTACACTTCCCGGAAGGTCCGGCAATTGGAAGGGAAAGAATTCCTCGAGTTCGGCAACCGGGTCATGATGGCCCTCTGCTCTGTGGTGCAGTTGGTGGGGAAGCGTCCCTCCTTCGTGGTAGCCAAGGGGGGAATCACCAGCATCGAGATCGCCCGCACGGGCATGGGGGTTAAGGAGGCCTATGTGCCCGGGCAGATCGCTAAGGGGGTACCCCTCTGGCAGTTAGGGCCAGAGTCTAAATGGCCCGGGATCCCCTACGTGGTGTTTCCCGGAAACGTGGGGGACGACTTTACCTTAGCCGAGGTAGTGCGAGCGTTAGGGGGGTAGACCCCCTTGTGACAATAGGTGGTCGCGCGACCCCCAAAAGAGGCGGTCTTTCTTGGGTACAGACACCCAGCGATGGGAGCCATAAAGCGGCGATAGCCCTAAAAGGGGCAGCCGTCTTGAAAAGCTGCGCGAGCCCTGCGGCGCGACCCCCCAGAGTTGCGGCTACCCCAAGATGGGGATCATAAAGCGGCTCGAGATCCGCAGGCAGCCGCTCAAAGAGGCTGCCAATCCTCGATGGGGACCATAAAGTAACGGCAGGCCCACGAAGTGGCGATGCTCCTCGGATGAGGTGGCGGCGCCCATTAGACCGCGGTGGCGCCCTTATCTGAAAAAGAAACAGAGAAAGGAAAAAGACCATGAGCACACAGATCGGTTTCATCGGACTCGGCGTCATGGGAGGACCCATGGCGCGAAACCTCGCCTCAAAGTTCCCCGGAATCCGGGTGTTCGACACTGACCCTGTCAAAATCCAACGCTTGGTAAAAGGGGCCGAAGAGTTCGCCCAACGGCAAGGCCCTGTTTCCGGCGCCCGAGGATCCGCAACCTTAGAAGCCGGTACCCCAGGGCCCACCTCCCGGGATGTGGCCTCCCGGCAACCAACTCTCAATGAAGCCACCCCTGGTGGAGCCTCTACACGGGAAGCCACCACAGGTGAGGCCGCGACACGGAAAGCCGCCGTCCTCCCCGCCTCGTCGGCGGCCGAAATCGGCTCCTCCTGCGATATCGTGATCCTTTCCCTCCCCACATCGGAGGTGGTGAAGACCGTGGTTCTCGGCGAGGGCGGGTTGGGGAGGGTCATGAAAAAAGGCTCCATCCTCATCGATACCAGCACCACCGAAGTGGGGATCACGAAAGAAATCGCTACCGCTTTATCCCAACAGGGAATCCACTTCCTCGACGCTCCGGTAAGCGGAGGGGAAAAGGCGGCCATTGAAGCCACCCTTTCCTTCATGGTTGGGGGGGACCCTACGGTATTCGAAACCTGTAAACCCTACCTGTCAGCCATGGGTGCTTCGGTAGTTCGTCTCGGGGAAGCTGGGATGGGGCAGGTAGCGAAGTGCGTGAACCAGATGATCGTGGGAGCCACCTTTGCCGTGATCGCCGAGTCCTTTGCCCTCGGCGCCAAGGCGGGCTTAGACCCCAAAGTGCTCTACGACGCCATCAAGGGAGGCTGGGCCGGCTCGAAGCTCCTCGACGTGGCGGCACGGGACATGTTCTCCCGGGAGTTCAAGCCGGGCGGCACGGTGGACATCCACTGGAAGGACTTAGGCTACGCCCTGTCGGTGGCCAAGGCTGAAGACGTTCCCACTCCCCTCACCGCCCTCACCCACGAGATCTTCAAAGCCGCCCGCGCCGCGGGGGACGGTAAGCGCTCCCAGCCCGCCGTGGTACGGCTATGGGAACGGTTGTTGGGGATAGAGGTGAAATAATTTTTCGTTGACAACTCTCTACTCCCTGTTGTATCATAATCCGAAACAATATTTCATATAGCAAGAACAGGAGGATGTATGAGAGGGTTTCGAAAGGTCACTCTAATGATCGGTATCTTGATGGCAGTTTCCTTAATGGCAGGCGCAGCGCCGAGGTACAACTGGAAGCTTGCTTCCGTTCTGCCAGAAAGTCATCCCGTTCACAAAGCACTGGTTTTTTTTGCCGATAAAATGGCGGAACGGACCAAAGGAGACGTGAAGATTACTCTGTTCCCCGCGGGGCAGTTGGGGCAGGAAAAGGACTACATCGAAGGGGTAAAGCTCGGCTCCATAGAAATCACCAAGGTGTCCGCGGGACCAATGGGGCAATACTCTCCCTCGTTACAAGTAGTGAGTCTTCCCTTCATCTGGAGGGATCTCGATCATCAGCACAAAGTGTTGCAAGGACCTATCGGTGAACGCCTCATGAAGGACATGGAAAAGTATGGGTTCAAAGGGTTGGCCTTCCTGGACGCGGGCTTCCGGAGCATCACGACCTCTGTAAAACCTATCTACACACCCGCGGATCTCAAGGGGTTGAAGATCCGAGTGATGCAATCCAAACCCTTGATCGACACGATCAACGCGTTGGGAGGCACGGCAGTTCCCATGGGACAATCGGAAGTGTACACCGCTCTTCAGACCAAAGTAATCGACGGGTGGGAGAACAATGAACCGACCGTCCTTTCCTTCAACATGCAGGAAGTGGCCAAGTACTATAGCTACACCCGGCACACCTCTATCCCAGACTTCCTGGTGATGTCCAAACGCGTGTTCGATTCTGCTCCAAAGAACGTCCAGGACGCGATCCTTCAAACCGCAAAGGATACAATCCAGGAACACAACAAACTCTGGGCTATGATGATCGACGATACGGTAAAACAGCTGAAAGCGAAAGGCATGATTTTCAATGAAGTGAAAGATATCCGCGAATTTCAACAGGCTGTAGCAAAAGTGTGGAAGGAGTTCGAACCGATCGTGGGAAAAGATCTAATCGACGCCATTGTGAATACTAAATAACAGAGAGGCCAGATAGCAACACGTAAGTTAGCCGAATACAAGACGCGAGGCTCGTGGGCACCCCCCATGAGTCTCTTTTTATGGGGGAACGCGTGAAACAAACAGTACAAATGTGGATGGACCGCATCGAGCGGGGAGTTACCTTCTTTACAGCTATATGCATGGGAATCCTTTCTGTTCTAGTGTCATGGCAAGTATTTGCCCGGTACGTGCTCCGGGCCAGTCCCTACTGGGTAGAGGAGATCGTGGTAACGGGCATGATGTGGGTAGGCCTTCTGGGTGCGGCCGCCTGCGTGTGGACAGGATCCCACATGAGTCTAGAACTAGTGGTAAAACGGTTACCCGAACGATTCAAGATTCTAGTGGAAATCATCGTGGATCTGGGAATCGGGGCCTTTGCCGTGTTCCTCCTGACCCAAGGGTGGGTACTGGCAGAAACAACCATGTCCAGCCAGATGTCTACCGTTCCCGTTCCTTTAGGATACACCTACATCGTCATTCCCATCGCGGGAGGTTTCATGATTCTCTTTGCCTTTCTAAGAGCTTTCCTCAAGATCGTCAACTCCACAACCCAAAAGGGGGAACCCCATGCTTGAATCCATCGCGTTAATCGGAACCTTCCTGGTGTTGATTCTCGTGGGAGTTCCCATTTCCTTCAGTTTGGGAATTTCCGCCCTTGTGAGCGCCTTTGTTTCCAATCTGGGAGTAGCGATGATCGCCCAGCGGATCGCCGCGAGTCTACAAGCGTTTCCTTTACTAGCCATTCCCCTCTTCATCCTGGCGGGGGGCCTCATGTCGAAAGGTGGTGTCGCTCGGCGGTTGGTGGATCTTGCCTACCTCATTGTGGGGCCCTTGCCGGGAGGGCTTGCCATGGTAAACTGCATCGAAAGCATGTTCTTCGGGGGAGTCTCTGGTTCTGCCGTGGCGGACATTTCTTCCACCGGTCCCATCATGATTCCCATGATGGTGGAAAAAGGGTATGACCGGGATTTCTCCGCCGCACTTACCGTGGCGTCTTCGGTGCAAGGGATCATCATCCCGCCGAGCCACAACGCGGTCATCTACTCGCTCGCGGCGGGTGGGGTCTCCATCGGGGCGCTCTTTTTGGGCGGCTACATCCCCGGCATCCGTCCCGGCAAGAGGACGGCGGAATATCTCGACTATGTGGTGAACCGCATCCTGGTGCTGGGCTCGGCCTATCTGGCGCTTGTCTGCATGCTGCCCGAGATCCTGCGGGCGGAGCTGGCCGTGCCCTTCTATTTCGGCGGGACATCGGTGCTGATCGTGGTGTCCGTGGGCATGGACACGATCCAGCAGGTGCAGAGCCATCTTCTGGCGCATCAGTATGAGGGGCTGATCGAACGGTCGCAGCTGCGCGGCCGGGGCAAGCCCCGCAGCCCGCGCAG
>CAKZQO010000049.1 GCA_937140905.1 uncultured Spirochaeta sp.
AAATCAATCGAAAAGGATAATTCTCTTTTATTTAAAGTCCGGACATACCTAAAAAGAATAGCCTTCTCTAGGGAAGCTACCCTTTTGGTTGCCGTTTCCGGCGGCGTAGATAGTACTGCGTTGGCAATCGCTCTAAAGGAGCTTTCGCAGGAACTTGCTTTCTCCCTCATCCTTGGATACTTTAATCACCGTCTACGATCCATCGAAGAGGAGAAAGCAGAACTTTCCTTTGTTTCTAACCTTGCCTCTATCCTCAAGGTTCCTCTATTTATTGGTGAAGCAGAGCGGGGGCTTATTGAGCTTCAGGCATTGCAGGAGAAACGGAGTCTAGAGGATGTGGCAAGAGAGCATCGATACCGCTTTTTGTGGAAAATTGCCAAAGAACAGAGAGCGCATTTCATAGTAACTGCCCATACGGCTCAGGATAACGAGGAAACTCAAATCCTCCGGATCTTTCAAGGTTCTTCCCCTGCGGGACTAAAAGGGATCCCCAGTAAGGATAGAAAAATCTTGCGACCTTTCCTTCGAGTAACCCGAGAAGAAATCGTGGATTTCCTCAATGAAAGAAAAATTCAACCCATTGAAGACCAATCCAATAGGAACCAACGGTTTCTTCGAAATGCTGTCCGACATCGACTCATACCTTTGATTAAGGAGGTGTTTCCTGGATATCGGACGGCTCTAAAGCGTCTGAGCATAAAGATGGGTTGGATCGAAGAGTTCCTCCAAGAGGAACTTTCCCGGCGTGATCCCTGGAAAGCTACCGATGAAGGGTGGTCTTGTTCTATGGAGGACTTCTTTTCCCTCCCTCCGATCCTTAGACTGTATTCACTCTATAAGCTCTTTGATAAAACCCGATCCAAACGACTTCGAAGGTTTCCCTTTAAATTCCTTCTCCCCTTGGTAGAGGGTTCCTCTAAGAAAACCCTGAAGGGAGTGTGGATGAAAGGGGACATCCGGATACGGGTCGCGAAAGGGAGGCTCTATTGGGAATCCAATATTGTCCAGGAAAAGAAAAAAGGGTATCTTTACCTTTTAGAAGGGAATATGAACGTAACTGTTTCGGGTAGTATGAAGGTCGAAGTGTCTTCGATGGAACGAAGCACCCTGCAGGTACAAGGGGAAGTATTTGACAAGAACGCCTTTCAAACTCTATTTCTACGTTCCAGACGGCCGGGAGACTCGATCAATCTCCCTCGGGGAAGGAAATCAGTGAAGAAACTTCTTAGTGAACTGCATGTCCCATCCAGGTACCGGGAGGAGGTGCCCATTCTGCAGGGGGATAGGGAAATACTATCCCT
Source organism: uncultured Spirochaeta sp. (assembly GCA_937140905.1). Lineage (GTDB taxonomy): Bacteria > Spirochaetota > Spirochaetia > DTKZ01 > DTKZ01 > DTKZ01. The sequence goes on from CAKZQO010000049.1 coordinate 1,302, forward strand.
GTTTTTAAGCCCCTACGGGCTACCAACCCTTCGCTCAAAATCATCTATAATAAATCCCATGAAGGATCCTGAGAAATTGAATCCTATTGCTATACATATACATAGAATCAGAGATGGAGAGGACTGTGAACAATCAGAATAATTCCAACGAACCGAGAAATCAGCCTCCTGTAAGGTTCAATTTTAATAATAACCGGTTTGCGTTGATGTTTCTCGTGGTACTAATGAGTTTGTTCGTGTTGTTTTTCTTCTTTAGCGATAAAACCGTTACTACGGAGATTCCGTACTCTGTATTCCTTGGTTATGTAGAGCAGGGAGAGGTTGAATCTGTCAAGATTATCGATCAACTGGAGATTCAAGGTACCTTAAAGGGTAGGGGGGGAGAGTCTACCCTGTTCAAGACCACTATTCCTTACTTCGATAATGAGTTGATCCCAATGTTAAGAAGCAAAGGAGTGCGCATCTCAGGAGGGCAACGAACAGTATCTCCCTTGCGAGTGGTGTTGGAGTTCATGCCTTGGTTTATTGGATTTTTCTTCATCTGGTTCATGTTCCGACAGATCCAGGGGGGAGGAAACAAGGCGTTTTCCTTTGGAAAGAGTAGGGCAAAACTTTACATCGATGATGGCAAGAAGGTAACCTTTGCCGACGTGGCAGGGCAGAAAGAGGCGAAATACGAACTACAAGAGGTGGTGGAGTTCCTCAAGAATCCCAGCAAATACACGAAAATGGGCGCTAAGATCCCCAAAGGGGTGCTGCTCGTGGGTATGCCCGGAACAGGGAAGACTCTCCTTGCCAAGGCCTGCGCTGGGGAGGCAAATGTTGCCTTCTTCCATATGTCGGGCTCCGATTTCGTAGAGATGTTCGTGGGAGTAGGGGCCAGTAGGGTTCGAGACCTATTCGAGCAGGGAAGACGGCATGCTCCTTGCATTTTATTCATCGACGAATTGGATGCAGTGGGAAGGACTCGAGGTGCTGGGTATGGCGGTGGACACGACGAACGGGAACAAACGCTGAACCAGATGTTGGTCGAGATGGATGGATTCGACACGAAGGATGGGGTCATCATTTTGGCAGCCACCAACAGACCCGATGTGTTGGATCCCGCCTTACTTAGACCAGGTCGGTTCGACCGGCAGGTTGTGGTGGACATGCCCGATATACAGGAACGAGAAGAGATCCTCAAAATCCACTGTGCCCGGATCCCCCTAGGAAAAGGTGTGGATCTTTCCAAATTAGCCAGAGCTACTCCGGGAACCTCAGGGGCCGATTTAGCCAACCTGGTGAATGAAGCGGCTCTGTTTGCAGCCCGTAAGAATAAGACTTCCGTTGATATGGAAGATTTCGAAGAGGCTAGGGACAAGATCCTTCTCGGAGTTGCTCGAAAGTCCAGAGTGATTCTCCCTAAAGAGAAAAGGATGACCGCGGTACATGAATCAGGGCATGCCCTTCCTCATTACTATCTCAAGCATACCGATCCCCTTCATAAGGTCACTATCATTCCGCGAGGTAGGGCTTTGGGCTTGTCCCTATCCCTTCCTGAAACGGATACCTATTCGCGGAGTAAGAGCTGGTTGGAAGATCGGATAAAGATCATGCTGGGAGGGTATGCAGCGGAAAAACTTGTCTATAACGACACTTCCACCGGAACAAAGAATGACATCGAACAAGCTACCGAAATTGCCCGGAAGATGGTATGTGAATGGGGAATGAGTCCAGAGCTTGGACCGGTGGCGTACGGACAGGAGGACGAACCGATCTTTCTTGGTAAAGAGATCGCGCGGCACAAGGATTATTCGGAGGAAACTGCCCGCAAGATCGATGCTGCCATTCGGTCTATTATTACCAACGCCCTACAGGAGGTGGAGGAGCTCCTCCGAGAGCATAAGGACCAACTTCTTCTCTTGGCTGATACGCTGGTGGAACGAGAAACATTGGATGACGATGAGATTCGAGCACTGTTAGGTTTTCCCAAACGACAAAGCCATCCAGAGGAAGATGGGGGTAAAGTGAATCAACCTGAACAAGTGAAGGCATGATAAGAACGGTGATACTCACCCTTTGTATCGTAGGACTCGGCCTATTTTTAGGAGATTCGAAGGCAATTGCCCAAGACTTAGATCTGAAACCCATCGAAAGTCTTCTGAAGGAGGGAAAGGAGAAGGAGGCGCTTTTTGTCATTGATTCTTTTCTGGAACACTTGCCTACC
>CAKZQO010000050.1 GCA_937140905.1 uncultured Spirochaeta sp.
GGGGTATACTCAGACCATAAGCAACTAAATATCGGGAAGGCTTTTTCGGAGAGTGAATGGTTATACCTTGTGTTTTAAGGTCCGTGATGGGTTTACATTCGTAAGGAGGAATTTCACAAGCCTTATGATTTCGGGAGTTATATGTACCTTCGATGGTTTTCTTATACCAAGTAGAAGACATACCACCACCTGAGAGGAAAATAGTGAGCTTTTCATGTTTTTTTAATTCAGATGGGCTTTTGTTTTTCGCGCTTATAACTACACTAGCGATCTGTTTACAGACATCCTCCGAAGGATAGACCTCTTGCAAATGGAACGCCCCCTCTAGGGCTCCTTGGGGATTTTTAATGATCGTATTCTTCAGGCATTCTTTAAGCATATCTATCACAGAAGAATCTTGAGTAATCCGATAAGCCATCAGATCAACTCCCAATGGTTCTATTGAGGTAACGAGGAAATTGATCTTACCTTCTCCGTTTTCCCGGCGGAAAGAGAACACCGTGCAATCGAGGGTGCCACCTCCAATGTCCACGTGCATGTAAATACCGTTTTGGAGGGAAATATCTTGTTGCACAATTCGCAAGGTGGCTAATAGCTCACTCTGGATGAAAAAATCAATTGCCTTTCTTTTCGCTTCCTCCAAGGATAGAGTGTAGATCTGGTCAAGTCTCTCTATATTCATAGGGTTTGCGGGATTTATTTCCCCTTGGTCAGATAGATAAGCCGCGACTTTCCAGACATTCTCGAATAAAAACGAGTTGCGGTGATGAGTATATTCAATGGGCACCCCTAGGTTGGCAGACCAGCGGAAATCAGTTGATGAGTTTTTAAACCGGTTCTGATCTTCAACTACTTGTTTGGAAACACTCAATAGACAGGACAGGAAGTAACAGGAAGCGAGGGCCTCCATAGGGTTTTTCAGTTGTTTTCCACTCAATAAGTTATGCATTCTCTGAATAGAGGGCGCATAGTGACCTGCTAAGCTCATCTTAAGATAGGGAAGGGGTACTGCATCTTTCGGATGGGAAACAAAGGGCGAGTAAAGGAATCCATTCTTATCGATCCAAACTAAGGATGGCACAAAGCTAGGATCCTTGTCGTAGTCGGGCAAAGGATGATTTAATCGGGGTTGAAAGTTCAAGGTAAAGATTTCCATGTTTCGCACATCCATGGCGCAAACTTTAGAGATGGCTGTCCCGAAATCGATTCCTAGATTGATTTCAACTTCTTGTTTTAATTGCCTAGGAGGTTCTTTAGCCACAATAGGTTGTTTCTGAGGAGATGTTAGGGTTTTCTTTGGGGAGGAAAGACGTGAATTGGTTTGCGGTTGCGTGGTTCGAATTTTGTTAGTTTTTTTGGAATCTTTGGCCGAAGGGGGTGCAGATTTAGCAGATTCGTTTGCTGCATTTCCCGTATTTTTCCCTTTCTTACTCTGAAAAATCTTCTCTTCATACTCCTTTCTTCTCAGTTGGTCCCGAATAGCGGCGCATTGTTCTTTGAATCCCATGCGTGTCCTCCTTTTATTCCACGAGTAGGATTCCTACCGCCACATCCTCGAAGGATGGGCTAAACTCGTTTCTCTTTCGCTCGATTCGAGCGAGAGCCCTCGCCAAGTTATCCCGCACGCTCTTCAATCTTCCTTCATGGGCCCGGATGGTTTTTAGTTTGCCCTGCGCTTGAAGATCCTGAATCACCCGTTGAATGGATTGTTCCTTCCGTTCCGCGCTAAGCCGGGCGTACTCTGCCTGCTGGTCGCAGAAATGTTTGTTTTCCGCCTCCAACCGGTAAGAGAATCCAGAGAAATCGTTCCCTATGCGGTGGCTCAAGCGCAGGTAAGCCCGCGATATAGAGGTGGAATAGATAGCCACTTCCCAGTCTGTCCAACGAGTTCCTTGTTCGCCCGCTAGGTGAAGAATCTGCTCGCTTGGTTCGCCCGCGATAATCTCTGCTGTCTTAAGGTTGTAGAGGTAGTAGACCAGGGTCACTTGGTTACGGATCCCACCCCGGGCGATCCACTGCTGGAGAGTGTACAGGTATACCCCCCGAGGTACGGTTGGGTTGGGAAGGGTGAGCCGGATCGCTGAAGTAAGGTGGATCTGGTCCTTTCGGTATTCGGAGAGGATCCAACGGATCAAGGGGTGATGCACGGGGATGCGTTCGCTCCTGGTGGTGGATCTAGGGGGTTCGGTCTTTGGGTCGAACAAACAGAGAATGGGTTTTGGGGAAATGGATAAGGAACTTTTTAAGGGTGGTTTTACTTCCTCCATATACTGGGATAGAGCGTCCTTCGCGGCGGGGGACAGTTGTAGAAGCAAGGAACAGCGAACGGGTCCCTCTTGAATGAAGGTTTGCGGGTATCGATGGGAAAAAAAGTCTAGTACCGCGCCGTGTATCTCCTCGGGTTTCACGTACCGCCCTATCTCTCGCATATTCCTGATTTGAGAGAGGATGAACTTCTCGTGGTGGAAAAAGTCTATCGCTTTGTTTTCCAACTCCTGTATCTGCCTTCGTTTTTCCACCAAGGCTTGCTGGCTCTGGAGGATCATCCGTTCCCGTTCCTCTTCGGTGAGGTTGGGGTTGATGAGGATCCGGGAAGTTTCCTCGATGTGTTCCCCTAGGATGTCTTCCATGTCGCCGATGGATTCCTTGAAGATCTCGATCCGTTCATAGAGCCGCATCAGGACCCTGTCTTCGATCGTGTCAGGCCGGTAGAGGTTAAGAATGATGATCTTCTTCGCCTTTTGGCCGATACGGTCCAACCGCCCGATCCGTTGCTCCAACCGCATGGGGTTCCAGGGCAGGTCGTAATTCACCATGAACCGGCTGAACTGCAGGTCGATTCCCTCGCTCCCTACCTCGGAGGATACCAGCACGTTCGGGCCTTCGGGGTTCTGGAAGGATGTAAGGATTTCCCATTTCTGGTCTCCCATGCCCCCTTTAAGTTTGATCGCGGGTATCCCGTCCATCTTAAGGCGGTGCTCGAGATAATCGATGGTTGCCCGGTAATAGCTGAAGATCACGATCTTTTCCCGCGGGTTCCGGTGCAAGCGGCCCTGTAGCCATCGGCGCAGTGTCCTGTATTTCGTGTCTACCCGGTATAGGGTGGTAAGGTCGATGGAATCGAGGTAAAGTTGTTCCAGAACAGTAGGAACGGTTGACTCCCCTACCTTTCCAGGAAGAGTTCCCAAGTCTTCCCAGAGCTCTTCCGCGGAACCGTACCGTTGGGATTTCCACCGTTTTATGGCCGCATAGAAACAGCTAGTGAGTTGCCGCTGGAGGGAGATGAGCTGGAAAATGTGTGTGATGGATTTCCCCTTTGCGGTGTTTGCGGTAGTACGAATCTGATTACTAATTTGAGTGTACACGGCTCGTTCGTACCCGTGTAAGGGAATTCCGAATGACTTGGGAGCCCGGACGACCCTTTTGGTAAACACATCCCGTTTGCGGCTACGGCTCAGGAACAAGCTGAAGGTGGACAGGCTTTCCAGTTTTCGTCCCCAGTGTACCCGTTCTTCCACGGTTAGTTGGGAAAGGGGTGATAGGCCGTAGTATAGCTCTTTCAGGCTCTTTCGGTTCGGCACATGTTCAGCGGAGATGGCCTCCTTCAAGGCTTGTTTCGCCTCTTCCACGGCCCCTTTATACAGGAGGGCGTTGGCCCCTTTGATGATCCAGCGGTTGGACTCGAACAAATGGTAGAACAGGTTGATGTCGTTGAACAGTTCCGGGGCCAAAAGCCGCAACAGGTAGTACAGGTTTTCGGCTCCCGTGTGGACGGGCGTGGCGGTAAGTAAGAGAAAGTGCCGGGACACTTCCCGCAGGGCTTCCCCTATCTGGTGGCTGGCGGTTAAGGGGTTCCGTAGGTAGTGGGCCTCGTCGATTACCACGAGGTCAAACAATGGTTCTTCCCAGTTGGATGCTTCCTCTAACAGAAACCCCGCCAACCGTTCCCGAGGGTTGGGTGACTCTAGGTGGGCGTTTTCCGTTCGGGTGCGGAGTCCTTCAAGCCCCACGATGCCGATGAAACTTTTCCGGAATCCCGACGCGGGCACCGCGGTGACCCATTCGTAGAGACGCTTGGCGTCCAGGATTTCCGCGTCGGTTATGCCGAAGCGGGTATACAGGTCCCCCTTCCATTTTTCCCGTAGGGTGGAGGGACACACGATGAGGAGACGCCTCGCGTCGAAGCGGGCCTGGAGTTCCTGCCACAGGTACAGGGCCTCGATGGTTTTCCCCAATCCCACCTCATCGGCAATGAGGAGCCTGCCCACGGGAGATTCCAGGAACTTGAGCACGGGGATGAACTGGTGGGGCATGAACTCCGTGTTGGAAGCTTCGATCGAATACAGTACGTCGGTGAGTTGACCGGTGAGCCGGGATAGGAGCATCCTTTTTTTCAGGGCGTCGGGTGGCGCGAAGGAGCCTTTTCGCAGAAGGAACTCTGGATCATCGGTCTGTTCCAACGCCTCCAGCAAGGTTTCCCGGTGGAATTCCGTTTGGTTAGGCCCAAGCTGGAGTTGAAGCATCCGGTGCGAACCCGCTATCTTGGTTTTTCCGGTAAAGGTCCCGCGGATGGATGGGTTTCCCTTCAATGCCAGGAGATCCCCTTTTTGAAACGGGCAGGGACCCAACGAATCAGGCGCTTCCATACTCTCTGTAATATTTTAAAATTGTCTCCTTAGTGCTATACACTCCATCCTGGTCGAGGTCTTTCTTTTTCACGATGGGAAAGGTCTCGAGCACGTAGGCTACTTCTTCTTCCGTAAGGCCGTAGAGGTGAAAGTAAGCCGCGTCCAGCTGGCACCGCAGGTCGAACCGTAGTTCAGGGTTCCACGGGAAAGGCGGGGGGTAAGGGGATAGGGCGGCAGAGGCGCCTTCAGGTACTGAGCCGGGGAAGTGCTTTTTCCAGTATTGCCAAGCCTGAGCGGCCGGCTCCGTAGCGCCGGGTGCTACCGCGTCTAAGACAAAGGGGAGGAGGGCATAGGTGGTGTACACCAGTTTGATCACCCGGGGCCGGATCCAGTCGGCAAGAGTTGTAGAGGAAGGATCCCACGGGCAGGGCTCTAGGTACTTGTCCGGCGGCAGGACGGGGAGTTGCTTAAAAACATGATATTTTAGATGAGTACCCCCAACTTTTTGCCTAGCAATAAAATCTAGACAAATAGAGTTCAAATTGGTAAATAATAAAAAAGACATTTTATATAATTTGATGAACATTAATAAAAATGTATCACCTACCCCCGTCCGCGGGATCACGGAAGCGATAACGGTGCGTTCGTTTGTGGTGTTTGTGATATCCCTCCACCCCACTAGCCAGCCCCGGTCCCAGCGGCCTTTTAACCGGACCTCCACCTCCACTTCCGGTACCCAGTAGCGGGGCAAGGGTTCAAAGGATGGGTCCGCCCGCTCGGTTTCCGTCAGTTCCCGGGTGTCTTTCCCGTCGTAGGTGGCCCACCGGTGATCGAAGTGATGGATCATCTTGGCCTCGTACAGGGGAAGGTAGCGGCCGTTCGGTGCGCCGCTAGGGGCAGAACCCTTTCCCTTTTGTCCTCGCAAGGCTGTGGCGGGACGATCTATTTGTTTATCGCTGGCTTGTGGGCTTGCCGAGCCCTCATCCGGTTCCCTACCGAAGAGGGAAGGGGTTACTTCTTGGGGGGCTTTGCCTTGCGGGGTAGCGGGAGATCGGCGTTTCTGGGTTTCCGCCGTGGCGTGGCTATCGGGGTTCGTTGGAACTATGCCTGTTCCTACCTGGGCATACGGATTTGGGGGAATAGAGGCACCGGGCGGGTAGAAGATGTTTCCCTTCAGTATGTACCCTTCCCGTTCCAGGTCTTCCCGGGTGCGGAACAGGTGGGAGTCGTTGGCCATATCGATCAAGCGTAAAAAGGAGATGCCCCACGGGTTACCTGTGGGGTCTCCTTCCTTGATCAGTACGGGCACCCGCTGGTACACCTTACGGGTAATCTCCGCGTCCTTCCGGGTACGGAAGATGGGGCAGGTGCGGGTGTTGGGGTTTATCAGCGCAAAGTCAGTGGGTTCCAGGTCGATGATCCGTTCCGGTTCCTCCAGTTCCGTTACCCGGTGGGCGAAGAAGGCGAAGCGCATCGCATGCGACCCCTTTGATTTGCCCGAGTGTTTTGGTGAGCCTGAATCTATGGGCCTTCGCAGGGTGAGTAAGCAGAATTTATAGCTATTGTGAACCGCAGGGAAAATTCCTTTATTTTCAAAGTCATATAGGCTAACCAAGCTCTGGGTTTCCACTAGATCCCCAAAAAAATCCTTCGTGGTATCGTCCGTGGCAATTCCCGAGGGAACGATCATCCCCGCCTGTCCTCCCGGCCTGAGGAGGGAACGTCCAAGCTCGGTGAACACGGAATAGAGGTTCACGTCCCCTTTGCCGCAGAGGGGGAACCGGCCACTTTTACGGAGAAAGGAACTGAAAGCTTCGGCCGATCGTAAGGCTTTTTGGTATTCCCGGTACAGATGTTTGGCATCTGGTTGCCTCTTCAATTTTTCGATCAACTGCTTTCGAATGGAAGCGGTAGGAGCTTGGGCAATTTGAGGGTCCCGCGAGGCGAACCATTCCTGTTCCTGCAGTTTTACCCGCTCCCATGGCGGATTGCCGACCACGGCATGGAACCCGCCTGGTGACCCATCAGAAGGGCGAAACACTTCGGGAAAAGCCAGTTCCCAGTGAAAGAACCGGTAGTGGGCGGAAAGGCGTTTCGCTAGGTCCCGGTACCGCTTGTCAACTCGCATGGGGTCCTTGAGCCAGACCCTGAACTGCTCGTTGGTGATGAGGGGATCTTGGGGATCTGACTTTTCCTGGAAAAAGGCGGCGCACCAGGCATCGGCGGCGGAAAGCTCCGCCAAATACTCGGGGTCCTCTACCATGTTTTGGTACCGCATAGCGAGGAGCCGGACCCCTTCCAGGGTCGTTTCGTCCAACTCTTCCAGCTCAGCGGCCATTCGAGCAAACTTTCCGTGATCGGGGAACACTTCCTCCTGATCGAACAGGCTTCCCACGTACTGGCGGTACTCCTGGTTTCGTTTCTTTGCCCCTTTTACGACCGTAGGATCATCTCCTTCCAAGAGTTCGAAGGCGCTGTCCGGGATTCCTTCTTTCATCAGCTCCCGGGTGGCCCCAATGAGGCTATTGCCGCATTTCAGGTGATGATCGAGGAAGGCCAAGGGTCTACCCGGAACTAGGGCGGTCATCCAAAGGCTGATCTTGCAGAGCTCCACGGCCAGAGGGTTCAGGTCCACCCCATAGACGCAGTGCTGGACCGCGTCTTGCAGGGCTTCCCGAACTGCGGGGGGAGGAGGCTCCTCTTCGCCCGTTCTAACCTGAGCGAGCCTTCGAGCGATCCGGGCCGCCGCGGCGGTAAGGAAATGGCCGGAACCCATGGCCGGATCGCACACTTTTACCCGGAGTAACCCTTGTTCCGGATCAGCGTTGGTCATGGCCTTCTCAAGTACAGGTTCCAACGCGTCGTCCAGGATCCGTTCCACCAGTTCCGATGGGGTATAGTAGCTTCCCGTGGTTTTCCGGCGGCTTCCCGCCGTACGGGATAGGGTGAACGTACCCGCGTCCACGTTGAGTTCCGGGTGGAGTTCCAGGAGGGACTCGTACACGGAACCGAGTTCCTCGCTACCTAAATGCTTGAAATCGGTAGGCCAGAGGGCGTCGGCCCGTTGGGTAAAAGCGAGCTTTCGAACTGCTTCCAAAAAGGAATAGTTGGACAGTTCGCAGGAGGAAAGAGTCCCAAGGGTTTCCTTTTCCCAGAGGAAACTGCCTAGAGGCTTTAAGCCTAAATGGGGGCACCCCTCTTCCCCCAACAGGTCCATTACCCTTCGCATCCCTTGCCACAGGTCGCCATGGCCGCCCCCCCGGATAGCCGCCGCGAGGTGCCGTAGCCTCTTGGTGGAGTAGTAGTCTAGGTACCGCTTTTTGGCGCGTACGTCCGCCTCCGGATCCAGTAGGGCGTCCCGGTCTTCCGCCACGAAGAGGAACACCAGCCGGTACACCAGAATCAATAGAAGGTGGTAGAACTCTTCCGTATCGAGCCCTCCCGACTCTTTACCCTTCCGGAGGGCCTCCCGGAGGGGGCCGTTTTGGGAATGCGCGAGGAACCCCGAGCCCAAGAGTTCGATGGCCTGTTCCACTCCCTCGCGCAGGTCGTCCATGGCCCGTTCGCCTTCGGTAATGCCCGCGCTCCGCCAGGCTTCCAGGATAGAGCCCTCGGGCCGGTTTTCCAGACGACTCACGTGACAGACCATCCACAGAAGGAAAAAGTCCGCGTAAGCTTCCTGCTCCAGGATGTATTCCAGATCGAACTCCAGGTAGCTCTGCCGGGCAATGTTCCGGTTCTCCCGCAGGAGCCGTAAAATTTTCCCGTTTGACACGAATCCCCAGGTGGCGGTCTGCGGCTGGTTTAGGTACTCCAACACCAGTCCATGGGGGCTCCGTTGGGCCGCGCCTGCTACCCCTTGGGTTTTCCTGTCCAAATCGGTGTCCGAGCCTACCAGATGAATGGGAATGGTGTCGTAGGCGTGACTGATGGGGTACCGGTTCGGCCCTACCTGCAAGCCCCCCTTGTAAGGCACCCGTCCATATCCCAGCGTTTCAAAAAGGGGAAGTAACAGTTTATCACGGGTCACACCAGCGGGCGGCTCCGCGCGCAGACGTTCCCGTTCCTGCTGGAAAGCCCTCCAGGCGTTTCGCATCCGGTTCCAGGAATCGGCAACCGCGTCCCGTACCGTGTAGAACTTCCCTAAGTGATAGGAACCGTCGTCGGTGTAGTCCGCGTTGCGTTCTTGGATTCTCCGTAATAGGCTGGGAGCCAGGGCCCCCCCTTCCACTCGAAAAGCGGTAAGGGTTTCGGCGCGAGCCTGTTTCATGGTCGGCCTCCCGAAGAAGGAGTTTTGGGCAGGGGAAGGTATACATAGAGTCCTAAAACATCCGGTTCACCCTTTAGGGTTACCTGAACTTTTCCCCCTTTCCACCGGGCCGCTTCCCGGATCTTTTGGAAAGATTCCTCCACCTCTTTGGCTCGGAGGGAACCAATTCCCCGAACCTGGGGTAGAAAGGTGGAGAGTCTCTGGAGCTCTTTTTGGAGTTCCATCTGGCTAATATCGGGTAGCTCGTTGCGGCTTGGTTCGGTTTGAAAGAACTTTCTCGTTAGATCTAAATCCATCAGGTTCCAATCCGG
>CAKZQO010000051.1 GCA_937140905.1 uncultured Spirochaeta sp.
GTTCGCATTCTGGTGTAGGAACGCGATCGCTCGGGCTAGATCTTTACAGGCAGCTTGCGCTCCCGGGCGATAGATTAAAGCAAAGGCGTTATACCCCTTTTTGCTGAGTTCTAGCGCGTGGGGAAAGCTATCATGCATGGCCCCCACAAAGACAAAGCCGCCGCCCGCATTCACAATGGCTGTTTTTGCACCCCGCTTTCCCCGGAAAAAGAACAGGCCCGTGTCTTTTTTACGAGGGTCTAGAGCTTTTTCTGCATCCGAATAAATGTCATAGAAAACCGTGTCTCCCGATTCGGCGCGTTCTTTCAGGTAATTAACGATTTCCACTGTTTTGTCAGGGTTGATGTTGCTATACCAGGGTAGGGAGAACTCCCCAAGGGTCTCTCCTCGGTAGTACCTTTTATTTGCCGGAAACAAGAGTCTTCCGAAATATCCGAAAGCGGGGTCCTGGATTACCTCTTCGATCTTTGTTTGCCGGGTAAATACGTTGCGAACCAGAACATCACCTCCGCTAAACAATGTTCCCGTGCCGCTGAAGGCAGAAAGGAGCAGTACCATCCAGAGAACCTGTCTGGAATTCGACCGTTTTTTCATTGGCTTGCCCTTCCCTTAAGAATATATTGGCAATGGACTTTAGTTGCCACCCTTTGTAGGAAGTACCGCCTTTAGGATCTCCCCCGCTAGGTAAAAGGAGCCGGTGACGAGAACAGGGGATTCGGGATCAGGGAGGGTAGAGAGGGCGGCATTCAACGCTTCCCGCGGATCCGGAATCAGGAGGGTGGCGGGGTTGTGGCGCTTAGAGCATTCCGCGAGGGCTTTAGGATCGCTCTGCTTGAAGGTGCCGGGAGTAGTGACGATCACCCGCTGGAAGGCGGGGCAAAGGATAGAGGCGATCTCCTCGTGCCGCTTGCCCGACACGATCCCGAGGATCAGGGTGTGGGGACGGGGATGGATTTCCAGGAAAGAATGGAGGAGCCTGCGGGCCGAAAGGGGGGTGTGAGAACCATCCACGTACACGGGAGGGGAATCCTGGATCCGCTGAAACCTTCCGGGAAGGTAGGCGGTTTCGAGACCCCTCTGGATAACTTCTTCGCTAAGGTGGGGCATAGTGAGATGGATCGTCAGGGCGGCCAAAGCCGCGTTTTCCGCCTGTACTTCGCCGAGGAGACGGAGCAAGATTCGCAGAGGCGGTGGAGGTAAGGTAGAAGAGAACAGGTCCGCGTTCCATTCCAGGCGCAATTCGGTTCCCTCTATGTGTGTGTGGGCTTCGAAGGACCGAAGGTAATGGGGTAGGTAATGAATGGGACTGGAACGGCTTTCCGCGACACTGTAAAACACCTCCAAAGCTTCTGAAACCTGGGGGCTCACGATGACAGGGGTGTTTGGTTTGATAATTCCCGCTTTTTCGGAGGCAATCTGGGGGATCGTGTCACCTAGGTACTCGGTGTGTTCCAGTTCGATGGGTGTGAGGATCGAGGCGATAGGGTTTACCACGTTCGTGGCGTCCAGCCGCCCCCCCATGCCGGTTTCCAGCACCGCGACGTCGCATTTCAGTTGACGGAACACGAGAAAGCCTAGACAGGTCAGGAGTTCGAAGGTGGTGGGATACTCCCCACCGGGAAAATCCTCAGGTTGGAGCTTGGAAAGACGATCCTGGATCGACGCGATCTGTTCCAGGAAAACCTCATCATCGATCTCTTCTCCCGCGAGGGTAATCCGCTCCTTGTAGGACACTAGGTGGGGGGACGTATACAGACCTGTCCGAAACCCCGCACTGTTAAGGATAGAGGCGAGGAAGGTTGCGGTGGACCCTTTCCCCTTGGAGCCCGCGATGTGAAAGGTCTGAAAAGACTCTTGCGGGTTATCGAACAAGTCAAGCAATTGGTGCATCCGATCCAGGCGAAAGAAGCGTAGGGGGAAGGGTTTCTTTTCAAAGTTGGTGAAAGATTCGATGTAGGCGAAGGCGTCGGTGAGGGTCGTATGGGTAGGCACTCGGTCTTACCCCCTTGGTTTGAAATCGCCCCGGGGCTGTTTCACGGATTCCTCTTCCTTGCCCAGAGTTCCCGGAGCTTCACCATATTCTCCCGTGGGGGTCCTTTGGATCACCGCTTGGGCGTGGGAAGGGAACCCTTCGTACTCCGCAAGGATCCGTACGGGCTCCTTCAAGGTGGCGAACCCTTTCGGAGTGACCTGTACAACCGAAGTGTACTTGAGGAAGTCCCGCACGGAAACGGCGGAATAGGTCCGGGCGAATCCGCCGGTAGGTAGGACCGCGTTGGCTCCCGTGGCATAGTTGGCCACGCTAAAGGGAGTGCGGGACCCAAGGAGGATTTCCCCCGCGTGAAGCAGTTGGCTAAGTAGATCGAAGGGGTGTTCCACCTGGAGTTGCAGGTGCTCCGGAGCGAAAGCGTTCACCACCTGTATGGCCTCTTCCATCGTGTCCGTAAGGATGATGCCCCCATAGTTTTGAAACACTTCGGTGATGTAACTCCTTCGAGGTTCTGGAATGGTAGCCACCCGTTGCTTGAGGATCCCCGCTACCTGTTCCGCTAAGGAAGGGTCGGGGGTAACGAGGAAGGCGGCCGAGTCGGATCCATGCTCCGCTTCGATCAGAAGGTCAAGGGCCACAAGGCGGGGATCCGCCTTGCCATCCGCCAGGATGATCGACTCCGAAGGGCCCGCGGGCATTCCGACGTCCACGAAGGAGGAAACCAGCCGTTTGGCTGCCGCCACGTACCGGGAACCGGGACCAAGGATCTTTACCACTTGCTTAATCGATTGAGTCCCGTACGCCAGAGCCGCGATCCCCTGGGCTCCTCCCACCCGGTACACTTCCGTTACCCCTATCCGGGAGGCCGCGTAGAGGCAGGCGGGGTCCACCGAGCCGTCCGGATTGGGAGGTGTGACCACGCGAATTTCGGGAACTCCCGCGATCTTGGCGGGCACCGCGAGCATGTAGAACATGGAGGGAAAACTCCCTTTGCCCCGGGGCACGTAGAGACCCACGGAAGGAATCGGGGTCGCTCGCTCTCCCGCAAACACGCCGGGACGCACCTCAATGAAGGTGAGAGAAGGGGGGAACTGGTGTTTATGAAAGGTTGTCACGTTCTCGATAACGAAGTCCAACGCCTCTTTGACGCCCGAAGGAAGAGTCCTATTCGCCTGTTCGAACTCTTCCGGTTGCACCCGGAGGGGAAGGTTTTTCAGGTTAACCTTATCGAACCGGAGGGTAAACTCTCTAAGAGCGTCATCTCCCTCTGTCTTCACTCTTTCGAGGATGGGTCTAACAGACTCTATCGCGTCGTTTATATCAGCTTCCGCTCGAGAGAAGAGGCGGTGTTTAGCCGCCTCTTCCAGTTCATTCCATCGTACAATCTGTACCCGCATGGGAGGTACAGTAGTACAGGAGCGAAGGAACGTCAATCGAGGGGAAACCAGTGGATTCGATTGATCCGGACCCTGCAGGCTTCGCCGTTACGCAACAGACCGTTCTTTTTGGGCTTTTGCACTCGTATTTCCTGGCTTCCTATGGAAATGCGATAGTCCACAAGGTCTCCCAGAAAGGTGGATCGTGTCACCACGCCTGAGATTCCCGATCCGGAGGAAGTGGAAACCAGGTCTACCTCGCCCGGCCGGAAAGCGGCGTAACAGGTATCCCCGAGATCGGTCGGTGCTTCATCGGAGATGGGAGACCCCTCTTCCTGTCCCAGCGGAAAGGCTCTCCCCTGCCGTACCCGTACCTTGAGAAAGTTGGACAACCCAATGAAACTGAACACGAACTTGTTGGCTGGTTCGTTGTAGATTTCCAGAGGTTTTCCTACCTGTTGCACCACCCCTAGATTCATCACTAGCATTCGATCCGAAAGGGCCATCGCTTCCGCCTGATCGTGGGTCACGTACAGGATGGTGAACCCGAACCGCCGTTGGAGATCCTTGATCTCGAACCGCATCTCTTCCCGGAGTTTGGGATCCAGGTTAGAGAGAGGCTCGTCGAGAAGCATTACTTTTGGGTTGATGGCCACGGCCCGGGCCAGGGCGATCCGCTGCTGTTCGCCCCCGGAAAGTTTCGAAGGGTAGAGATCTTTAATGGCAGAAAGCCCAGTGCTCTGTAAGGCTTCTTTTACCCGTTTTTCCATCTCTATCTTGGGAATGCGGCGGATTTGCAGGGGAAAAGCCACGTTGTCCCACACGGTAAGGTGGGGCCACACGGCAAAGGCCTGGAACACCATCCCGAAGTCTCGCTTCTCCGGGGGTAGGTAGTACTTTTTATAGCTACTGGAATACACCTCTCCGTCGACGATAAGTTCCCCCTCATCCAAATCTTCGAAGCCCGCGATCATGCGAAGGGTGGTGGTCTTTCCGCATCCGGAGGGTCCTAAAAAAGAGAAGCATTCCCCCTTCCGAACTTCCAGGTTGAGTTTGTTCACCGCCACGACCTGGTTGAACCTCTTGGTTACCGAAATAAGTTTCAATTCCGACATGGTTCACTCCTGTTTCTGTAGACGAGCGAGGAAATTGCGAATGGAAGTTTCTCCTACCAGGATGATGATCAACGCCACTGAGGCAAGAGCGGCAGCCCGTACCGTTTCCCCATCCTCGTTCAACGCGTAAATGGCGACGCCAATGGTGCGGGTGGTGGGACCATAGAGGAGAACCGAGGTAGTGAGTTCCCGCAAGGCGGGAAGGAAGATGAGGAAGAAGGCGCTGATCATTCCGGGCCGGATCAGGGGAAGCACGATGTTCTTCAAGGTCTGGAAATGGGTAGCCCCGCAAGCTCTGGACGCCTCTTCCAGGGAATCGGAAACCTGTTGCAAGGCCGCCGAATTGGATTTCAACGAGAAGGCCATGTAGCGGGCCACATAGGCGACGAAGATGATCCAGGGGGTGTTGTAGATGTTGATCCCAAACCTTCCGCTCCAGGTTAGGATTACTCCCAAGGCGATCACCGTACCCGGGAGGGAGAAGGGTAGAACCCCCAACAGTTCCAGGATGAACTTTCCCCTAGGCCGGGATTTCACGATCACGTAGGAAATCATGGTTCCCGCCAGCATCGTTACCAGGGCTGCCCCCAACGACAGGTACACGCTGTTCCAGATGGCGTCCTTCGTCATCTTCCATCGAAAGATTTCGAGGTAGTTTGCCCAGGTTAGGTTCTTCAGTTCGAAGGATAGCCCGTACGTTTTCAAGCCTCCCACCAGGAAGATCGTTACCGTAGGAAGGATCACGGTGATGCCGATATAGAGGATACTGACGATCAGGAGGGGAGTGCGGAGGGCCCGAAGTTTCAGTAGCATGGGTCGCATGCTTTTCCCCGCGATGATCTGGTACTTCCCTTTTTTCAGGAGCAAGTCCTGGGCTTTGAGGATCAGGGCGGCGGAAATAACGAGGATGGTGGAGAGGATCGTCCCTACCCGAATCGCCCGGAAACTCCCGCCGGAAGAGTAGATCCGTTCATAGATTTTGGTGGGAATGTTGTAGATTCCCTTCTCCGTTCCCAGAATGGCCGGCACCCCAAAGTGGGCGAGGGAGTACAACGCCACGAGGAGGGCCCCGGAGAGGATACTGGGAAGAACGAGAGGAAGGGTGATCTTCCGGGTGATGGTAAGCAAGCCAGCTCCTGAAATACGAGCCGATTCCTCCAGGGTGGGATCCATCCGTTCCAGGGCGCTTTCCACCTGCAGGAACACGAAGGGAAAGAGGTACATGCTTTCGATCACGATGATACCTCCCATGCTCATGATGTCGATGGGAGCGTTTTCCAATCCCAGAAGCGCCATGAGGAACTTGTTGATGTACCCGGCCCTAGGAGATAGGAGCACCTTCCAGGCAAGGGCGCCGATGAAGGAAGGGAGCATGAACGGGACGAGGAACAGGGCCTTCATCGTCTTTTTGAAGGGAAGATCGGTCCGGGCCACGAGCCAGGCGAAGAACACCCCTACGGTGGTGGAGACGAGGGTGGTGCCGAACGCGATCACGAGGGAGTTCCACAGGGCCTGGTATGTGTCTGGATCCTTCAGGATCTGCACGAAGCCGGGGATGTTCAGTTTCCCGTCTTCGAAAAAAGCGGTTAGGAAAATCAGTATAACGGGTATTCCCACCACTACGACCAGCACAAGGATGGAGAATAGCAACACAATCTGGGCCACTGAAATCTTGGGTTTCGTGTAGATATCAACCATGGGTTACCTCCCCTTCCCCGTTTCCCGGAAACCAGAGTAGCCTAGAAAAACCAACCCGGCAGGAGTCTCCTTCTTCGAAGATCAAGCCTTTCATGGATCCTTCTTCTGTCTGTAATTGAGCTCGCACGACAGTACCTCCTAGGTCGATTCGATAGTCGATGATGGGTCCAAGGAGAGCCTTGCGTACCACCTTACCTTCCAGCGGACCGCTGGTGTGGGAAAGTTCCACTTCCATCGGTCTGCAGGCGGCTAGAAACTTCCCAGAACTCGTCCCTTCGGCTTTTTGAACAGTATCTGGAAGGGGCAGGAATTCCTTCGCACTTGAGGCTAGGAAGGTTTTCCCATCCCGCGCGTGAACGGGTATGAAATTGGCAATTCCCAGGAATCGAAAGACAAAGGGATTTGCCGGTTGATCATACACCTCTTCCGGGGTTCCTACTTGTTGAAACTCCCCTTTTTCGTTCATTACCGCGATGCGGTCGGAAATGGCCAAGGCCACCTCCTGGTCGTGGGTGACGTAGAGGAGGGTGGAGTTGGTGGATTTCTGTAGTTCTTTTATCTCGAACCGCATCTCCTCCCGGAGGTTCGCATCAAGGTTGGATAGAGGCTCATCCAGGAGGAGAATGGCGGGTTTGGATACCAAAGCCCGAGCCAACGCCACCCTCTGCTGTTGCCCTCCGGATAGCTGATAAGGTAGACGATCCTCTAACCCTTCCATGTTCACCTGCTGGATGGCCATCTTAGCCCTCTGAAGGGCTTCCTCTTTGGGGACTTTCTGCATCCTCAACGGGTACAGCACGTTTTCCAATACCGTCATGTGGGGCCATACCGCGTAATCTTGGAACACGACACCGATGTTCCGATTTTCCGGGGGCAGGGCATACCCTTTGGAACCATCTGCCACCGTGGTAGTTCCTATACGGATAGTACCCCGATCGGGTGTTTCAAACCCCGCGATGAGGCGAACCACTATGGTTTTCCCGCATCCGGAAGGCCCTAATATGGTAAAACACTCTCCCGGACGGATGGTGAAACTGAGGTTCTCGAGAACCTTTTTTGTTCTGAAGGACTTGGAAACGGAGCGAAACTCTATCTCCGACACGGATTCCTCCTGTTTTTGGGTAATGTATAGGGAAACGGTGGCCGGTCAGTTTTTCCTGGCCGGCCACTATACAGAAAAGCTTTTGTGGTCTATTTTCCCTGCATGATCTGCTGGAACTTATCGATCACGGCCTGTTTCTCGGCCATCAGTTTGTTGTAATCCACCTTCATGGCCCGGGCTACCGCATCTTTTGCCTCGACTAGACCCACGTCCTTCACGATGGGAACGTCCGGTCGGCTGGGAAGGGTGTAGCTGTTAGCAATGATGGTCTGACCCTCTTTCGAAAGGAGGAAATCGACGAACTTCTTCGCGGCCTGAAGGTTGGGGGTTCCTTTGAAGATGGCCACGGGGCTGGGAATCACGAGCATTTCCGGCGGGAACACGATCGCGAGGGGAGCCCCTTTCTTGATTTTGTCGATGGTGATGTAATCCACCCCAATGCAACCCAATAGGTCTCCCGAAGCCGTATCGTCCACCACCTGTCCGGACCCCTGTCCCATTCGCGCTCCATTGGCTTTCAGTTTTTCGATATAATCCCAACCAAAGGTGTTCACGATCAGACCAATGGACACCATGGCGGTTCCAGACAACGCGGGGTTCGCGATGGCGAACCCACCCTTCCATTCGGGCTTCAGTAGATCCTGCCAGGTTTTGGGAGGATTTTTCACCTTGCTCGTGTTGTAGGTAATTCCCAAGGTGCCAAGACGAGCCGCGGTAAAGTATCCTTCGGGATCGGACACAGGACTCACCACGTTCTTCGCTTCGGGAGAAATGTAGGGTTCCAGGATGCCCTCTTTCTTCATGGCAATGAAATCGGGGATTTCGCTGGTCCAGATCACGTCACAGACCAATTGCTTAGATTGTCGCTCGGCCGCGATCTTCGCCATGATCTTTCCAGCCCCCGCGGAGTAGTAGTCGAAGGAAATGTTGGGATGTTTTTTTACGAAAGCGTCCCGTAGTTCCCCGATAAGCACCTCTTTCATGGAGGTGTACACCATCAACTTTTCCTTCTTTTCCCCTTGGGCGGGCGCTGCTGATTCTTTCGATCCTCCCGCGTAAAGCATACTGGTAATCGCCATCAGGATGGCAACCCACAACGGTACCTGTTTCTTCATACTTTCCTCCTACTGGAATAGACTTCAGATAGTAAAACCATAGGGGTAGGATGGAAATTCCACAATCGGTACTTTCGTACTATAGGGGGTTCAAGGGGTATCTCGCTTGGCCTTGTTCACGAACAGGGCGGCGGAAACCCGGTCATGGATCCCCAGTTTCGTGTAGAGGGAGTGGAGGTAGTTCTTCACCGTTTGTTCCCGGAGGCGGAGTTGGTAGGCGATCTCCTTATTGCTATAGCCTTGGGCAAGGAGCAGGAGGATTTCTCTCTCCCGGGCGGGAAGTTTTTCGAACTGTTTCGAAGCCTCTTTATCGATAGGGGATAGGTCCCTTTCCTTCAGGTTCCTTACCTGTACCGCCCCTATCCCCATGAGAAGGATTCCTAGGAAGAACATCCATATGTTCCTGTATCCTATAGTGGGCAGGGTCGATACTTCTAAGAGAAAAATGGGCATTCCTTCCCGTACGGGAACAGAGCGAAGGTATACTTTCTGATCCTTCCATTCCCCTTCTAGAACATTTTTATGGCTCTCTTCGGGAGGTTGTTTCCAGGGAGTATGAAACACCTCCTCAAACATCCGACCGACCTGACTCTTCAAAGGAGAAGCTAAAATCATTCCACCGGAGGAGACAAGGACACTAAAGTAGTTCCCAATGGAACCTTCCAACGGTTCTCCATCCACGTAAAGATCGCTATTGAGCATCTCGGACAGACGCTCGGTTCGGAGGAGTAGAACTAACACTCCTAGATTCCGTTCCCCATCGACTTTCTTGATCAGCCTCCCGCAGAGAAGGGTTTTCTTCCCCTGTAAAGGAAAGACCCGTTCCGTTTCCAGAAAGAACCGCCCATCCAGGTCGAGAATTTTCTGGAAGGAGGGAGAGGAGCGGAGTTCGGTGAGGATCGATTGGGTCAGGTTGTCACTCATGGTAAGGGCTTTACGCTTTGGTTCATTCAAAGAGAAGAAGGCTGCGTCCCTGAGTAAGGGGTGGGAGCGGGTTTGGCTTTCGAGGAAAGCGGAAAACACACTGTTGAACGAGGCGATTTGGTACAGTTCCGGCGATTCGATGTACTGATCGAGGGTTTTGTTCAGTTCAAAATTGGCTATGAATTGGAAGGTCAGGTTTTCGATATTTTCGATCTGTTGATGGATCGATTTCGCCAGTTGGAGGTTAATTTTTTGCTGGTAGGCTTCGTTTTCCCGATCGGCGAGGTAGGAAATCCCTCCGGATATAGCCAAGGTTAGACCAATCCCCAGGGGTAGGAGAAATTTCCAGAGACTATTTTGTCGATCCTTGCTAACCGTACTCTGCATCCCTATCCATGTATACGCTATCTCTTCTTTGATCTCAAGGGTTAGAAACAATAGGTTAGTAGAAAGAACAATTTGAATGCAAAATAATTCGGCCGATGGCCGACAAATGGATTGACCTTTTTTCCCGAT
>CAKZQO010000052.1 GCA_937140905.1 uncultured Spirochaeta sp.
ACAGCTTCTCGGTTTCTGCCCTAATTCCGTAGGGAAGATCTATCCGTTTAGGTATAGAGGGAGCTAGTTTTGTCCCGCAGAGAGGCTTTTTACGGGTGGACAAACTAATTTTCCCCCTATTTCCCTGTGTTAAACTTTTTTCTTTTGCCTTTACTGCCTGAACAAAATTCTTTTTTGAAAGACCCTCAATATTTAATATTAAATATAATCTTAAGAGGATCCGCACTTAAAATAAAGATTTAGGTTATACTATTCATTTCTTTCCTCCTATAGGATTGTAGTTTAATCATCCACATCCAATAAGATGTGAATACTCTTTTATTATAATCTATATTTTAATATTTTTAAAAATCTATTTTAATACCTTTAAGAAAGGTGATAAATAATTTAACATATAGTTTAGGATTGAATATAACTTTTAATACCGATTTAGGAGAGATTCCTTTGCAGTGTCTAAAAAGAGAAAAAATGTCTGTGATTTTCCCTGCGGAAAAAAGACTCAAAGTATTTGTATATAACTTTTTAGCGACAGCATCTTCTAACCATTTTCTAATTCGAGTATTCTCTTCTGGCATCCTCTGAAATGCATAGTCCACTACATTGGTAAATAATGAGTAATTTTCTTTTAATTTATTAATATCCAGCACAGCAGATACATTGGTAGTATGCCTTCTCCAACCACCGGCCGAAATAGGAAGAAAAGCTACTTTACCCAAAATAGACAATCGATACAAAGATTCTAAATCTGTACTGATAATATTTTTCCTATAAAAATCAATTTCCATAGCAAGTTTCCGATTGTATAAACAAGTAATATGATTCAGCCTATCTTTTCTCATTCTAGGGATCTTGAAAAAATATTCTTTACCTTCAAAAACAACATACGATAAAACAGTCTCTGAATTAGAAGAAATTATAGATGGAATAAAGTTAGCATTTATTTCACGCCTTATCCCATAAACAAAAACTAAGTCCTTTATAGTTTCTATTATTTTCATACATTGAGTAATATAAGATGCCTCTAGTAATACATCATCGCCATCTAAGTTCAGATACCAATCCCCTGTGGCCAAATTATATAGTAAATTCCTATAATTTTTTATTCTTCCCAGATTCTCTCGATTCCGATGATATTTAAATCGAGAATCATTAAAATATTTTTTTATAACTTTTTCAGTCCCGTCGGTGGAACAATCATCTGCTACAATTACTTCTAATGCTGGATAATTCTGTGCCAATGCGCTTTCGATAGCATATATAAGAAATTCCTTTTGGTTATATGTTGGAATGCCAATCGTAACCTTTTGCATCGTTACTTTATCCATACAAAATATTTTTAGGCTTATTATTTTCAAACACACCCCGCATGCCATCTAAATATGCGGATAGCAAGAAATGAATCCTTTTTAGTTTGTGATCGTCGAACAACATAATTCCAAATATTTTTTTCATTGTTGCTAAAAATAGGTCCAAATAAAACAAGAGCCATGGTAATTTGTTTTTAGAACAATATTTATTTACCAGCCAAACTAGGTTTCGCCTCCGATAATAGGTAATCCATAATTTTTCATAGGGAATTCTGCGCGTTTCTCCAATAATGGTTTTCTTTGCCTGGATATTCCTTGTTTCAGCTTTATGTTTGATGATACTATTAGGAATAAAAAGCAACTTTCCAACCTGCTGCAACCGAATACAATACTCCACATCATCGTGATGAATAAAAAACTCTTTTTGGGGAAAACCTATCTTTTTAATCGAATCTCTTTTAATTAGAACACCGACAAAGGAGGAAAAAGCTACTTCAGCCATTTCTTGGTTCCATAAAAATGGCTCGTAAGTTTTTGTAATCCCATTCTTAGGATTCTCAAAGTTTAAATACCCTATATGGTTATAGATTCTATTCCCTTCCCGATCCACTTTTGCATTTACAAGGGCAGAAATATCCTTCCATCCAAAATACTCTTCCACAACTCGCAGACTATCTTTATCCGGTTCCGCATCATCATCCATCAACCAGAACCAGTCATACCCCTTTTCAAAGGCCTTCTTCAGCCCTTCATAAAAACCTCCCGCACCACCAACATTCTCTGACATTCTGATGTAATAAATAGGACTTTTTAAATTGGAATTGCCAGGGATCGAAATACAACAAGTATTCTCCCATGGTTCCTGAATATGTTGCGGGGGTAATTCGGTAAGGTATCCCATGTTATTTAGTAATTCTGGTGTTCCATCGGTGGAAGCATTATCTAGAAGACAGATTCCATCAACAGGTCTAGTCTGATTTCTCAGTGCTTCTAAACATTCCAATAGAAGCCCTTTACGATTGTACGTAACAACCACCGCACATACTTTATTACCTGCCATACCCTATCCCTTCCACAGTTTTTAACGCCTGTTCAACGACATCGTCCATATCATAATACGTATACTCTGCTAATCTTCCAATTAGAATAAGGTTTTTATACTTTTCCACAAGTTTTCTATATTCCTGATACTTATTTTGGCTTTCATCTGTAAAGACAGGATAATAAGGCTCATTTTCATCTTTTTTAAACTTCTTTGGATACTCAATAAGGATCGTTGTCTGTGAAGTATCTAAAGGATGAATATGTTTAAAGTCAGTGATTCGAGTATAATCATAATTATTGGGATAGTTTATGGTTGCACAGCTTTGATAGTAGGGCTTCTGAATAGTTTGAAACTTAAGTTCCAAACTTCGGTACGGCAATTCACCGAAACAGTAGCCGAACAGTTCATCGATAGGTCCAGTATAGTAGATTGGTCCATCAAATGTTTTACCGCCAATGGTAATAGTATGATCTCTTACCTCTCCAATTTCTAAAAAATTCAATCCCAAGATAAGTTTTATATTCCTATGGTTCACCATGTTTTCCATCATACACGTATAACCATTTCGGGGAACCGCCTGATAGATATCCGAAAAATATCTTGTATCACGACCTACCAGTACTGGCACGCGCGCAGTCACCATGCTATCTATATGTTCTGGAAGCATCTCCCATTGCTTGGCAGTATAATTTTTAAATACTTTGTCATAAATATATGAACCGAGAAATTGAATATCTGGATCATTCTGTTTCATTAATTCAAGAATGGGGACCTTTTGATTGAAAGTGTAGATTCTCAATAGTTTTTCTTTCAATCTAGTTGCGAGTTCCTTGGGAAAAAGGAGATCCATTGTTTCGAAGCTGAAAGGCAAAGGTACACATCTTCCATCAATGAACGCTTGGACATGATGCTGGTAATAATCCCATTCTGTAAATTGGGAAAGATACTCCCAAACTAATTTCGAATTTGTATGGAATAAGTGCGGGCCATATCGATGTATGAGTAAACCAAATTCTGTTCTAGAATCATAACAATGCCCCGCAATGTGTTTTTCCTTCTCAACGATTAGAACCTTCCAATTTTTTTGAGAAGCCAATCGCTCTGCAATGACACAACCAGCGAGTCCTGCACCCACTACTACTGCATCAAACATTTGATTCTTTCCTTCATTCTATATTTATGATAAATAATGCTATATGATAAGAAAAAGAGCTTTCCAACATTGGTTCTTTATTGCCTTCTCTATTACTACAACAACAATCCTCAAACTGCCTGCTCAGGAATTCTTAGGTTCATCTCATTACAATTATTATCGAACTCTAGAGCTAATAGGGATTGCTGAAAGAAATGTACTAAATTATCATAGCCTAATTACCAATACTTGGGATATCAATTCTAAAACACAGCATCCTTGGGGGGAAAAAATAATAGAGTTCGATTTCTCTACAAAAACAAATACACTTATTACGTGGCTTCCTTTCGAACAATATATTTCCTACAATACTAAATATGCTCGCGGATTCAACGATGGAACTTCTTGGCAAGGGAAAGGTATTAATACCTACTTACAAGGAGGAGGACAGATCTCCTATAAAGGGTTGAGTGCGACCTTTGCACCTACATTTTGGTACAGTCAAAACCTATCCTTTCCACTCGTCCCCTCGGTACATGAAAGCCCATATGGGGCCTTTATCCCTAATATCGATCTTCCTCAACGTTTTGGCAACGACCCAATTCTACAGTTTAACTGGGGAGAATCCGAGATTCGCTATACCTATAGTTCTTTTACTATAGGATTTGGAAACCAGAGTGTTTGGTTAGGGCCCTCTTTCTTAAACGCTCTTATTCTTAGTAACAATGCTGGAGGATTCCCCAAACTCGATATTGGAATCAAAAAATTACACACGAGTCTTGGAGATCTGGAAGGTTTTTTCTTTTTAGGGAACCTAGAGGAATCAGAATATGTAGACTCCTTGATTAAACATAGGAATAGATGGATTGTTGGTTACACTCTATCTTATGCTCCTGTTTTCATACCCGGCTTCACGATTGGTTTCCATCGCATTGCTCTTTATTATGATGCTTCCTTGAATCTAGGGAATGCTCTACCCATATTTTCAGAAATGTCTACAAGACTGGGTTCTGATGAAGTTGACCAACGCGCCTCGCTAACCTTCGAATGGTTGCTTCCATCAGTAGGATTCAAAGTATATGGGGAATGGGCCCGAAATGACTTCAATAATTCTTTATATTCCTTTACTAGAGAGCTAGAGCATAGCCAAGCGTATACGATTGGAATAGCCCATGCTTTTCACAGAACGGAGTCTTCAATAATTTCCTATCAAATTGAAATCACTGAAACCATGCACACTGTCGATTACCAGACAGAAGTGATCTTAGGTCGTGGTACTGCAGGATTCTACACCCATCACATCGTTCAACATGGTCACACCCTTCGCGGTCAACTTCTAGGAGCCGCTATCGGTCCAGGAGCAGATAGTCAATACTTAGGCTTAAATTATTATGGGACCTTCGGTAAATTGACAGGCTATATTCTCCGTCGATCAATAAACAAAGATTTCTTATATGGTCAACCAGATAGTATCAGGTATCATAGTATTAAAAAGAAACAGGTAGAAGCTTCAATAGGTCTTGCGATGGATTATATCTTGAATCCTAGAATCACTTTTAACTTTGAACTGATTAGTTCCTACATGATCAGTTGGAACTACACGCAAAACAATGACATCTGGAACTTCCAATTAATTACCGGACTCAGAGTATCCCTAAATTAGAAGTGCGCTAGAAAGGCATTCTTAATACACCTCTCTGCATTGTTTTTAGATAATACAGAGTGTTCCTATAGTGGGCCTTTACCTTTCTCGGTATCTCTTGATACCATTTACCCTTACGCCAAATTGATCTTTTCACTTCCTGAAGCTCATGATATACGACTAATGCCTGTTCTCTATAAGGATAGAAGGTTATTAACTCAAAAGGTACAAGTCGATGTCTATGAGACTCTAGTATTTTTAAGTTCTTAAAATCGATCACTAAATTTAGAGTTTCCTCAGGATCGAACTTAAAATCATAGAACTCTTCCGTATCTTCGAACTTGTTGTAGATGTATTTATACTGGTCTTTAATAATTGCCAGTCGCCGATACGCCTGTAGATAGTACTGGGTATCGGAAAACACAAACGGTTTTTTTTCAAGCCTCCCTTCAAGTAAGATTTCTTTGAACTGTCTATGGCTGGTGGGAAAAGTCACTTCCCTTATACCATTCAAGCGTGGTGTAATGAAAGGAACTTGGATCGCATCATTATAAACATGAAATCCATAGAATACTGAGGTGAGCCCATTTGTCAATACAAAATTGGGACTAGTTTATGAGATGCCTCCTTCCTGCCGTGTCTCATGCAGCC
>CAKZQO010000053.1 GCA_937140905.1 uncultured Spirochaeta sp.
GAAAGGCATAGGGATCCTCTATTTTGATTCCCCATCGGAGGAAAGCGATGAATAGCATCAATCCTATTCCGCTATCGAACCGCATAAGGATTCGAGAATGGGACACATCCATCCGGCTGCAACTTATACCGAACACCCAGTGTACCCCTACAGAAAGGATGATAAGACAAAGAGCATACCAATCCAGGACCCCTGTCAATGGTGGAACACCGAGCAAGCCTACACCTGATGATTCTTTCCAACTCCATTGGAAAATTCCTACGCTCGACACGGTAATACCCACTAGGGAAAGCATGAGGTCGAGGATTCTCCTTCTCCGCACCCGTTGGAGAAGTTTGAATATACCCAGCGAAAGGAACGAAAGGATCAGGAAAAAACCTAAGGGCGGCATTTTATCCGGAATGGGGAGGAACAAGAGAGAGAAGATAGATCGGAGAGCTACCACACTTCCCACAGTGCTTAAGAAAAGCACCCACGGATCCTGCCGATTAAGCACGGATCTATCCATCCCTGCCCTCCGGACTATCCTTTACAGAGAGGATCAGAAGACGATCTCTCCGATGAGGGGAAAGAAATTGCCGAGCGTATTCCCCTTCTGCTCGTTCATAGCATGCATAGATATACCCGGTACCCCATCGACCGATCTCATAGGCTGTGCGATAGAATCTATCCGAGGGAGTTCTGGGTCCTTCGCTTGCGGAATACGGATGAGGGAAACGAAGGCGGGCAAGTTTTTCCAAGAATCGACCTAGGTGTTCATACCCGGATCCCATAGGGAGAAAGGGTTCTGCGTCGCCTATGAGATCTCCATCGGTAACGAATCCCAGGGAAGCTCCTTGCTGGAAGGAAAGGTAGGCCCACGAAGCAACCGTTTCCAGGAGAGTTTCGAAGTCTTGTTCTAAGTCATCCCGGGTAACGCCCTCTATGGATGGATCGGTAGAACCGAGTCGAGAAAGGTGCTGACGGAACCCTTCCACTTTTACAAGAACTAGGATCTTGGCGTGAGAAGTAGGTTCAAAGATCTTTTCCTGCACTGTTCCGATACGGGCGCTTGCCTTCCAGTGGATGAAGCGAGCGGGACGAGATCCAGTGTAGTCCCTCGTACCGCCATACCAAGCTGGATCTTCCACAAGCCCCTTCGCAGGATGTAGACCAAAGAACTCCTGGAACCGATCCGTGGAACCTTCCATCGTTTTCAATCGAGGATACACGATGATTTCTTCAGGTAACGGCAAGGTTCGTTTCGTACAGGATAACCCGAAGGGATCCCCAAAGGTAAGGGAGCATGTTTTCAGGGGATATACACCCCTCCTGCTAAGGGGGATATTCCAAGAATGATGAATTTGGGAAACCGGAGGAACGATGGTTTGTCCTTTCGTTCGGAAGGGTCCTTCCATAGAGAGATAGAAAGGAAGAAGTTTTGCATTGTGTATCGAAACTTCCAAATGGACCTCTTCTCCAGGGAACAACCTAGTACGACCCACCTGAACGTGTGTAGAAACCCGAAATGGGGCGATTCGGGTCCAGAGACTCGATCCCACCATTAATAGGAGAGTGGTTCCAGCAATAGAGGCCAATCCAAGGGAGTGGTTGAGGAGGGCCACGAAAAAGAGCCCTCCCAAGATTAGGATACTCAATGGAAAACCAAAGAAACTAGATATCAGGAACTCTTTCTGTTCGTTCATGGGGGGATTATTGCACGGGTAAGGGAACCGGGATGGAGCGAAGCACTTCGTCCAACACTTCCCGGGGAGTTATACCACGGAGTCGTTCTTCTGGTTTTAAGATCAACCGATGTAGAAGAACAGGACCGGAAAGTTCCTGCACATCGTCGGGTATTACATAGGACCTGCCCTGGAGTAAAGCCCAGGCTTGGGAGGCCTTCAGCAGATTCAAGGTGGCTCGAGGGCTTGCCCCATACCTGACCGCTGGATGGAGTCGGGTTGCCTGCACGAGACGACTCAGGTATTCCCGAATGGCATTAGACACATGCACATGACTCCGTTCCCGCTGCAGCTCCACAATCCTTTCAGGGGTTGTTAGAGGAGAGAGGGATAGGAGAGGGTCGGTTGTCTGGAACCGTTCTAGAATCAATGTTTCCTCTGAAATGGAGGGGTAGCCTATGTCGACCCGCATGAGGAATCGATCCAACTGTGCCTCGGGTAGGGGAAAGGTCCCATCCATTTCGATGGGATTCTGGGTAGCGATTACGAAGAAGGGTCGGGGGAGAGGATACGTAACGTTGTCCACGGTAACCTGAAACTCCCCCATGCTTTCTAAAAGGCTCGATTGCGTACGGGGAATGGTTCGGTTGATTTCATCCGCCAGCACTACGTTTGCCATGACAGGGCCTGGATGATAGGTGAAGGTTCCCGTCTTCGAGTCGAATACAGAGAAGCCCGTGATATCGGAAGGGAGAAGGTCTGGGGTAAATTGAATCCGTTTAAAGGTCCCATTGATGCAGTGGGCCAAGGTTTTGCCGATGAGAGTCTTTCCAATCCCGGGTACATCTTCCAGGAGAACGTGTCCTTCTGCCAATAGGGCAGTGACGAGCAACTCGAGCACCCTATGCTTTCCAACGATTACCTGTTGCATGTGCTGGATCAATTGCTGGAGTTCCCCGGAGTCTGTCAGTGTAGGATTCATGGCCCTTACTTGGATAACGAAGACTTAAGGAGGTTGATTAGATCGGCGAGCCTTTTGTCCTGATGGGTTTGATGGCGTAAGGGTCGGTTAAGGTTGATGGTATATTCCAAACGCCTTCCCACCTTGTGTTTAGTTATGTAATGCTCCTGTTCCAAATCCGAAAGAATGCGCCACACCGCACGTTCGGTAATTCCTACCTGGTGGGCAATCTCCCGGGCTGTAAGATTCGGCTCATGAACGATGAGGCTCAAAACGACAGCATGGTTTGTAATAAAGGTCCATGGTCTTAGCCTAGTTCTTACTTTTCGCATCCATCCACCCTATTACCTAAAATATTTTCTTCTGCAGTAATCATACTATTCTATCCACGGGAAATCAACAAAAACCTATTGACAAAGTATCATAGATCATGAATCATATAACATGAAAAATATGTCATTAAAAAAATGACAACCCTAGATTTTACGTAAGGAGTATGCTATGAGCGAAGAAAAAGATGTTTCCAACAGGAAGAGTCTGACCAAGGCACAAGCCATGTGGGTGATGGGGATCGGTGGATTTTTATTTCTCCTCTCTATTCTCGTTCCTGCTCAACAAGGAACCACTCTCTATACGATAAAGATCATAGCGGGTATTATAGGTTTCTGCGTCCTCTGTTTGGGAGCCTACTTGCGACCCGTTCCTAAAGAAAAGCAATCCTAATCCATTCTTACTAAATAAAAAGAATGCCTTACTCAAAGGGTAATTCCTATTGAGCAGAGCGTGGATTTTGGGTACATAATAGAGGCATGATCAATACAAACGATCTGCGTATCGTTTCTTCGATTCCCCTCGTTCCCCCGAGTCAGCTCAAACGGGAATTCCCAATGACAGAGGATGCAAACCGTACAGTAGTGGATGGACGGGACGTGATAGGGCGGATCATTAAAAAAGAGGATCCGAGAGTGTTAGCCATCGTAGGTCCCTGCTCTATTCATGATCCCGTCGCCGCATTAGATTATGCCCGAAGGTTGGTGGAACTTCGGAAAAAGATTCTCGAGAAAGTGTATGTCGTGATGCGGGTTTACTTCGAAAAACCGCGTACTGTTCTGGGGTGGAGAGGGCTGATCTTTGATCCTGGGTTGGATGGTTCGGCCGATATTCCTAGAGGATTGCGAGAGGCTCGCCGACTTTTATTAGCTATCAACGAGATGGGTCTCCCCGCGGGCAGTGAAATACTGGATCCCATCGTTCCCCAGTACATAACCGACCTTCTCTCATGGGCCTCCATCGGGGCTAGAACTACGGAATCTCAGACCCATCGGGAAATGGCTAGTGGATTGTCCATGCCCGTAGGGTTCAAGAACGGAACCGATGGAAGTCTGGAATCGGCCATCAATGCCATGACCAGTTCTCTCAATCCCCACAGTTTCATTGGAATCGATCAGGAGGGAATGACATCGATTCTACGGACCCGGGGAAATGATTCCATCCATCTGATCCTTCGAGGGGGGAAAATGGGACCCAACTACTACGAGGAGAATGTGGAACGAGCAGAAGAGTTGCTTAAACGTTCTGGACTACCAGAAGCAATCGTGGTGGATTGTAGCCACATGAACTCGGGAAAGAACCATTCCAGACAAGCCCGGGTTTTCCACGCGTTTCTGAACCAGCGTAGTCGGGGCAGGAAGTCCCTAATCGGTTTTATGCTGGAGAGCAACCTGTTCGAAGGAAACCAGGAGATTCCCAAGGACCTTTCCAACCTTAAGTATGGTGTTTCCATTACGGATGCGTGCATCGGTTGGGAAGAGACGGAAAAACTGCTTTTAGAAGCGTACAGGGGATTGTGATCCTTCTACACACCTGTAATCTCTCCGGGCTTTGTTCCCGGTGGTGGTGCAAGGTCCGTCTTTTGGCTTAATGAACCTATGCGAGCAGAATGAAGCAGGACCTCAGCCTGATGTTTCAAGAATTCCAAGTTTTCCTCTGCCAGTAACGGAGCGATTTGGGATATTTCTTTCAATAAGATTTCCTTACGGGTTTTTGGTGGGGAACACCGTTTCTTTGCCGAGGATGCCATGAAATCAAGTATAGCACCATTTTCAGGAAAAGGATAACAATTTTTCCCTTTTACTTTGGAAGAGCCAAGGTAATGGATACAGAGGAGACCAAAGGAGGGATTTGAGAGGGTTCGTGAGACAAGAAGAATAAGGGAGTAAACTCATGGATTCGCAGTAGGCCGTAGGAAGGAAGGGTCTCCATACTAGGCTCTGAGAAAGGTTTGAAACAGCTACGAAGTAAGCGGTTGCGGTAGTAGATTCCTACACTATCTATGGAAAAAGTCATCCGCATAGGATGTAACCAGTGGTGCTTCATGGGGATGGTAGTGAAGGGGTTCAATGTGAACTGAGCCTGGTATTCTGATTCAAGATGAATCACTCTTGCTGGAGGGGGAGAATTAGGCTCCCTACCTTGCACAGAAACGTCTATTATGGGTATACTGTGTATGTTGCCCACAGTGAGTATAAAAATACTTAGAAGAAACAATATCCACTTTATCATAAATATTCTATAAATATTTTCTCTCCAATGATTCTACTATGATCGTTCCATACCGTCAAGAATAAAAGTTGAGAAAAGTGGAGTGTTAAAAGAGAAAAAGATAGGGGATTCTAGAGGGCGGGATCGGTTTATTGTCGGCTGTCCTCTGGCAGGAGGTAGGTGCAAGCTGATCAACCGACTGTCTTCAGTTGTCCCGAGTCTCTAGAATCCCCTTTTGCTCATCCAATAGCCGTCGACCCCGTTTCACCGGTCCGTATTCTGATGCATTCTTCTAGAGGAAGGATGAAAATCTTACCGTCCCCAATCTCCCCTGTCCGAGCACCGGCAATGATCCCCTCGATCGTGGGTTTCACATACCCGTCGTTTACAGCGATTTCCAACCGCACCTTTTTCAAAAGGTTCACCTCTTCGTCTACTCCACGGTAGGATTCATGGTACCCTTTTTGTTGCCCGCATCCGAGAGCATTGGTAACGGACATCTTGAAGATTTCTCTCTTGTACAACTCTTGTTTCACGTCGTTGAGTTTGTACGGCTGTATATACGCAATGATCAGTTTCATAGTTGCCTCCTAGTTTGATTCTTTTCCTACATGTTGGTGAATACTTGAAAACCTGAGTACGCTTCCATGCCATGCTCCCCAATGTCGAGACCCATCAACTCTTCTTCCCGACTCACCCGTATCCCAACGGTCTTTTTCAGCAGATACCAGCTTAAGAGAGCCACCAGGAACACAAAGGCGCCTACACTCGCTACCCCTAAAAGCTGTACCCCTAGCTGCTGAAAGCCGCCTCCTGAAAATAATCCATTGGACAATGCGTCCGCATCGGTACCGATCTTGGCTGCAATTTCCTTGTCAGCGAATAGTCCCACGGCGAGGGTGCCGAAGACCCCATTCACTAAATGCACCGAAAGGGCTCCCACAGGATCGTCAATCCGTTTCCTATCGAAGAAGAGCACGGAAACGACCACTAGGATCCCCGCTATCAATCCTATGATGATCGAGGCTGGGATGGACACGAACGCGCAAGGTGCGGTAATAGCGACTAGCCCCGCTAAACACCCATTCAAGATCATGGAAAGATCCGGCTTTCCAAGCAAGAACCAAGCCGTAATAGTGGCAGAAATGGAAGCTGCCGCAGCAGCCGCATTGGTGGTGACCGCAATGTGCGCGATAGCATCTGGATTCAACGCCATGGTAGAGCCAGGATTGAACCCAAACCAACCGAACCATAGGACAAACACCCCTAGTGTGGCGATGGAAAGGTTATGCCCATAGATAGGCCGAGGGGAACCGTCGGGTTTGTATTTTCCTATTCTTGGACCCAACAGCAGAATACCTGCCAGCGCGCTCCATCCGCCTACCGAATGTACCACCGTAGAACCGGCAAAATCGAACATCCCAAGTTCGGCTAGCCATCCCCCTCCCCAGATCCAATGCCCTCCAATGGGATAGATTACCATCGCGATTAGGACCGTAAAGAAGATGAAAGCCTTGAACTTGATCCGTTCGGCTACGGCCCCTGATACAATCGTGGCAGCGGTTCCGCAGAACACAAGCTGAAAGAAGAACTTGGCAGCCAAGGGTACCCCTGTCCAGCTCAAGGCGGTATACGCACCTTTGTACGCATCTCCCGTAGCGGGACTATTGTCCGCGCCAGTCAGGGCGAACAACCCTTCCAAGCCCCAAAAAGGATTCCCGTTCCCGAACATCAAACCAAAGCCAATCACGTAGAAGGCAAGGGAAGAAACCCCGAACACGATGAAATTCTTTGCCAGGATATTCACCGTGTTCTTTACCCTGCAAAGCCCGGATTCGACCATGGCGAATCCAAGATTCATGAAGAAAACGAGGAATCCGGCCACGAGAACCCATAGGGTATCCAGGGCTATTTTCAACGAACCAGCATCCATACTCTCCTCCATTGATGATATAAACTGTTTGTGGTTTAAAAGCAAAAGTCGTACCAAAATACAGATAAATATGCTTCGATTATTGTATTTTCATTCAACAGAATACATTATCGATATATATTTCTATTCACTCCTTTGTGTGGGAATCAGAAAAACAGCAACAGAACGGTAGCTTAATCTATTAGAAGCTACAATAATGTAGCTATATAGAATGAGAACTACAATAATGTAAGAAATTGCAGAAAGGATCTGAGCCTAGTCGCCTTAGAAGATCACCAGATCCAGGGGTCCGCCGGAAATGCGGGGAAGGAATACCTCATCCGAAGAAAGGTACCTGTTCCAGTTCTTTTCGATCTGGTCTCGGATGTAGTGATAAGCTTCGAGGGTGGTAATCCAGCCATCGTGGTTCCTGTCCGCAGAATAAGGGGCTTGGAGTAGATAGTAGGTAAAAAGGCCATGAGCAATAGGAACTCCATTGATTTCATCTTTTTCAAACACAGGTTCTAGTGCTCCACCGGCCGCAATCACTACCGCTTCTGTGTAGGGGATATCCCCTTCCTCCACGTTGGCAAAGTATTTCACGAAGGCCTTCTGAGCCGCCTTCAGGTAATCGATCCCGCTCCCCCGATAGTCAGGGGGTATGGCATCCACACCGGGGAAGTCTCTAATAAAGCCCCCCGAGTTACAGGAATCCAACAGTACCACTTTTCGTTTCGAAGGTACCTTCTGTAGAAGTCGCATTAGTTCCGAGTCTTCTACTATTCCATTTGAAGGATTTGCATGATCATAAAGAACTATGTATTCATGAGTTGATTGATCAATACTGATCCGTTGAGTTCCGTGTCCGGAAAAATAGAAAAGAAATAAAGAATCCGCTTTGGCCTTGGCAGCGATATCTTCGATGTCTTTTTGTAGATGATCTTTTGTTGCCTCTGAATCGGTTCGAAGGATCACGTGTTCGGACGGGTAGCCCCGACTCTTTAAAAGGTTTTCCACGGCAACTGCATCGTTTACACTAAAGAACAGAGTTGTTATAGGTTCTTTATAATTAGCCACTCCGTACACGATCGCGTACCTCTCGCCCGGATCGGGGTCTATGCTACAGGATAGGAAAGGAATAGAAGGGAGTATCGTGGTCAGAATTAAGAGGGTTGAGCGAAGGAAAGGGCGAAAGTTCATCTACCCTCCTTGTTCATTGGATTCGTCCAGGTGTACACCACCCCGATGGATAGACCAAAGGAAAAGGAGGAATCTAGATCTTTTCGGAAGTACCACTCGAAGGGTACCGAATACCGAATTCTAATTCTGGGATAGGCTGTTAAATAATCGAGAAAAAGGAAGGTGTAGGCAGAGGGGTAAAAGAACAAAAGATCCGTTTCCCGATACCGAGAAAAGAACCCTCCTCCCCCTCCACCCCAGCCGGCCCGAAAAATAGAACCAGAAGTTGGTTTTTCTCTGGATGCCTTTTCCTTGACCGAAGTGTCCTTATCATGAGTGCCAGAACTTGAAAGGTCACCCATAGAAGTGCCCCCGATAGAAAAAGGTATTTCCACCTGAACTCTAGCATGAAACCCCTCATACCCTCGGTATCCCCATCCGCCATCCAGATTCGTGGCTTCCGTGCCGTGGATACCGAGGATCCCGGAGATCGCCCATGAAGACCATTCCAGGAGGGTAGCGAGTTCTAGGGAGTTACTCCCCTGGGTTTTAAAGTCGAACCCTTCCAAGCGGGAGATGACTACCGTGCCTCTGCTAGAGAGGGAATGGGAAATATCGATGGAAAATGCAGGAACTGCCGATACTAGGATGGCAAAGAGGGCAAATCTGGATATAATTTTCATAGGCTGAATAGAATTTGTCCTCAAATGGAGAAGAATTCAAGGGAAATCTTATACTATGTGGAAGAAGATAGGGTTGGTCGTATTGGGGATGACTCTCATCTTTCCCCTTTCTTGTAGTAAAAAGGTTGCTCCTGTGAAGGTGGAACTTCCGCCTACCCCTGTTCTTACCGTGAAAGCCAACTGGGGAGTAGTGGTTTCCCCCTATCTACGGGTGCGCAAGAAACCCTCTGTTGATGGGGAGGTAGTGGCCCATCTTCGGAACGCCTCCATCGCCGAGGTGCTATCTCGAACTGCGTATCCCGAGACGATCGAAGGGAAAGCTGACTACTGGTACGAGATCTCCTCCGAAGGCGTTCGTGGCTGGGTGTTTGGAAGCTACCTCAAATTCTTCGATACGAAAGCTGAAGCAGAGAAAGCCGCGACTAGCACGCAGAACGGCTAGTCTTTAGACCATGCTGTATCCCGAACCCTTGAATATAGTACTCCCCATTCTCTTGGGAGCCCTCATTGGGTATGTGACCAACGCCATAGCCATTCGGATGCTTTTCCGTCCCCTTACCGAGTACCGGATAGGTCCTTTTAGGGTTCCCTTTACTCCTGGAGTCATTCCTAGACAACGTCACCAGTTGGCACAGAGCATCGCCCGGATGGTATCGAGGGAACTGTTGACCGAAGGAACCTTTCGGAAACGGCTGGAAGATCCTACGTTCCAGAAGAGGGTATATGAACGATTGGCGGACCTATCCGAAAGGCTCTTTTCTACTCCTTTGGGAAGTCTGATGGATGCGGTTCCAATGCCGGTACGGGAACTCGGTGTTTCCTTCATCCGCACAGTTTTACGGGAAGCTTTCCATGGGACATCCCCATTCTCGTCCTCGAAAGGCTCTCCTCTTTCAAAGACTGTAGGCCCAGAAGCGGCAGTACCAGAACCAGCCGCACGGGATAGGCCCTTCCGAATCCTATTGGAGGAAACCCTAGAGCAAGTATGGGAGATTCCTCTTCCCGCCAAGGTCCCCGAGGGAATCTTTCGATGGATTCGAGAATCGAAAGGCGGACAGCGGTTCATTCAGAGAATCCGCCAATTAGCGCAGATGAAAATACAGAAAGGGATCACGCTTGGGGATCTAGTGGGGGAAGATCTTCATGCGGACAGGATTTACTTTGTTTTAGAGCCCCTATATCCCAAAGTAGGATCCCTCATCGTACAGTTCCTTCGCACTCCAGAAGTAAAGAGGGCACTAGAAATCGAGGGACGTTTCCTTCTGCGGGAAATCTTATCCGAACTATCTTTCTTCCAGCGTTTATTGATCACCGCAGGGCAGTACGATCGTACCTTGGAAGAGCGGATGCCCTATATTGTAGAAGATGTAATTCAGGCCGTTGAACGGGCGAAGGATGAGGGCCCTATCAAGGAGAAAATACTTAAAGCCGTGGCAGAGGAACTAGAGAAGCTCCTCCATCAACCCCTACTGATTCTGTATGAAAAGGCAGGTGGGAAAGGGATGGAGAACCTTTGGAAGATATTCGAACAGGGCATGGAACAGGGTCTATTAGAGATTCTAGGATCGATTCTGGTTTCCAATGAAAAACAAGATACTCCCATTGGGATTTGGGTATCTCATGTTTTCGGTATACCGCGTAGGGAGCTTACTCCCCGAACTCTCGAGTTGATTCGGATGTGGCTCGTTCCTGCAGAGGTTCCAGGGGAAAGGGAACGTTCTACCATTGGGGAAGAGCTTCGAGCGATCTTTCGAAAGATGTGGGCTGTGCCAAGAAAAGTGTTGGGCGATAGAACATTGGGAGATCTGTTCCCTCTTACAAGGGAAGAAAAAAACAGTCTCGACCTCTTCCTAATTCGCACCATATTCGATATACTTAGCTCCAAATTACCTAATATTCTTGCTGCATTGGACATAGAAGAACTGGTAACAAAACGGATCGACGAATTGGATATACGAGAAGTTGAAGAGCTCCTTCTGTCTGTGATTTCCCGGCACCTTCGGTGGATCAATGTATTTGGAGGGATTCTCGGTGCCCTCATTGGAGCTACGCAGGTCTTGGTACAGTATATAAAGTAGGTGAGGAATCGTAATGTGAATATCATACACCTCCTCGTAATAGAAAAAGTAGACACCCTTGGTGATAGATTGCGAAAGGTTCTATCTTCAGAAGAGTTCCATATCACAACGGTCCATTCTATAAATGAGGCAGAGACGGTCTTGCAGGAAC
Source organism: uncultured Spirochaeta sp. (assembly GCA_937140905.1). Lineage (GTDB taxonomy): Bacteria > Spirochaetota > Spirochaetia > DTKZ01 > DTKZ01 > DTKZ01. The sequence goes on from CAKZQO010000053.1 coordinate 11,170, forward strand.
TTCCCCCAGACAAACCTGCAGGTATCCTACTGCTGCACCTGGAAGACGAGCCCTGGGAAGAGTTCGTTCGAGCTCTAAGGAAACGGTTCTTCTTGACCCCCCTCCAGCTTATAGTGGCAACCGAATCACTGGAAGGAATCCCATTGGAAGCAGGGGTAGATGATATTCTCCATCTCCCTATTTCGGATGAAGAATTGGCGGTGAGGGTACGAGCTGCTGGATTACGGTATCGGCGGCAGGTGCAACTGGTAGAAGAGAGGGAGTTTCTACGCAAAGCAGTGAAGCACGAGGAAGAACTAACTGCGAAAATCATGGACCAGAACCGAAAGCTGAAGCGAGCTTTCGAAGACATTGAACGGGTAAACGAAGAACTGGTGCGAGCAAACCGGGAATTGGAACGAATAGCCCGGCACGATGCTCTTTCTGGACTCTTGAACCGGATCACCTTATTCAATGCAGTAGATGCCGAAATCGAACGATCTCTCCGCACGGGGAGTCCCCTGAGTGGAATTATGATAGACATCGATCACTTTAAGAACATCAATGACAACTACGGGCATCAGTGTGGGGATGATGTGATCCGGATGATCGGAAGCTGGCTACTAGGAAACCTTCGAAAGTACGACTTGGCTGGACGGTATGGGGGGGAGGAGTTTTTCGTGGTTCTTCCCAATACTCGGTTGAATCATGCGGTGAAGATTGCCGAACGGTTCCGCAAGACGGTTCAATCCTACACGATCCAGTGTGACTCTCATTCGATCCAGATCACCGCTTCCATGGGAGTGGCGGAGTACAGGATGGGTGAGACCCGAGACATGTGGATCAACCGCTGCGATCGAGCCATGTATGTGGCCAAGCATAGGGGAAGAAATCAGGTAGTGGCGGACACCTTTCCCTTAGGGCATGACAGACATCTCGGGAGATGAAGCGTTTGGAATTCGAAGGATGAAGGTGCTTCCTTCCCCTGGAGTGCTTTCCAGACTTACTGTACCCCCATGAGCCAGAGCGATGTGCTTCACGATGGCCAATCCTAGTCCGGTTCCTCCTAGGGAACGACTGCGGGTCTTGTCGACCCGGTAGAATCGTTCGAAAATTCTACTCTGTTCCTCTTTGGGTATGCCTGGCCCCGTATCCCGTACGGAGAAACAGATCTCTCTATCGATGGAATACGCAGTTACGACCACCTCGCTTCCTGGATTGCTGTATTTGATTGCGTTATCTACCAGGTTAACCAAAGCCTGTACGATCAGTAAAGGATTTGCGTACACAGCCTCTTGAGTTCCCGATTGGATATCCAAACGGAGCGCGATTTGTTTTTCTTCCGCTTTGGTTTCCTCAAGAGTTTGCACCTCCGAAAAGATCTCATGAAGGGAGACCCACTCTTTTCGGATCGTCGTTTCCGCCTGTTCTAGCCGGGAGAGACTCAACAGGTCTTCGATTAGGGCATGGAGTCGAAGGGTTTGATTTTCAATGATAGAAAGGAACCGAACCGATTGCACGGGGTCTTGTAAGGCTCCTTCTTTCAAGGTTTCTACGAAACCGAGGATCGAAGTAATAGGAGTGCGGAGTTCGTGAGATACGTTGGCAACAAAATCCTTCCGCATTTCCTCCAGTTGTTTGAGACGAGTAACATCGTTCAAGACCAGCAACAGGTTCGATTCCTCTTCCTTCGATGAGGGTAGAAGGCTTCCATGGACCTGCAAGTATCGATTCTTACCTTCGCTGGGAAAAACAAGAGTGTGTTCCTGGGTATCCTCCGATCGTCGGACGGACTGGATGAACCGGTAGAGCGCATCGCTTGGTATCACCTCGGATAGCCTTTTCCCCATGCATTCTCTCGCTGGGAGTTTAGCTAGGGTTTCTGCCGCATGGTTCATCTGTTTGATCCGTTCTTCCCCATCCAAGAGAATCACCGCTTCTGACATTCCCTTGAGGATTCCTTCCAATTCGTTCCGCTGTAAGGCGATGGTATCGATTCGATTTTTCAGTTCCTTCGCCATCCAGGAAAGAGTCTCTCCTAATACCCGAAGCTCGTACGGGTTCTGGATGTGAAGATGGGGTTCCAAGTCACCCTGGGCGTACCGTTCCGCAACCCGCAGGATCTGAGTTAGGGGTCTTTCCCATTCCCTCAAGAGGGATACCAATAAGAGGCTATTTAACAGGACAAATAGGGCTCCTTGGAAGATCAGACCCCAAAGTAGTGCAGGACGAATGGAATAAACCAGTAGGCTTCCCAGAATAGTGAGGGTCAAAAAAAGGATGAAGGTCGTGTAGAGGTATCGAACTAAACTACGATTCACGATCATCCGGTTCCAGTTTATACCCTACCCCACGAACAGTAACGATGCATCTCCCCCGGTTCATGAGTTTCTTCCTGAGAGACAGGATTTGCACGTCCACCGAGCGTTCAGTTACCGGATAGTCCTTTCCCTTAATTTCATCGATGATCTGAGCTCGACTATAGACCCAGCCTGGTTTCCGAGCCAACAGTTCTAAAAGGGCGAACTCTGTAGCAGATAACTCTACTTTTTGTCCGTCGACCTTCACCTGGTGTTGGTCTAGATCTATCTCGATCCCCTGCACCGAAAGGGTCCGGGGAGAAGGGGTTGGATCATTGTAGCGGCGCAAGGCTGCTCGGACTCGCGCCACCAGTACTTTGGGACTGAAGGGTTTGGTGATGTAGTCATCCGCTCCAATTTCGAGACCAATCACCATGTCGGTTTCTTCTGCTTTTGCCGTGAGCATGAGAATGGGAATGGAACCAAGACTATCCGATCCTTTGATTCGTTTGCATACCTCTAGTCCATTCAAACCAGGAAGCATCAAATCGAGGATGATACAATCCGGCGCATGACGATTCACCCAACGGAGAGCCTCCTCCCCATTCTGGACAGTTTTCACTTCGAATCCTTCTTTCTCTAGGTTGAACCGAACCAGTTCTAGGATATCTGGTTCGTCATCCACCACTAGAATCCGTTTTCTCACGTGGAAACTCCTTATCTGTCTGCATGACAGGAGCACGGCGCTCCGGTTGCACAATCCATCCAGTCTAGGGCATTATACGAAGGACGAGTATGGAAACACAAGAGATAGGGTCCTTTTTACCCCGATTGGTCTTTACTGGTGGAGGCACGGGAGGGCACGTATACCCTGGTTTGGCCGTGCTGGAAGAGCTCCGAAAGCGGGGAAACTATGCAGTGACGTGGATAGGTGCTAAAAAAGGGGTGGAACGGACCCTTGTGGAGGAGGCGTCGGTACCATTTGTAGGAATTCCAGCAGGAAAGTTCCGAAGGGAGTTTTCCCTTAAAAACGTGACGGATCTGTTTCGAGTACTGGGAGGAATTTTTGCATCGATTTATCATTTGAAACGCCTAAAGCCCCACCTTGTTTTCTCTAAAGGAGGATTCGTGTCAGTCCCTCCTGTACTGGCGGCTTTTATGTTGAAGATACCTGTAGTAGCCCATGAATCCGATCTGGATCCAGGCCTGGCAACTAGGATTGCTCTGCCCCTAGCGCGGAAGCTGTTGGTTCCTTTCTCGGAATCGGTAGAACTGTACCCGAACCGGTTTCGGTCCAAAATCGTGATAACAGGGAACCCTGTGAGGGAGGCAATATACCGGGGCAACGCGGAGGAAGGGAGGAAATTATTAGGATTCGTGAAGGATAAGCCAATTCTTCTCGTGCTGGGAGGTAGTCAGGGAGCAATGGAAATAAATCGGCTAGTTTGGTCCTCCTTGCAAGAACTGTTGAAGGATTTTCAAGTGGTTCACCAGGTAGGACCCCTCCATACGGATGCACCCGAGCTCAAAGAGAGTCTCCACCTATCCGGGTATGTTGCCAAAGGGTATTTCAAGGAAGAACTTCCCCATGTGCTAGCCGCAGCGGATGGGGTGGTTTCTCGAGCGGGAGCAGGCACCCTATGGGAACTGGCCGCCCTCTGTAAACCGATGCTCCTGATCCCCCTACGAGGCACGGGAACTCGGGGCGATCAAGTGCGAAACGCAAGACTGTTCGAGTTGCACGGATGGGCAAGAGCACTCTATGATGAACCGATTGCAAGGGAACAATTCCTTGCGGAAGTACGTTCCCTATTCGAGAAAGAAGGGGGGGATACCTTCCGTGCAAGCTTGAAACAGTTGGATGTTCAAGGAGCAGCAGACAGGATCGTTCGAATTCTACAAGAGGTAATACAGGAGGGGATGGAGCAAAACAGATGGAATGGAATACGTTAGATGTGATTTTTGGGATCCTTCTTCTCTTTTTCAGTCTGAGAGGAGTGCTACGGGGCTTTGTAGGGGAGGTATTCTCCGTGGGGGCAGTGGCATTGGGACTAGGAGCGGGGTATTTTTTTGGCCCCCATTTTGCACAAGTCGCCGCACAAACCTTTCATATACCTGGATGGGGGAGTGTAGTGGCTTTTTTGGGCGTGTTTCTCCTCGTGTATGTCCTGTTGAAGATCATCGAAAGACTTTTTCGTGGGTTCATCGAGACTCTACATCTTCAGAACCTGGACAAAGCGTTGGGACTATTCCTGGGAATAGGGGAAGGGTTAATTCTCATCCTTCTCCTCTTATGGGGTTTGCGGGTGCAACCGATCTTCGATGCGAAAGCCTTGTTGGAAGGGAGCTTGATCGCCAGGTTCCTTCTTCCCCTGTCGCATTCCCTCTTAAAGAAAATCCCTTCCTAAAAGGTTCAGTGGTATGTTTGAGAATATCCTGCACCAGGCAGAAGTGGTAGGTAGGCTAAAACAGGATCTCGAAGGGAGTACTCTACCTCCTTCCCTTTTATTTTCGGGCCCTTTGTATTCCGGGAAACTATCCACCGCGTTGGAGTTGGCTAGGGTATTGAGCTGTGAAGAAAGGTTGGGAGAATGGAACTGTTCTTGCAAATCCTGCGAAGCTCATCGATTACTTCTAGCCACGAACCTAGTCTTCTTGGGAGGGCGATACTTTACCGCTGAAGTAGCGGCTTGTTGTGACACCTTGTCCCGCACAATGAACCTATCGGGTCGGTATCTATTTGCTCGGTCCGTGCGAAAGCTTACACGCCGGTTCGATAGCTTGCTGTGGGAAGGGGAGGAATCGAGACTTTCTAGAATTGCCTCTTACTTATCAAGATTGGATGAACTAGCCTACGACTTAGGGCCCAATGGATCTCCATTGCCCCCTCCTCAAGAGTTGAACAAGCGATTGGAAGAGGCGGTTACCCTCGTAAGAAAGGTGGAGGATTCCATCTCGGTAGTGTCAGTTCCCGTCGGGATGATACGCAGGGTAGCCGCTTGGGCACATCTAAAGGGAACGGAACCCACGAAGGTGATCGTTTTGGAGAACGCAGATCGGTTACTGGACGCTGCGCGGAACGCGTTGCTGAAACTCCTGGAAGAACCTCCATCTTCCGTGTACCTTATCCTTACCACTACCCGGAAGAATGCCATTATACCCACGATTCTCTCTAGAGTTCGGACGTACACGTTTCAACCAAGGGTAGGTACCTCTGCCCTGGAAGTATTGGAGCGGATTTTTAAGGTGTCCTCTCCGGAATGTCAGGACTTGGAGTCCTTTTTTCTCCTGTTCCAGGGTGTCAAAGCTAGCACCTTGCGAGGACATGCGGTGCAGTTCCTGAAAAGTGCCTGGGGAGAGGAAAAGGAACTGTCCCCAGAGATAGTTACAGATCTTTTTCAGGATAGGGAGAAATTTCGTCTTTTCCTCCAAGAACTTGTTGCGGTGTTACATGAAATCCTTCGAAAAAAAACCTTTCCCGAAGTTTCGTATTTGCCATCGCTATCCCAAATGGAAGATTGGATAGAACTTATTCGAAAATCGGTTGAATCCTTGGAGGTGTTAAACGTTCATCCCTTGCTTCTTGGGGAACGAATTTTCCTTCGCATGAGGAGGAGTCATGCGTAAGTTCATCCAAAAAGCATTGGAAAAGATAGAGAAACTCGATAGTCAACAGATCCAAAAGCTGGTTTCTGATCTGGCCCAGGAAAATGAGCGGCTGGAGGTAGTGCTGGAGTCCATGACGGATGGAATCATGGTGACGGATACGGAGAATCGATTGGTGTTGTACAATAAATCCGCTGAACGACTCATACCCTTTGTATCCGTACCAGAAGTCTACGAGCGTAAAGTCTGGGCGGTCATCGCCGATATCGAAATTTCCGATTTCGTTAAGTCTGTACTGGAACACCAGGAAACTGTTCGGGATCGAGAGTTTTCCATCCGAGTTGGAGGAGAGCCTCGGACCCTTTCCTGCTCTGTTCTCCCTCTGGTGCGGAATGGGAAGATCCAAGGGAACCTGTTCCACATTGAAGACGTAACGGAGAAACGAGCGAAAGAGATACGTCTTCGTCGGGCGGAGAGTCTCGCTTCCCTCACTACCCTGGCAGCAGGGGTAGCGCATGAAATCAAGAATCCTCTTGGGGCGATCGGTATTCATATTCAATTGATCAAGAAGTCCCTTCAGGGGAAGGGTAGGGTAGGGAAACGGGCCCTGATGAAGCATCTGGACGTGGTAACCGAGGAGGTAGAGAGACTTAATAAGATTGTTGTGGACTTTCTCTTTGCGGTTCGGCCCATGGATGCCCATCTTGAACTGAGGGATCTCAATGGGATCCTTCTGGACCTAGTCAAATTCGTCGAGGTAGAGACCGCGCAAGGGGATGTAAAACTGAATGTGGAGTTAGCGGAAGGCTTGCCAAGACTTCTCCTGGATGAAAAATATATCAAACAGGCGGTCTTGAATCTTGTGAAGAACTCCCTTTCCGCCATGCCACAGGGAGGGGTGTTGACTATTCGGACCGAGAGAAAAGGAGATTACGTACGGTTACAGGTTATGGACACGGGAATTGGGATCCCACCGGAATACCTGGACAAAATATTCGAACCCTACTTTACTACAAAGGAGTTTGGGTCAGGATTGGGGCTGACGATTGTGTACAAGATCGTCAAAGAGCATAAAGGGGAAATAACGGTCGATTCAGAGCCTGGAAGGGGAACTACCTTCACCATCAAGTTCCCAATCCCACAACCAGAACGGCAATTGATCGATTACCGACAAGAGGTGCCAGAGGGGGTTGCGACATGAAATTCCATATCCTCATCGCAGACGATGAAAAGAACATCCGGGAAGGCTTGGGCCAAGCCCTTGAATTGGATGGGTATCGTACCTTTCTGGCAGAGGATGGGGAGGCAGCGTGGCGGATCTTTCAGGATGAGGAAATAGATCTGGTGATCACCGATCTAAAGATGCCCAAGATTTCGGGAGAAGAGCTCCTGCGTCGGATAACAGCCGAGCAGCCTACCGTTCCGGTTATCATCCTAACAGGACACGGCACAATAGAATCGGCAGTAAAAGCGATGCGGGATGGGGCATACGACTTTCTCACCAAACCCATCAATCTAGATCGATTGTCTCTACTGGTAAAGCGGGCCCTCTCCAACCGGGAACTAGTGCTCCAGCATCGGGCTATGCAGGAGGAACTGGAAAAGAAACGGGGGTTTTCTAACATTATTGGCGTTAGCCCTGCCATGCGGAAGATTTACGAGATCGTCCGTCAGGTGGCTCCCACCAAGGCCTCTGTGCTCATCACGGGGGAGAGTGGGGTGGGAAAAGAATTGATTGCCGATGCCATCCATAATTTATCTAACCGGAAGGACAAACCCTTCATCAAAGTCCACTGTGCCGCCCTCACGGAGACCTTGTTGGAAAGCGAGCTCTTTGGGCATGAGAAGGGGGCCTTTACGGGGGCGATTTCTAGGAAACGGGGCCGTTTCGAATTGGCTCATACAGGGACGATCTTTCTGGATGAAATCGGAGAGATCAACCAGAGTGTCCAGATCAAGATTCTTCGGGTTCTACAGGAAAAGAAATTCGAACGGGTTGGAGGAGAGGAAACGATCGAGGTGGATGTCCGGATCATTTCCGCCACGAACAAGGATCTGAAAGCTGAGATCGCCGCAGGAAGGTTCCGGGAAGACCTGTACTACCGGCTGAATGTAGTGAACATCCACATCCCTCCCCTTCGGGAACGAAAGGAAGATATTCCCCTTTTGGTGGCAGCATTTTTAAAAGAGTTCGCCAAGGAAAACGGGAAACAGATAGAGGGAATTGACCCCAAGGCTAGAGCCGCCCTATACAACTACTCCTGGCCAGGAAACGTTCGGGAACTGCGGAACTGTATCGAAAGTGCGGTGGTTCTTTGCAAGGGACAATTCATCACGCTAGATGATCTGCCACCCTTCCTCCGAACGGGAGCGGATGAAAACTACGTGAAGATCTCTCTCGGAACAACCCTATCAGAGGCGGAAAAAGAGATTATCCAGGCTAACTTAAGTTATTTTCGTGGGAACAAATCGAAGACTGCTGAAGTACTTGGAATAGGCCGGAAAACCCTGCATAGAAAATTGAAAGAGTATGGAATAGAAGATCTTCAGATGGAAGAACAGGAAGAAGTAGAAAAAGAGGAAGTGGAATGACGTGCTACGTTGGGTTAAACCTATTGTCCGTAATTCTTCCTTTCATCTTCTCTTTCCATCCCCGCATTTATTTTACTAAGCAGTGGAGGTTCGTGTTTCCCGCCATTGGAATTACCGCTTTCGTGTACCTTTCTTGGGACATCCTCGTCACTGCCCATGGGCACTGGAGCTTCAACCCTACCTATGCAGGCGATGCCGTGTTTTTAGGACTCCCTCTGGGAGAAGTCTTGTTCTTTTTCTGCATCCCCTATGCCTGTCTCTTCGTCTACCACCTCTTTCGCATGTTTTTTCGGGAAAGGATCCTACCCATACCTCTTTTTGTGTTCTGGGTATTGGCAGGAGCCTTTCTTCTTGCAGGTTTCCTGAACCTCAATAGGGGATACACACTATTGGCCTTCTTTTCCTGTGCGGCCTTTTTAGTATTTACCCTGAAGTTGAAACCCGCCCTTCTTCAATCCTCCCATACCTGGGAGTACTTCCTCTTCTCCTTCGTTGCCTTTCTCATCGTCAACGGTATCTTAACCGGTTTACCGGTGGTTCTCTACAATCCGAAAGCCATACTGGGGTATCGGGTGATCACCATCCCTGTGGAGGATTTTTTCTATAATTTTTCCTTTCTGGGCTTCAACTTGCTTCTATACCGATTGATCGCAAAAGACCGTTGAAGCAGGGAGCTCGCGCTTCCCCCCTGCCGTATCCCCACTCTATTTCTCCGTTTCCGTCATTCCCGCAATGAACTGTTTCTGCATCAATACCACGACGATTACGGGAGGAATTAAGGCCAACAGAGTGGTGGCCATTACGATCTGCCATTCGATATTTACATCTGCTCCCGTCATCATTCGGTTGATTCCTATAAGTAGGGTGAAGTATTCCTGTTTCGTAGTAATCAAGAGAGGCCAAAGGTACTGGTTCCATCCATAAATGAACTGGATGACAAACAGGGCCGCAATGGGGGTTCGGCTCATGGGCACTAGTATCCTACCAAAGAACTGCATGGGAGAGGATCCGTCGATTTGGGATGCTTCCACGATTTCCCGAGGTACAGTAAGAAAGAACTGCCGGAACAGGAACACAGCTGTGGCGGAAACGATCATGGGCATGATGAGGCCCGAGTAGGTATTCAGCATTCCAAGGTCAGAAATCACTTTATAGGTAGGCATGATCCGAACTTCCACAGGCAACATCAAAGTGATAAAGATACTCCAGAAACAGAACTTCCGTAGGGGAAAATCGAAGAATACGATGGCGAAGGCTGCCAAGAGGGAGATAATGATTTTTCCGATCGAGATTCCCATGGCCATGATGAAGGAGTTCTTGATCATGATGAATACCGGAGTGCCTAGGTTCTTCGTTCCTTCGAATAACGCCCTCTTATAGTTTTCCAATAGATAGGGTCCGATGTTGAGAGGCATCGGAGCTGAAAGAATTTCAGCGCTAGTGTGGGAGGACGCCGAGAAGATGAAGTAGATGGGAAAGATGATAATGGCAATTCCGATCCATAGATAGAAATGTGTTATCAGCCTACGGACTTTAGAAAACTCTCTCATGGGGTGCCTCCTAGTAGGTTATCCGCCGCTCGATGAAGCGGAACTGAAGAACAGTCAGTCCAATCACAAGGATCATGAGAATTACCGATTGGGCTGAAGATCCCCCTAGATCGAGATTCACAACCCCATCTCGCCAAACCTTATAGACAAGTATGGAAGTGGATTTCCCCGGACCTCCCGCAGTGATCCCATGCACGATGGGGAAGGTTTCGAAGAAACCAAACACCAGGTTCATTACCAAGAGGTAGAAGGTAGTAGGGGCTAGTAGGCCAAAGATGATCTGCCAGAAGCGTCTAATGGGACTCGCCCCATCGATAATAGCAGCCTCTACCAGGGTTTCGGGAACACTTTGGAGTCCTGCCATAAAGAAGACGAAATTATACGCTAACTGTTTCCAGGAAGCCGCTAGAGTAAGGAGAATGAAGGCATGTTGAAAGTTCAATAGGTAGTCCCAAGGAATACCGAAATTATGTTTGAGGATCCAAGCGATCACCCCTACGTTCGGGTTAAACATGAAAAGCCAGATGACTCCCGCTACCAGGGTAGCTACCGCGTATGGCCAGGTGAGCATCGTTTTATAGAAGGTGGTGAAGTGTATTTTCTTATGGGCCTGCACCGCAAGAAAGAGGGACACGGTCATAGAGAGAAGGGTAATGCTTAGAGCGAAGACGATTGAGATAATAAAAGAATATAGGTAATCACTATCTGGGTTGGTAAAGAGAGCGATATAGTTGGATAGTCCTACGAAGATCGTCTTTCCGCCGAAGGGATCCTGAAGATAGAAGGATTGCAGGATCGCTTGGGCAGAAGGCCAGAAAAAGAAGATAAACACGATGATCATCTGCGGGAGAACGAGAAAGTAGGGTAACCATTTAGCCTTGATTTCATACTGTTTTGCCATACTATGCCTCGAAATACAGGGGATGTAAAAACGGTAGAAGGGGGTATGACCCCCCTTCTAGAACTAGTGGACGTTTATTTATACAATCGCTCGAACTCCCGGAGCTTGGCGTTTCCTTCCCGGACCATTCGATCCAATCCATCTTTCACGGATATCTTGTCTGCCAGAATATCTTCCCAAACCTGATCTTCGATTTCACGAATAATGTTGAAATTTCCAAATCGGATTCCCATCGAGTTCTTCGTTGGCGGTTTGTTGAGAAGTTGCCCGATAGCAACTTCCAGTCCCGGATTGTCTTTATAGTACCCCTGCTTCTTGGTAAGTTCATAAGCAGCATTCGTGATAGGCAGGTAACCGGTATTCTGGTGCCAGTAGGCTTGGATTTCTGGCTGCGAGATGTAAGTAAAGAAGGCCGTTACAGCCTTGTATTCTGCCGGGCTTTTCCCATTGAATACCCAGAGACTAGCTCCACCAATGATCGAGTTTTGAGGAGCACCAGGGACATCGGGGTAGTATGGAAGACGAGCAACGCCGAAGTTGAACTTACAGTTTGCTTTCATGCTTCCATACCCACCGATGGATTCGAAGTGAAGGCCTACCCGTTGGGAGATGAAGAGGGGGTTCGCCTTGTTTTCCCGGCCACCGTAGATGAACACCCCCTCCTTTGCTAGTTTGTAGAGGTTCTCGAAGTGGCGAACGTGGAGAGGGCTGTTGAAGACGAGTTCTGTATCCAACCCATCGAATCCATTGCTCTTGGTTCCGAAAGGAACATTGTGCCAGGCCGAAAAGTTTTCCAGCTGGATCCAACTTATCCAGTTTGTGGTGAATCCCCCTTCCATCCCCGAAGCTTTCAGTTTGCGGGCGGCATCAAAGAACTCAGGCCAAGTTACAGGCGGTTTGTCCGGATTCAACCCTGCTTTGTGGAAAGCGTCTTTGTTGTAATACATAACCGCAGTGGAGCTATTGAAGGGCATGGAAAGCATCTTTCCGTCGGAGGTCGAGTAATAGGATGTGATGGTAGGAATGTACACCTTTGGATCGAACTTTGCGTTGTTCTCGGCCATCAATTGATACACGGGTTTAATGGCTCCCTTGGCAGCCATCATCGTGGCGGTTCCTACTTCGTACACCTGAATAATAGCGGGAGCTTGCTTTGCGCGGAAGGCTGCGATACCCGCGTTCATTGTGTCGCTGTAGGACCCCTTGTATACGGGAACTACTTTATAGTCCTTCTGGCTAGCGTTGAACTTATCGCAGACGGATTGAACCATCTCGCCATTCTTTCCTGTCATGGCGTGCCAGAACTCCACTGATACCTGAGCGTAGACCCCTATGGTCATTGCCAGGATCAGCACCAGTAAAAGTAGCTTCTTCATGCGGATCCTCCTCCTAAACGTTTACATTCAATACTGAATGTTTTTGTTTGTTTTTGAACCTATTCTAACCCCATTGTTAGAATCTTGCAAGTTTTTCTTGCTTCCCTATAGTATGAACCTCTTTGTCGTTTCTTGCAACATACCTCCATAAAAGTATTACTCTCTCATGAGAATCTTGTTAAAAACTCGTTATTGACAGATACGGTTCCCTCCCCTATGCTACCTCTGCATGAATCCAACGATACGAACCAAATTTCTCGGTTGGGATCTTTCTTCCCCGCTGGTGCTTCCCGCAGGTGTTCTCGGGATGAGCGCAGGCTCCCTCCAATATGCGTTACAGTGCGGGTATGGTTTGGTGACTTCCAAGAGCCTTTCCTTGGAACCTCGCATGGGGCACGAGGGGCCGGTAGTGGTCGAGTACAACGGAGGGATCCTGAACAGTATGGGGCTCTGCAATCCAGGAATCGAGGAAGGTTTAAAAGAAGTGAACCGATTCGTGGAGCAAACAGGTGCGCCTATCCTGGTTAGTCTTTTTGCCACGAATAGGGAGGATTTTGTAGAATTGGCACGCCGGGCCAACGATAGCGTGGCAACCTTCATTGAATTGAACCTTTCCTGTCCCAATGTGATGGATGAGTTTGGGATTCCTTTAGCTTCTTCTAAAGAAATGGTAGCAACGATTGTGGAATCGGTAAAGAAAGTGTCTCGGGTTCCCGTATTGGCTAAATTGTCTCCCAATGCGGTGGATGTGCCTTCCATTGCAGTAGCAGCAGAACAGTCGGGTGCGGATGGGTTAACTTTGATAAATACTCTAGGGCCAGGACTTTTGATCGATCCATACGCCAGAAAACCGATCCTCTATCCTACCTATGGAGGAGTTTCAGGTCCTGCCATTAAACCCATCGCGCTGAAGATCGTGTTCGATTGCGCTCGACGAGTAAAGATACCCATTGTAGGGATGGGAGGGATTTCCACGGGTATAGATGCTATCGAGATGTTGATGGCGGGAGCAAGCCTCGTCGGCGTGGGGACGGCAATCTGGCAAAAGGGTATTCGAGTGATCGAAGAGATAAATCAGGGCATCCTACACTTCCTGCGAACTGAAGGATATCCTTCGGTGGATGATCTCCCGCGAATAGGAAAAGCACAAAAGGTCGCCTCGGAGAAAAAGGACATTCAATGTACAATCGTAGAAGCAAGGAAAGAGGTGGAAGGGCCCTTACCGTCTAATTTTCCCTCTTCCCCTTCCCCGGTACTCTTGTTTTCGGGAAGAATCACAGTACCTATCCGACAGGTCAAAGAAGAGGGGCTTTCGGCAAAGACCTTGCGGGTGGAACTGGATAGAGGAAAACAATACGCTTTGCCGATGCCTGGGCAGTTTTTCATGTTGACGGATTATCAGGGAGGAGAGAAGCCAATCTCCGTGTCCGAGGTAGAAGAGATAGATAATGGGAAAGTTAGAGTTGGGTTTACCATCAAGGCGGCTGGTCCGTTTACTAGACGGTTCCAGGACAAGGGTATAGGAGATCTCATTTCTCTACGAGGCCCCTATGGCAATCCTTTTTCCATACGAAAGGGTCGCCTTCTTTTGGTAGGGGGAGGTTGCGGTATTGCTCCCTTGCATTACCTTGCTAAAACTCTCGTCAAGAATGGAGCCGAGGTAACTGTGGTAAACGGAGCGCGAACGGCTTCTGAACTACTTTTCTCTGATCGGTTTGCTTCCCTTCCTGTTCGATCCCTCGAGGTGTTGGAAGATCGGGATGGGGGTAAGACTGCCGTAGATGCGGCGCGGGAACTCTTGAGCAAAGAGAATTTCGATTTCGTCTATGCTGCAGGTCCAGAGATGATGATGGCGAACTTAGGTCCTCTAATAAAAGGGGTGGAGTACGAATTTCTCATGGAACGGTATATGAAGTGCGGAGTCGGTATCTGTGGGAGCTGTACCTGTGATCCTATAGGTATTCGTCTCTGTGTGGAAGGGCCCGTACTTTCAAAAAAGGTAGTGGAGCAGCTGACAGACTTCGGTGTCTACAAAAGGGATGCTTCTGGGAAGAGAATTCCCTTTCGATCAGGATTCAGCTCCTGTGTTCATGATACTCCTTGATCCGGTGGAAGGATTCGTTCAACTTTTTTGTCACTTCCGTTGCATGCCGGTACTTTTCTGGATCTTGAGCAAAACGATCAGGATGGTACTTTCGGAGTAGGGTCTTGTACTGTTTTTTTACGGTCTCCAAATCGCTTTTAAAGGGTACTTCTAGGTTCGCGTAATCCTGTCGAAGATGTTCCTGAGGATCCGGTCTTGGAGGTTCGTCCCTCCAAGACCGAGTATGGAATCCGTATGTCCGATCGGAAGTATCTTGGTAATGGTACCCTCGAAGGGGTTCTGCCCGAGGTTTTTGGAAGGAGGGTTCTTCTGAATGGCGGAGGAACTGATTCAGTTCCTCCCACGCTTCTTCGAAATCCCGACCGTATAAAAGATCTTCCTCCCAGTGAAAGTACGACCGAAGAATATCCCCTATCCGGCCGAACATACCCATCTTACTGCCTTAATTAGTCCCTATTTCGCCCGAACAAGCGGAGGAAAAAGAGAAACAGGTTGATGAAATCAAGGTACAACTTCAGTGCGCCAATGATGGAAATCCGTATAAAGATGGATTCGTCCGCAGTGTAGGCTGCCTGTTGGTTCCAACCCTTTATGATTTGCGTGTCATAGGCAGTGAGACCGACAAACAACAGTACCCCCACTACCGAAATCATCCATTCCATTCCGGAGCTGCGAAGAAAGATGTTTACAAGGGAAGCGATGACGAGCCCTAATAACCCCATCATAAGATAGTTCCCGATCCCAGAGAGGTCCCGTTTTGTGGTAACCGCATAGAGGCTCATGGCTCCAAAGGTTCCCGCAGTGATGAAAAAGGCGGATGCGATACTCGTGCCCGTATAGGCCAGAAACACCAGAGAAAGGGAAACCCCATTAAGAGCAGCGTAGGTAGCGAAAGCAATGGTAGCCGCGCCTGCGCTCATTGCATGGATCCGGGCAGAAAGATACATCACTAAACCAACTTCTGCCAAAATAACCCCAAAGAAAAGTAGGGGATTCGACGCTAACCCGATCACAAGCCGCGGGTTCGATGCGATCCCTAACGCAACTACACCTGTTAAGGCTAATCCAAGGCTCATCCACAGGTACACGTTTCGCAAGACACTTCGTTCCCGTGCAATGGCAGATTCTAAGGCATAGTTTTTTTCGAACATCTATTTCCTCCCAGTACATCTAGTAAGTTTTAAAGGGATGGGGAATATCCCATCTTCCCGATTAAATATACAAAAAAATGGTCTTTTCACCAAGTATTCCTGTTACTTTATGGAGAATCTATTGTTTTACATATAGAAACATTGAAGGACATGGGGTGGCTCCTAGAGGTTTCCTCCTCCTTTACTCTAGGAGAACTTTTTGGTGGAGGTTCTTGCACGACGGTACAGGTGCAAGAACCTCTTTTTTTTTTTTTTTGAAGAATCGGCTTCGATGTTTTACACTATTCAATAGGAGGTGCGTATGGAGGAAGATTACGGTCTTGCCATCATCTCTACTCCTACGGAAGCAGCAGAAACCTTGGCTCGTGCGTTGGTGGAGAACCACGCGGCTGCATGCGTGCAAATCCTAAAGGATGCCAGCACCCTCTACTGGTGGAAAGGGCAGGTACACTTCGATACGGAAAGTATTCTACTGGTGAAGACCCTTGAATCTAGAATGGAAAAGATCAAACACCTCATAAAGGAAATCCATCCTTATGAAGTCCCCGAATTGATCTTTCTGAGAATCACGGGCGGTTCGGAACGGTACTTAGAATGGTTGCGAAACACCGTTCACCATGGAGACGACTTGGTTCCTACCCTATGATCTACGGTTGTTGATTCGAATGAACTCTTCGCTAAGCACGATATGATCCTTTGTTTTTGTGCTAGTAGGCGCATAGGAAATCGTTTCGTCCTTTAAAAGGCGAAAGATCACCGAGTCGATATCGTTCATAGCGATGCCAAGACGGGTATTGAGCCACTCTTTCACTCCCTGGATAGGAATCTTCAATCCTCCTGTATAGATTTTTTCTCCGAACTTAAGAGCATAGTCTGTCATGCCTCGTTGAACCCGTTCTCGCAAACCAAGTTCTACTAGTTCCGATATCTGCATGTTGGAGTTGCGAATCCGTTGGGACAAGACTTGGATGATCTTCCACGCAAACTTTCCGTTGGTCAGTACGATCTTCTCGAATTGAGCTTCGTCTACCACGATTAGTTTGGTAGGTTTTATAGCGATGGCCGTAGCGGAACGGGGGCTGCCATCCACAAGGGCCATCTCGCCAAAGAAATCATGGGGAGTATCTACGCACTTAAGTAGTTTTTCTCCTTTTTCTACTTTGATTCTAAGTTCAACGGCCCCTGAGACCAGGATATACATGACATTTCCGGGGTCGCCTTGTCGGAAGATCACATCCCCTTCGTTGAAGAAGGCAACGGTGAGTCCACGTGTATCGATTCCCATCCTTTACCTCCAAAAGGGGGGACTCAGAATCCCAACAGTTTCGGGAAAAATAAACTGAGCTCGGGTACATACGCTACGATGAAAAGAACGATTACCTCCACAATGATGAAAGGGAAGATCGCTTTACTGAGTTCGGACAGTTTCAGACCCGATATACTACAAGCTACGAACAGACAAGCCCCCACGGGCGGAGTCATCAACGCGATATTGAGAGACAGAACCATGATGATTCCGAAATGAATGGGAGCGTATCCAAGACTTACCGCAATGGGATGCAGAATCGGCCCTAGGATGATGAGGGCTGCGGCAATATCCATGAACAATCCTACGATTAACATGAGGATCAGGATCATGAGGAGAACCAGTTTAGGTTCATGGGTGATGGAAAGCATAATCTGAGCAATCTTTTGAGGGACCTGGGCAAAGGAAAGAATCCAACTCAGGATGGAAGCTGTGCCGATGATGAGGAACACTACACCTGTAATACGGGCTGTTTTGATGAGCATTTCGGGAATATCCCGGATGGAAAGACTTTTCAATACGAAGAACCCAATAATCACCGCGTATCCGACAGCCACGGCTGCAGCTTCCGTAGGGGTAAAAATCCCGGAAAGGATCCCCCCTAGAATGATCACAGGCATGAGAAGAGGAATAAGAGCGTCCTTGAATCCATAGAGGATCTCTTTCAACGTGCTGCGCCGGGATTTGGGATACCCTCGCTTGGCCGAAATGATCCCGGAAAGAACCATGAGAAAGGCCGCAAGAAGGAGTCCCGGTACGAATCCTGCGGCAAAGAGCCCTGCAATGGAAACGTTCATGAGGGATCCGTAGATCACCATCATGTTGGAAGGGGGAATGGTAGGACCGATGATGGAGGAAGCCGCAGTGACTGCAGCGGAGAAGTCTAGATCGTACCCATCCTTTTCCATGGCTGGAATCAGCATCGTACCAATGGCCGCTGTGTCCGATACGGCGGCTCCCGTCATTCCCGCGAAGAACACACTGGCAAGAATGTTCGCATGCGCCAATCCTCCCCTCAAGTGACCCACAAGAACATTGGCAAACCGAACCAACCGTTCGGTGATTCCCGTACGGTTCATGATTTCCCCTGCCAGAATGAAAAAAGGCATCGCTAGAAGAGTGAACATGTCCAGGCCGGAAAAGTATTGCAGCGGAGCCATCGATAGGAGAGAGGTGTTGAGGGAACTGAGGTACAAACCCACGATCCCTGCAATTCCAAGGGTAAACCCAATGGGCACGCCTAACACGAGGAGGGTGAAAAATACTATGGTAACGGCAATGATCATGGGAAACCCCTATATATCCACATGGGTTTTTTCTTCAAGCCCGATACCTTTTCCTGACAATGAAAGAAAGATTTTGATGGAAAGTTGGACCAAAGCCAGGAACATGGAAACTGGAATCGAAAGAGTGGGCAGGACCATCGTAACCGGTAAAGATTGGGCAATCTGCATTTTCCCCTGTTGTACCATGGGAATCGAAAAGTATAAAAGTACGAAGAGGAATCCGAATACAAGAAGGTCTATACCGAAAGCAAGAATGAAGGCAGCTACTTTTCCCTGGATACGATCAGGAACGAAAGTCAGACCAATATGTTCCCCTCGATAGATCCCCACGGATATAGCTAACGAAGCTGTCCAGATCATCAGATATCGTGAGAGTTCCTCTGTCCATCCGAGGGGGCTCAAAAACACATACCGGAAGATGACCCCAACGAGAACCGTCAGGGTCATGATTCCTAAGAGGATTCCACAGGCATACTCGATGCTGCGATTCAATACTGCGGCAAAACGGTGTAAACCCCTTGGTTGCATAAAAAACCTGTTTTTATTCCCGTTCCGCTTTCTCGATGGCCGCAAGGAACCGTTCTACCCACTGGGCACCTTCTTTGCCATACTGCTTTTCGATGAAGGCTTTGGCAGCAGGGATCGTCTTGTCCCGGAAGGCTTTCATCTCTGCCGGCGTGGGAGTATACACCTGCATCTTGGAAAGAAGCACGGGTAGCCCTTTCTCGGTAGAATCGATGATTCGGCTTAGTCCTCTACCTGCCAGGATTGCTTCTTGGGCGGCGTTGGACACTACCTTCTGTAGATCTGCAGGCAGACTCTGGTAGAATGTGTCACTCATCACCCAAACGTAGGGGGCATACAGGTGGTTCGTTAGGGTGGCGTACTTCTGTACTTCGTAGAACTTCGCCATATTGATGATAGAGATCGGATTCATCTGTCCATCTACGACCCCCGTTTGTAAGGATGTGTACACTTCAGCCCAGGCAATAGCGGTGGGTGATCCTCCGAGGGATTTGATGATTTCCTGATGCAGGGGCACGGTCATGGTTCGGATCTTGAGGCCTTTCATGTCATCCGGATTCTTTATAGGACGTTTCGAATTGGTAAAGATGAAGAACCCCCCCGATTCCCCAAAACCAAGAACCCGCAATTTGGTCTTCTGACGGATGTCTTCCGCCATGGCTTTTCCGAACTCACCATCGTATACCTTGTACCCTACAGTATAGCTAGAAAAGGCAAAGGGAAGGTTCGTCACATCGATCAAAGGATAGAATGTAGACATTCCACCGGTGGAGGCAATGTAACTCTGGACGATGTTTTGCTGCACCTGTAGCATCGTTTCCCGCTCTTTCCCTAAAACGCCGCTGTCATAGATCTGGACCTCGATCCGGCCATTGGAATTGGCTTCTACTGCGGACTTGAAGACCGCCGCAATCGCCGCAGAGGGAATTTCGAAGGGCTGTTGTGCGTTCAGATGGGCTATTTTCAGAGTAATTTTACTCTGGGCAAAGAGACTCATGGAAAGGCCTACGAGAAGTACCAGGGCGATAAGGCCTAACTTTTTCATGACTTACTCCTTTTTCCATAATGCGAATTCGTGCTTCGTTTCCATGCACCGCATGGTGCTTCTATTATGCGAACAGATTCACAGTTTTGTCCATGCCTTTTTTCATGCTTACCGTACGGCTTTGCTTAAACCTTCGTCTAGGGCTTCTAGAATATCATCCGGGTGTTCCAGTCCGATGGAAAGACGGACAAGATCCGGGCTTAAACCCCCGGCGATCTGTTGATCGGGAGAAAGCTGGCTGTGGCTCGTGGAAGCCGGATGAAGGATGAGGCTTTTCGCATCCCCCACATTGGCTAAATGCGAGAAGAGGGGGATTGAGTCGATCAATCGCACTGCTGTATCATAGCCACCCTTTGGTCCGAATACCATCATTCCTCCAAATCCGTTCTTCAGGTATCGTTGGGCAATCTCATGGGCAGGATCTTTGCTTAAACCCGGGTATCGCACCCAGGCAACTCGCTTATCCTTTTCTAGGAATTCTGCCACTTTCAGTGCGTTGGAACAGTGTCTTTCCATTCTAAGGGGTAGAGTTTCAATACCTTGAAGGAAGATCCAAGCATTGTCCGGTGAGATGCAGGCGCCCAGGTTTCGAAGGGGAACGGTTCGCATCCTCAGAATGTAGGCAAGTTTCCCTTGGTCTCCCAGATCCTTGGCCCAGCGTAGTCCATGGTAGTTGGGATCGGGTTCGTTGAACAAGTCGAACTTCGGATGAGACCAATCGAAGGAAGCTCCATCTACCACCAACCCTCCAATGGCTGCCCCATGTCCTCCCAGCCACTTGGTGAGGGAGTGTACCACCACATCTGCCCCATGCTCGATCGGTCTTAAAAGATAGGGGGTCGTGAAGGTTGAGTCCACTATCAAAGGGAGATCATTCTCATGAGCTATCTCGGCATAGGTTTTTACGTCCGCCACATCCAATACAGGATTCCCTATAGTCTCGATATAGATAGCTCGGGTTCGTTTATTGATTGCCTGTTTTAGGGATTTGAAATCATTGTTGGGGACGAACCGTACTGTAATACCGAATTGGGGAAGGATCGCGTCGAACATCGTGTAGGTACCACCGTAGAGGTTGTTGGCCGAAACGATTTCGTCCCCTGCCTTCGCAAGGGTTATGATGGAATAGAAAACAGCTGAGGTTCCAGAAGCGAGCGCCAATCCCGCTGCCCCACCTTCTAGGGCGGCTACCCGTTGCTCTAGCACATCCTGGGTAGGGTTCATGATACGGGTATAAATGTTCCCTGCCTCCTTTAAAGCGAAGAGATTGGCAGCGTGTTCAGTACTCTTGAACACATACGAGCTGGTGCGGTACACCGGAACGCCCCTGCTTAAGGTCGCCGGATCCGGCGTTTGACCCGCATGAAGGGCCAACGTTTCGAAGCGATACTTCCTCTGATTCATGTAAGTTCCTCCCAAATTAAAATACTACTAATATGATAGCATTACTATTCTATCAGGCATCCCTTCCTTCTGTCTATCCCATGAGTATTATACTATACTCTAATCATGAAAACGATTCTGACAGAAGAAGCGCCCATACCAAAGGGGCACTATGCGCAGGGGATTCTATCGGGAGGATTCTTGTTCATCTCTGGACAGCTGCCCATTGATCCTAAAACAGGGAACCTCGTCTCAGGAGGAATGGAAGAGCAGGCTCTACGGGTTTTCAGGAATCTGGAAGCGGTAATTAAAGCCGCAGGAGGTTCCAAAGAAGACGTGGTAAAAGTGACGGTGTATATCCCCGACATCGGTCAGTGGAACACGGTGAATCGTATCTACGGAGAGTTCTTCGGAAACCACAAACCTGCCCGTTCGGTTGTTCCGACCCGGGAGTTGCATTACGGGGCCCTATTGGAGGTGGAAGCTATCGCATGGATAGCACCTCGAGGCTAATAGAGGCTTGAAAGGGGAGAAAAGGGTCACCCTCGGCAGGTTTCTGAAGGCCTTCCCTTTGGTATGTTTCCTCAAACCTTCAATCCGTGGATCTGGGCGATTTTTTCCGATTCTTTCAGTCCGTGTCCTGTGAGGAAGATGATGGAGTTTTCCCGTTCTTCTACGGGCATTTGCAACCACCCAGCCAGAGCCGTAGCCGAGGTAGGTTCTGTATAGAAGCCGTGCCGAAGGAGGAGAGCATGGGCGGTCCGTATGGAATCTTCCGAAACCGACAGGATAGTGCCTCCGCTCCGCCGGACCGCCTCTAGTACTGCCGATGCTCGAGGAGGACGGGATACGGCGATTCCTTCTGCTAGGGTAGGTTTAGTTTCTACCGGAGCTCCTACATCAAGGCCCAAGAAGTAGGCCTCATAGAGAGGTCTACAGTTATGGGCTTGCACTCCGATGAGGCGGGGAATGGTTCTCACCAAACCCGAAAGTTGAAGGGTTCGGAAACCCCGGTAGATACCTTCCAGGTATCCTCCACTTCCAAGGGGAACCATGATGGAATGGGGCAGCTCCCCTCGGAGCTGCTCCCACAGTTCGAAAGCGGCACTCATGTGGCCCTGGACAAAGAAGGGATTCCAGAGATGGCTCCCATAGTAGATAGTCGTTGCAGCTTTCAGCACCGCATCGTTAGTATCTTGTCGGGTTCCAGGGACTTTTACTACCTCCGCCCCATAGAGTCGAGTCTGGATCAATTTCCCTTCGGGCGTATAGGCGGGAGCAAAGATCCGGCACTTGATCCCTGCTACCGCACAGTAGGCTGCCATGCTAGCTCCCGCGTTTCCCGAACTGTCTTCAACCAATTCTTCAATCCCCAGCACCTTGCAGAGGGATACCAGTACGCTAGCTCCTCGATCCTTGAAGGAGCCAGAGGGCATCAGATAGTCTAGCTTGAACCGGACTTCCGTTCCCTCGATCCGTTCCGTTACAATTGGTGTCCATCCTTCTCCCAAGGAAATGGAAGGGGCATGAGGTGGCAGTTGGTAACTTTCCCGGTACCGCCAAATACTGTAGCCCCGATTGGCAAAAGTTTCCCTAGAAAAGGTGGTTTCTTCCAGTAGAGTAAGGAACCCACCGCAATCACACCTCCATCGGAGCTCTAAGATGGAATAGGTCTTTCCGCAGGAATAGCAGGAATACATGGCGAAGTTGGGACTATTTCTTTACCGCGTTCAGACCACCACTGATCTTCAGAATATTCCGGTCGAAGGAGACTTGTAGGCTCCCTTGCCACTGGAACATGGCATCCTCTACTCCGTTATCGTCCGTAATGGTTCCTGTCTTGGTGGCAACACCTGCTTTAATTTCCTTTCCTCCCGGAATAGAAGCATTCCACACCTTCTTCCAGTCTACTTTGGCAGCTGTTCCGTCGGAAGAGAAGTCCGTGGAAATTACTTGGGGATTTTCACCCTGGATGAACCCTATGGTTCTCCGCACATAGTTACCTTTGGGGAAGGTGAATCGTCCCTGTGGATCCGTTTCCAGTTTGTATGCGGTTCCTCGATGGACGTACTGTACGGTAATAACCCCATTCGGTGCCTTGGAAACGGTAAGGTTATCCAGAACGCGCTGGTTTTTCGGAGCTACGGCGAAGAGAAAAAGCCCTCGCAGTCCAGTTGGAAATACCTGCTTTCCTTTTACATCGTAGAGATAGGGCATGAACATCTCGGTAGAGTTCTTCTTTGATGCACCCGTAGCCGCGTCGAATGTGTCTTTCTCTGCCATCATGTAGCGGATGGGGCCCTTGAAGGTGAAATAGTTGGCAGGATCATCCGCAGCTACGTTTACCTGATAATCGATGGTGAGATCCTGGGCAAACGCCGCGATGGCTCCTCCCATGAGCAGTACAAGTACCAGCCATTTTCCTTTCATGTGTGTTTTCCTCCTGTGTATGGATTATTAGAACTTTAGAAAAACACTAACATAATAGATGCCTTTTTATCAATAGGAATTTTTACATTCTCATCGAGAGGAGGGAATTCACCATGATTGGCAAGACATGGTACAGTGCTAGTATGGCGCAACAGGAATCGAACAAGATTATCTTTTCCATGGTCAGAGTGGGAAAGGTTTACAACCAAAAGACAGTGTTAAAGGATATTTCCCTCTCCTACTTCTATGGGGCCAAGATTGGTGTGATAGGGTTGAACGGATCGGGAAAAAGCACTCTTCTGCGGATTATGGCAGGGGTAGAGAAGGACTTTTTAGGAAAGACGATCCTTGCCCCTGGGTATACCATCGGATACTTGGAGCAGGAACCCGTGTTGGATCCGGCGAAGACGGTTCGGCAGGTAGTGGAGGAAGGGGTACAACCGGTAGTGGATCTACTGAAAGAGTTCGACCGAATTAACGAGCAGTTTGCCACCCCTCTTTCGGATGAGGAAATGAATAAGCTCTTGGAACGTCAGGGAAAAATCCAGGAAGATCTGGATCGTCTAGGGGGATGGGATCTTGATTCGAGACTGGAAATGGCAATGGATGCCTTACGATGTCCTCCTGCCGATACCAAGATTGGGGTGCTTTCCGGTGGAGAACGAAGACGGGTAGCCCTCTGCAGGCTCCTTTTGAAGAAGCCGGATATTCTTCTTTTGGATGAACCGACGAACCATCTGGATGCAGAAACGGTAGCCTGGCTAGAGCACCATTTGAAAGAGTATCCGGGTACCGTTATTGCCGTTACTCATGATCGATATTTCTTGGACAATGTAGCGGAATGGATTCTGGAACTTGATCGGGGGGAAGGAATTCCTTGGAAGGGGAACTATTCCTCCTGGTTGGAACAAAAACAACTACGGTTACAGCAGGAGGAAAAACGGGTCACTGAGCGGCAGAAAACGCTGGAACGGGAACTGGAATGGATTCGGATGAGTCCACGGGGACGGCAGGCAAAGTCAAAGGCCCGGATCAACGCCTACGAAAAACTCCTTTCAGAGGATGGTGGGAAACAGGAGAAAGAATTGGAGATCTATATTCCCCCGGGGCCCCGGCTAGGAGATCTAGTGATCGAAGCGAAGGATGTTAGGAAACAGTATGGAGACCTGATTCTGTTCGAGGGGATGAGTTTCCAAATTCCTCCGGGCGCCATCGTTGGCATTATTGGACCGAATGGGGCAGGGAAGACGACTCTGTTTAAATTGATTACCGGTCAAGAAAAGCCGGATGGGGGAACCATTCGGATCGGTGAAACCGTAAAGATGACGTATGTGGATCAATTGCGGGAGAAGCTGGATCCCCATAAGACGATCTGGGAACTGATTTCCGGTGGGCAAGATACGTTACGATTAGGGAAGCGGGAGGTTAATTCTCGAGCCTACGTAGCCCAGTTCAATTTCTCTGGACAGGACCAGGGAAAAAAGGTGGGGCAGCTATCTGGTGGAGAACGAAACCGGGTGCATTTGGCCCTCATGTTCAAGGAGGGAGCTAACGTCCTTCTCCTGGACGAACCAACCAACGATCTAGATGTGAATACCATGCGAGCTTTGGAGGAAGGACTGTTGAACTTTGCGGGATGCGTGCTGGTAATCAGTCATGACCGTTGGTTTTTGGACAGAATCGTGACCCATATTCTCTCCTTCGAAGGGGATAGTCGGGTGTATTGGTTCGAAGGAAACTTTACCGAGTACGAGGAAGACAAACGAAAACGTCTGGGAGTTGCCGCGGTAGAACCTCACCGGATCAAGTATCGGCGCCTCACCCGGTAGAAGGATGGGATTTCTGGGAGGGAAGCGACGCTCTCCTAGCGGTTTCAGAAAGGCAGGAAAAAAAGCACCTCGAAGATCCAGCGGAAGACCTGGAAGAGGTGTATACTATAGATATGGGTTTTTTAGGGATCTGGATTCTTGCCCTTCTTTCTTCCTGCCGGACGCTTTTCCCAATGCCCATAGAGGAAAAAACACTCTCTTCTGTTCAGAGCTGGGCGTATCAGTTGCAGGATATCGATCTTTCAGCTATCGAAAGAAGTCCCTACGATCTTGTTGTGATGGATTATTCGAGGGATGGGTCCGATGGGGGCATGTGGTCTGCTGCTGAAATCCGGCGGGTAAGGGAATCGGGGTCGGGAAAGATCCTCCTATCGTACCTTTCCGTAGGAGAAGCGGAATCTCATCGCTCGTACTGGAAAAGTTCCTGGATGCCGGGGAATCCTTCCTGGTTGGGCAAGGCAATCGCTTTAACAGATGGCCGACCGACCCGATTCAACGTGCAATACTGGTCCTCCGAGTGGCGATCAATCCTCAAGAACTCATTGGATAGGATGATCTCTCAAGGGTTTAGCGGAGTTCTCCTCGATGGGTGTGATGCGTATACCTACTGGTCCGATGATCGAACTGGGGAATCCACAGTTCTGAATAGGCAAATAGCTGCAGATTGGATGGTAGAGCTGATTGCTGAGCTATCCGAGTATGCCCACAGTCGAGCACCGGAGTTCATTGTTTGCGTACAGGAACGCACGAGACTACTATCCGCTGTTTCGAACATCTCGAAAGGAGAACAATACCTTAAAGCGATTCAAGGCCTGATCGCTCCCAGTATTTTTTTCCCGGGAGAAGCATTGGAAGACAATCCCTTTGCGCCGGAAACCGATCTCATAGAATATTTTCAGGACCTTCGTTCCAGAGGGAAGGTGATTTTTTCTCTTGAATACCTTGCGCAGACAAACAATGCTCTTGATCGATACTTTCGAGAGGTGAAACTGTATGGGTTTCTTCCTTACGCAGCCAACCGTGCTCTCAATACCCTTCGTACCCGCTAAACATCATCTTGCAATTCGAGGCTTGCCAATCTTGGGTAAAATGTAGTAATTTATTGTGTAGAAGGTAACTACAAAATGGAACAAGCGTTCGACTCTCATAAGAGTTGTTGCAACTAGGCCCAGGAGGGTCGCCGTACTCCTGGGCCGTAACCATTACGGAACAGGAGGCGGTTATGAAAGCGCTTGGTCATTTCAAGGACCCCCTCTTGCTTGGGGGATTCGTCTCTAACATTTTTAACGGATTCCTCAATCCACTCTATATTTCAGCTATTTTGGGGAAAATAGAACCTCAATTCCTATCGATAGGATCCTTCATGGCTTCTGCCTTCCCCGCCCTACTGGGTATCCTCATGGAGAACTCCCGGTTATTCGAAACATTGTTCCGATTTCTACCCTTTTTAATGGCAGGAGAGGTACTTCTGACGGCACTGGTGATCTACACTTCTAAGGGAGATGCAGTTGTGATTTACTTGGCCGGGATGTTCATCTTTGGGGTATTCAGTACCTCTATCCTATACCTTCTCCAGCGGGTGAAGGAAGTTCTCTATGAGGGTGATCGAGCTAGATGGGACAGGCGTATCGCATCTGCCGATGCGTTGGGATACCTCGTGGGATCTGCTCTCGTGGCCCTGGGAAAAGTGGAAGGTCAGGATCCGACCCTCATCGCAGTGGCGGGATTGCTCCAAACGGTCCTTGTGTATACTTTCTTCCTTGTTTCTTACCTAGCGGTGCGCAGAAAACTCATTCAACAAGTAGAAGAAGAGGTGCCCCCCCAATGGGGCTGGAACACCTTCAATAGACTCTGTTTCTGCGTTGCCCGATAACCGATTGCAACAATGTAATTGGGACGATACAGTACGAGTAGGATGAGGATGTACTCGCTAGAGAATCGAGCCTCTCTTTCTTTCTTGAAGGGGGGGCTCCTTTCTCATGGGGCATCCCTTTTACCAACCCTGATCCTTTTGATGATTTTTCTGGCTGGAAGAAGTCCCCTGTATGGAATTCCTCCCCGAATCGGAGTAGTGATAGGAGAAAGTGCTCTCCAAACCTCCGAAGCGTGGAGCGAACTTGTTACCTTTATAGAGGAACGATTTGGGATTGTTCTGCAGTACGAAGTGTTCGATGGACATCGTTCCTTGCTGAAAGCCTTGAAGGAACGATGGATCGACCTATGCTTTATTGATCCCGCTTGGTATGTCAGGGAACAGGATTGGATCCGGCCATTGCTACGAACGGTTGTAGGGGGGCAATTAGAGTATCGGGTTTTCCTCATCGTACACAGAAACTCTATCTTTTACCGGACTTCCGAACTACAAGAATTCGAACTCTACCTCAAACACCCACACGAAGAGATGGCTGGCTTCTATGCGCCATTGGCCTTCCTCGGTTCCTATTCGCCTGTACCTAGAAGCTCTATCCGTTTCCTTGACTCCCACGAAAGCATCCTCAAAGGAGTTGCGTTCGGAAAGGGGAAGGAGGTGGGAGCGATCCCAGAGTATCTGTGGAACCTGAACCGTGGAAGCCGCGTACTGGAGAATTTGCGAATTCTGGCATCACTTCCCGAGATACCGACTCCTCTACTAGTGATGCGTGCTTCCGATGAAGAGGCGAGATTCCACGATGTGGTTAGGGCTCTTTCCGCCCTATCCACAATGGAGGAAGGGAAACAGATCTTGGAGAGGACTTCCTTTTCGGGCTTTTCGGCCAATAGAATACCAAACGAAGCTCTTATGGCGCTTTCAGAGCAGATCCGTAAGGTAGACGCTTACTATGGCCCTCCAAAGTAAACTAATCCTTGTTTTTTCCATTCTTCTGGCTCTCTTTGTCCTACAGTGGTTTCTATTCGTAGACCGGGAACAGAAGCTTCTGACGGAAGAAATGGAGGAAAGAGGAAAGGTTTTAGTGCGAACGCTAGCGGATCTCACAAAGGAACCGCTTCTTGCCTTGCAACTCGGTCGGATCGACCAACAGCTACAGTCCATTCGCAGGGAGCGAGACGTAGTATGGGCAAGGGTGGCAGACAGGAATTTTCGAATCCTTTCAGATACGAGAAAAGAAGAGGAAGGATGGATTCTCTCTGGAGCGCTTCCGAAGGATCTTTCAACGGAGTTCCAGGGATCTATCTTGATCGTTCGATCTCCCATTCTGATTGCGGGATCCCTAGCGGGCATGGCGGAAATCGCCTTCACTCTGGAAACCCTAAAAACCAAAATTGCCAGGAACCGAAGGATCTTTCTTGGAATTTTTGGGTTTCAATTAGGGGTGGGAATCACAATGTTTTTCCTCCTCCATCTGCAGGTGTTTCGTCCCTTGGGAATCGTTCTGCGGAGGATCGTGGAGCTTCCTCCAGAAGCGGAAAGTTTGCGAATCGAAGTACCTCAACACGCGTCCCCAGAAATAGTGGCCATGGTGAAAGCGGTTCAGGACATGCGGGAGCGACTCGTGAGGTTTCAGCGGGAGGTTCTAGCCGAAGCTCGGTTCGCCGTCATGGGAAAACTCGCTACCCATATGGCCCATGAGATTCGGAATCCCTTGGAGGCCATCTCGGGAGCGGTAGAACTGATCGACCCAGAAGTGACGAACCCCTCTGCTCGGGAATACTTGGGAGTGATTCGGGAAGAAATCGGGATCTTGAATAACTATTTGAAAGAGGTTCTCGAGGTGGCTAAGCCGGAACTCTCTCAGACAGCTCTTACCGATCTTTCCGTGCTGGTGCAGGAAACGCTTCTCCTCCTCACTCCTATGGCCCGCAAACGGGGAGTGAACCTTACGATACAAGCTCCCCCAGAGCATCTTTCTCTTTGTTGGGTAGATCGTTCGCAGTTGAAACGAGTGTTCCTCAATATTATCCTCAATGCGATCGAAGCTTCCAGTGTTGGAAAGGAAGTGCAGGTGATCCTTGATCAACAGGATGACCAAGTAGGGATTTTGATAAGGGACTTTGGGTGTGGTATTCCAGAGGCGATCCTTCCCAAAGTGTTTGAGCCCTACTTCACGACAAAGGAAGAAGGAACGGGATTAGGATTGTCCCTCAGTAAACGGATCGTGGAGCACCATGGGGGCACGATAGAGATTTCATCAAAGGCAGGTTGGGGTACCGAAGTGTGGGTATGGTTGCCTGCATCAAATAGGAGGGAAGGTGGCACGGATCCTATTGGTGGATGATAAACCCAACATCCTCAAGGTGATGGGAGCGGTGCTCCGGCGTGATGGGTACTCGGTAGAGGTAGCATCCGATGCTCCATCCGCTTTACGGATGGCCCTAGAGAAGAAACCCGATATCATCATCACGGATGTTCAGATGCCGGGAATGAATGGAGTGGAACTGTTCCATTCCTTGCGAACCCGTGGGTTGGACATCCCCTTGATCTTCATTACCGCCTACGCGTCCATCCCAGAAGCTGTTACGGTGATTCGGGAAGGGGCGGTGGACTACTTGACGAAACCGGTGGATTACAAGGCGCTGAAGGCGTTGATTCGACGTTTGCTTTCCGCTTCGGCGGAACGGAAGCGATTCGAGTTGTCAGAGGAACGGTACCTGATCGGTTCCACTCCGGTAATGCAGACTCTCTACGAGAGGATCGATGCGGTAGCTCCCACCGCGGCCACCGTGCTGATTCGAGGAGAGAATGGCACGGGGAAAGAACTGGTAGCCCGGGCTATTCACCGGAAGAGTCGATTTCGGGAAGGACCCTTCATCCCTGTGAACTGTGCGGCTTTTAACGTGAATCTATTGGAATCCGAACTGTTCGGCTACGAAGCAGGGGCATTCACCGGCGCTCATCGCCGAAAAATAGGATTCTTCGAGACTGCCCAGGGAGGTACTTTGTTTCTGGATGAGGTCTCTGAACTGTCGGTAGATCTTCAGGTAAAACTTCTACGAGTTCTCCAGGAACGAGCGTTTACCCGGGTAGGGGGTACGGATCTCGTGAAAGCGGAGTTCCGTTTGATTGCCGCTACGAATCGGGATTTGGAACAGGAAGTAAGAGTGGGTCGATTCCGAGAGGATCTTTTCTATAGGTTAGCGGTAGTACCCCTCTGGGTACCTCCTCTACGGGACAGGCTTCCGGATTTAAGCCTTCTGGTCTCCCATTTTATCGAACGGATCTGCCAAAGGGAAGGGTTAGAAAGACCAGACATTACCCAACCTTTTTTAGACGCTCTCATGAACCATACCTGGCCTGGAAATGTGCGGGAGTTGGAGAACATGATCGAGCGAATCTTGGTCCTATATCGGCCCAAGATCTTAGGTAGGGAACTCCTTGCAAAAGAACTCCCTCAAGTGTTCGGGAAGGAAGAGGAAGAGAAAGAGGACGAGCGGGAAACTATTCTAAAGACCTTGAAGCTCTGCCGGGGAAATAAAACAGAAGTCTCCCGGATTCTCCATATGCCTCGTCGAACCCTCTACTACAAACTCAAACGGTACGGGATTTCGGAAACTGAGTATCTGCCCTGAAATGAGTTGCCTTGATTCCCCCACGAGATGCCCCATCGTGCACTGTGGGCAAGTATGCACACTTTGCACAAAAATGCGCAAAGATTAGTCATCCAAGATTGCACAGATCAAGTGAATTTCGCCTTAAAATTTTAGTTGGAATGAAAATTGCAAATTTAGAAACATCTCAATCTCAATCTCAGGAGGTTTCCAATGAAACGATGGATTTTAATGAGCCTATTGGTGTTCCTCTCCGTTTCCCTTGTCTTCGCTTCTGGGGCAAAGGAAAAGCAAGAGCAGAAAGTGGT
This sequence comes from uncultured Spirochaeta sp., assembly GCA_937140905.1. Classification (GTDB taxonomy): domain Bacteria; phylum Spirochaetota; class Spirochaetia; order DTKZ01; family DTKZ01; genus DTKZ01. The sequence continues at coordinate 42,325 of CAKZQO010000053.1, forward strand.
AGTGTATTCCAGTGTGGATGAAGCGAACGCCAAGAAGATCCTCGATGCCTTCACAGCTGATACAGGGATAAAAGTAGCCTTTGTGCACCTTTCCTCTGGCCCTGCCATAGCGCGGATCAAGGCAGAGATTAACAATCCCCAAGCAGACGTATGGATGGGAGCGCCCAGTGAAAACCATATCGTGGCAAAGGAAGAGGGGCTTACCATTCCCTATAAGGGAGGTGCTTTTGATTCTTTGGCTCCCCAGTTGTAACGAAACGCATGATTTGAGAAAAATTTACACTTGAAATGAGAAAAAACCGTGTTTTTAAGGGTCTTAATGGGCAATTTCGTGCCTTTTTATCATTGCTTGGAGGCAGTGTAGCATCAATTTTTCCACTATTTTATGGCTTGCTGTATCGGCACAATGTCCAATCCACGAGCCAAAAGATTTAAGCAATTTCTCATCACTAATAGATCCATTTCTCCAACACTTAACGCGTTTCTGCATTTTTCTTATATGTTGTTTTTTAATTAGTTTTTTACCTCCCCATACCCTATACCCAACGAACTCAATGCCATTTTTAACGGAGTCAATTCTAGTTTTAGGATTAAGCCTAAGGGATAGTTTAGTAGTTAAAAACGTGTTTATATCACGCAACAGTCTTTTCAGTATCGTTTTGCTTGCATGTAGCACAATAAAATCATCCATATACCTAAGATAGTATTTAACCCCTCTTACGTGTTTCATCCAATGGTCAAACTCGTGAAGATAAATGTTCGCAAACAGCTGACTCATAAGGTTCCCGATAGGCAGGCCGGTTTCTGGCGTACTATTCAAAATCTCGTCTAGAAGCCACAGAATCCCATCGTCTTTTATATGGTTAGACAGTATAGATCTAAGAATCACGCGATTTATCGAAGCAAAGTATTTAGAAATATCTGCTTTAATATAATAATGTACCCCTGGCTTTGAAAGAAAGAACGACAACCTCCTTGCAGCTTTATGAGTGCCTTTGCCTTTTCTACAAGCATAACTATCATAGATCACCCGTTTATCAAATAAAGGCTCAATCACATTGTTAAGAGCGTGTTGTACCACTCTATCCCGGAAAGGAAGAGCCACTATTTGGCGCTTTTTCGGTTCATAGACAATGAAAGGACGGTAATTTCCCACTTTGTACGTTCTCCAAATCAATTCGTTCTGGAGCTCAATAAGGTTTTCTTCTAGTGCGTATGAAAACGATAACACTTCTTTTCGATAACGTTTTTGTTTTCTTGCTTTTAGATAGGCGTCATAGAGGTTTTGATAATCGTACACTTTTTCGAACACTCTAAACCTCGTTATCCAATAAAAATACGCCCCACCCGCAGGTAGGGCGCTAGCATAGTTTTGCCTTCCAGTCCTTTTGACTGGATCGGCAGGGAGCGTGATCTGACAATCCATCTGTCACTGCGATCGGCGCCGTGACGCCGAATCGTCGAGTCATGTTGATTCTCACAGGCAAGACGCACACCAATGTTCGTGCTCACATTCCACGGCCAGTTGTTCACGTTCACAGCCCGAGGCCCCGCAAACACGCCGTTGTCCCAGTTCGCGCCTACTAACATCACGCCCCCTTAAGGAGACCGCCTACAATGCGGCCTATCTCAGCCACCATCTTACTAGCTGTCTCATAGCTATGGTGACTGAGGTATTTCCTACGATGGCTATGTCGTATCAACCACCGAAGGATATCGAGCTGGTTGTCGATCTCATACAGTCCTGATAGTTTCTGTTTGGATTTGTTTGTCCGGATAGTCTTAAGCAGGATATCATAGCAAGTGTTTTTAATCTGGCTACACAGGGCAAACTTTTCATGTTTTGGGAATCTGTCCACGATAGGGAAAAACCATTCCACAAAATCTTCAAGTTTCTGCCACAAAATAAACCCTTCCAATCCAGACCCCCAGATACCAGATTACAGACTGTCACAGGCAAGACGCACACCAACGTACGCGCCCACATCCCACGGCCAGCTGCCCACGCTCACAGCCCGAGGCCCCGCAAACACGCCGTCGCCCCAGCCCGCGCCCACTAGATACGCTACGAGGCCTGTGTTATTTGGCAGATACGCCTGCCCCTTACCGGAACCCAGCACGTTTTGCCACGCCCACGACGTGGAATCATGCCGGTTGGACAGTTCATCTAACCATTCCCAGAGATTCCCTACTGCATCCACAATGTTATATGCGCTAATGGCCGCCGGCTTTACGCCCGTACTAGGATCATATGCGCCTGTGGAGGGATTTACTCGGCATCCAGTACGGGTGCGGCCCGTGTTGCTTGTTTTTGTCCACCCGTAGGTGTCTGCATTATCAAGCCCCTGAGGATTCCCATAGGCGGCCCTGATCCACTCCCCATACGTTAGGAGTCGCTTCCCTATACGACTGGCCAATTCATTGAAGGTATACCAGTTCAGCCCCTCGGTGCCTGACACCGGGATTTGGCCATATCGTGACTGTAGGCGCCCAGAAGCGATATGGAGGCCGTTCGTGCCGCTCTCGAATGTGATGGTCTCTGCGGCACTGGAAAGATAGATATCTACCCAGATATGGCCGATTTTTACCATACCTTCAGGTGAGCATATAGGGCGGTTTTTCAAGTCCCAGACGCTGTTGGGAACAATCCCTACAGTTACATTATCTCTCCAGTTAGGGGTGCCGTTGCCGAATTTTACACCGCTGCCATCTATAGGCACCCAGAGGCCATCACTGGAAACAATCCTGATATGCCCGTAGTGGAACCCGCCGATTTTGCGGGAGGATGTTTCCGTATACCCAGCAGGGTAAGTAGAGTTAAGGCTGATCTTAAACACTCCATCTCCGCCGTTATCACAGAGATAGACGTAATAATCTTTTCCTACCTCAAACGAAGAACCCTGATCCAGATCTAGGGCAGATAATTCAATGTCGTTCCGTACGGTGTAGATCTTCCATGTTTGGTTTAGTAGGGATATAACCGTATCTTTTTTTACGATTATTTTGTTCTCCGTATAGGAGAAGGGGTTCTTTTTCTCCAGGTAGGCTGGTCCGGGGGATTTTACATCATGGAACAATGCAAGCCATTCTACAGATGCGTCGTCCACATAGTCTTTCACTCGGTATAAAGACATACGTCCCTCCTTTTTACAGTTTGTCTATCATCGATTGAATCTCGGCCTCGCTGAGACCGGACAGAGCGAACGGAGAGCTGGGGTCGAGCTGGTCTTCAAAGTCTTCGGGAAGAAGATCCTCAGGCGATTTTTGCACCCCGCCTCTAAGTACTTTGACGGTCCTGCTTTGGAGTAATGCCCGAAGGCGTTCTTTTAGAACAGGACTTTCTGTAGGATGTCTTTTTGTGTACTCGAACGCATTAAGCCAATCCTGTCGGGTCTGTAGGTACATGGGCAATCCTTTCATATGTCCTCCTTAAAGCTTTTTAAGTATGTACGGATCTCACTGATCCTTTTCCTAGCCCTTTCTCGCTGGATGATCACCTCATTTGGAGGCTCCTTTCCATTGTCTAATTTGCGGATAATGTACCAGTCCGTCTGATTTAAATAATCCTGGTACAGCGACAGTTCTTTCTTCATCTGGATTTCAGGTGGGATAGGGGCAGGGTCGTATTGCAACGTTCCATCTTCTTTTATTACCCACAGCAACTCTCCGTCTTCTCCGACAAGATTAACTGGCAGAGGGCCTGACAACTCATTCTTAGATATCTGTACAACAGTAGTATCTTCAACTTCACGGGATAGAGTATAACCAGCTAGGTACTGTCTACCGCAGATTTTTTTGATCTGGACAGAATAGATCGGCTTCATGGTTTTCCTATATATAGCCTTCCAAAGGAGATAAACCTAGGATCATTCATTGAGTAGCTACGCTCAGATACGCCGTTGATTCCTTCTTCAGACTTGAGCGTAGAATCTATAAATACAATTCTATCCGCTTCCGTTTTTACAAATAAGGCCACATGAGATATACGGTTATCTTCTCCCATAAAAAGCAGATCTCCTGGGCCCAGCTCAGACAAGGAAAGTTCTTTTGTATATCTTTTTAGTCCATAAGAAGTCTCATCTTTAAATAGGAGAAAATATCCATAATCCCTTGTAGCATATTCATAACAGCGGATAACCAATCCCGAACAATCAACTACGATTTTCGGTAACGGATCCTGCCCTCCCCATTGATAGCCTGCTCCCGCTTCAATGTATTTCCGAGCGTACTCAATTGCTTTTTGGCGTACTTCCTCAGGAGCAATAATCACATCATAGCTGTCCCTTATGGAACAGGACGATGTAGCCAATATGATAGAGACGACTAATAACACACCCTTCATATCAATATCCCCCGTTGACCGATAAATAACAGCTCCAACTCCTGTCCAGGCCAGTACTGGAATGATAGCTCTGATCCATTCGGCCCAACAGGAATAATTAACATCATAGAAGATCTTAAATAATCTACATAACTTCCCGTTAGATTCATCGATACGTAAGGAGTAAAGCAGTCCACAGGTCCTAGGTTGGAACCAAACGGCCGAAATGCTACTCGTGTGTTTCCCCACGCGACATTTTGGGCTGGATTGTATGAGCAGTAAACGTCTAGAATTACACCTTTAATGTTAGTGTAGGATCGTCTGGCAATATTAACTGTGTACCATACTTGAGAAGTGGTGATGGGAGTGTTAACAAGGGTAACGCCTGGATCATTCCACCAAATCATGTGGCCCATATAATATTCACCATTCGCGATAGCTTGGTCCGGTATATCATGGATTATCTTGTTTTGTGCGTCTAGCGCTTTTAATCCATCGATTGTAGAGATTCTGATTCTTCGGTTTATAGCATCCTTAATGTCGATCAGACCATCTGCAATCTTGAGCTGACCATTTGATCCTTGCCAGAAACCGGGGACTGCTTGTCCAGTATCCGTTCCATCCTCTGTGTAGCGGTTTCCACCTCTGATCGATCCTCCAGGTTGTAGTTTGATGTATTTAGAGAATAGCTTTTCTATGAAGGTATAATTAGATAAGTTTTCAATAAAAGTTTGATTTGCGGGTAGAGATTGAGAGAGCGGATCCGATCCGACAGGTGCGATCTTAGATACGTAGAATCGTTTGGATAATTGCATCGCTTTTGCAAACCGGAAGGAGCCAAGGGTACGATCTCCCCACTTTGCGTATAACGGTGAAAAGAGGCTCATGTTCTTGTGCGTTGCCAGAATATCCACATATCCTGCATCAATGTCCAATCGAGATACGTAGTAGGTTTGCTGGATCAGATAGCCTCGTACTCCGGAGGATTCTGCTACGCTCAAGTGCCAGTTTGAGGTATCTAGTTTATCCGCCAAGCGTACTTCTATCTGCGTTTTCGCATCCGATAGAGACACGTTTCCATTCCAGTCTGCATTCAGCGAACAGGATTCAGGGGTCAACTCTAAACGCGCAGCCCCCAACAGCGTCAACTCGTCTGCAGATCCCTCAGGTCCTTTGATAGTTTTTGCGAGGGAACGGGGTTGGGCAAGGGTGGGGGCAGCCAGGCCCACGCATCGGTAGTCGTAGACCTGGGTCTCTGCGTCAAACGACCGCTCCGTTAGTAGCGCCAGGGCATCGATGCCTGCGTAAGGGTCGATCAACCGGAGAATTGATCCGAGGGGTAGGGAGTAGTCTAGCTTGAAGCGGTACCGCCAGCAAGCGGAACGGATTCGCTCGGCACGGAAGGCACATAGCCTTCGTGCGGTGTCGCCGTCATGAATATAGAGGGCGTCGTACCGGTCTACGGATGCGGGGTTAGGTTTTAGATCGTATCGCAGTACCACCTCTGCGGATCGATACACGACGTCGCCTCGAATGTTGCAATAGTAGATGTGGCGAGGGGAGATGTCGGTATTGCGGTAAGCAATCCTGGCGCGTCGATTTTCGAAGATGGCAACTTCCCGGTGAATGCCGAACTCGTACTTTTCCTCGATTGTGTGATTCTTCGTAAGCACAAGGGAGGAGAAATCTTTATTCACTTCCACCTCTCCTCGTTCATTAACACGGTGTGCCAGGGCCTTGTCATCGTACTCGAACCAGGTTTCCTGGACGTTTGCTTCCTCGGGCCATAGGAATCCTGGTTGGATAGGCCATCCTGAACGCAAGCCATTGTCTCCGAAGGGCAAGTCTGCCATGTACAGCAGGGTGTTCGTCCTGGACTTTAAGGGGTAGTAGGATAGTTCTACTGCATCTGCCTCTTTGGGCAGTTTCTCGATCTCCAGCGGGGCTTGAATGTCGGTCTCCGTGAGGAGGATGGATGGACTAGGTGTGTCGTACAGATATTGGAAAAGGACCAGTTTCCCATACGAATCGAACCGGTAAGTGAACCCATACTCATAGAGGAGGGTGTCTAATGCGTCTTTAATCGTGCCCTCATCTACGGAAAATCCCTGCAGGACCCTGTCGATAGTTGTCGATAGATCGAACTCTACACCTGCTAGGCTGAGTAACCGATGAACGGCGCTTTGGGCTGGGTACAACGGATGGCAGACATAGGCATTTTCGATGACTAACCCGTCTGAGGGGGTAATGTTTCGTTCTAGCCTGTAAGTAAAGTCCTCTAGCTCTACCTCAATGTCTGCGACATCGGGCTGCCCCGATACCGAGGCGCCGTGGGATTGGATACGCAACGAGGAGGGAGCTATCCGACCAGTGAACTCTCGCACCCCCTCCAAATCCACGGTAGCTAGGACACCTTCCGCGGCAAGCAAGGTGAGTAGATCCGATGAGTAGCGGAATACGACTACTCGAGTGCTCACCGCATGGCGAAACTCTTCGTTGCAAGCATAGTCTGTGGATCGGTAGGCTCGAACGAGCGCAGATACATCGTGTTCCTGGGTACCCACAATCAGTTTACAGGTGATCGTCATGCATACGCTCCTATTGCTCCAACGGGAAGCGTATTCCTTCGCTTCTTCTTTGCCATCGCAAGCAGGATTGAGTCAGCTAGCTCATCCTGGGTGACCACAGATCCAGAGACGTACAATGTGATGTTCACCACCTCGGGGGTGGATGTAGAAGGGTTTTTAAGCACTAATTCCCCCCTTCGGATCCCTTCGGCAAAGGTACGGGGCACGATCATCTCTCCTTCATGGACCTGCCCGAACATATCCTGAGGAATTCTCCACGCTCCCACATCCCAGGAAAACAGCTTCTTGACTGTCTTGCCTGCTTTACGGGTAGCGTCTCCTACGAAATCGGCCGCTTTCTTTATATATCCTCCTGCCTGTGCTCCCAGGGCGGCTCCTGCGACAGTTCCTACGGGACCTAGAAAGCTCCCTAGCCCAGCGCCTAAGGCAGCCCCGACTAGGTTGTAGGGATTAAACCCACTGCTCAGCGCAGTTTGGGCACGAGTGGGCTGGGAGCCTCCGCTTGACAACTGATCTACTGTTCCCACGATTTTTACGTTTATCCCCTGGCTTAGTTGGTTGTAAATAGACTGGAGTGTCGCTAGCTGCGCCGCTTCCGCGGCAGCAAGCTGAGCAAGCCCTGCCTCCTTCTGTGCGTTGGCGGCCGCTACCCGTGCTTCGTATTCCGCCTCCCCAAGCGCACCTACCTCCAAGAGCTTGCGTAGGCTCGCGATGTTTTTCTGGTATGCGTCTTCGATCTCCCTGCGTCGCTGCGAGAAAGACTCCCGCACCCGATCCATCTCTTCGGATATCCTCTCCATTTTTTTGCGGATTTCTTCTTGCTCCTGGACGATCTGATCAGTTGTTTTCAATTTTTCCAGGTAGGGGATGGAAACTCCCACCCAGCCCAATACCCAATTGATAGTCCGGATCACCCCGTTGACAATGTTTATAACCGCGTTACCGAAGGGAACGATCACCTGGTTATTCAGCCATTCGAAAGCTCGCCCGATGAGACGGGCAGGAACAAGGGCGATCTGCAGGGCAGAGGACAGGATCCGAAGGAATAGCGCCGTTTGGCTGAGAAAGGGAGCGAGGGTCTGGGCCAGAGAGCGTCCGATTTGAAGAAGAACATCCACAATGGGTTGTAGGGCGTTGTTTAGCAGGGGTTCTAATAGCTTTCTAGCCCCTTCTAGAATAGTCTTAAAGGGGTTGAGAACCTTCTGTACGTTCTCGACAGAGAGGGCGAACTCTACGATCGCCTCAATGGCCATGGTGATTGGGTCTATCGCGAAAGTGCCTGCAAAGCCAGCCATCTTACCTACTTCGCTTGATGCGGCCTGTGTTTGGAAGGTCTTGGCAGCGTAGGCTCCCCACTGTCCCTGCCGTGCAGCCAGGCGCCGGCTTTCCTCAAAAGCCCGTTTTGCCTCTTCTATCCGGGTTTCTGCAGCCTTCTTAGCTTCCTCTTCTTCGGTTTTGCGGATCTGTTCGGCATACCAAGCGGCAAGGCGTGCTTTCTGTTCTTCGGTTCCTTCGAACAGGGCAAGCTCCCGGTTCATCTGGACTCGTAGATCGTCCACCCTGGTTTCCGTGAGCCTGGCTTCGAACTCGGTAACCTTTAGTTCTTGCTCGATTCGCTCCCGAGCGGCTTTTCGTTCCTCTTCGATCCGCGTGGAGGCAATCAGCTCGGTGTAGTAAGCCGCTATCCGTGCCCGGGATTCTTCAGATCCTCTAAAGGAGGCAAGGGCACGGTCCCGTTCTACCTCCAAGTCGTCAATACGGGTTTGAGTAAGGCGAGCCAACTGTTCGCGCTCCGTAAGTGCAAGGGACTCTATCACCTGTTTTCGCCTGGCGTTGTAGTAGGCGTTGATTTCATCAATAGTCTTTTGATTTAGTGTTCCAATGTAGGCTGCAGCCGCTTCTTCGAGTTTCTTTTTCCTCTCGTACTCGATCTCTGCCTCGGGCCCTTTAGCCTGCGCCTGGAATCGCTCATAGGTTTCCGCCCACTGCTCTTTCCATTTGCCGGCGATCTCGTCTTTTTTCTCCTGAATCAACCGCTCTACAATGGCAATCTGCGCCTGGGTCTGCGACAGGAGTGCCCTGGTTGCCGCATCCTTAACCTTTTCCGCATGGAGGGCCGCAAGGTTAGAGCGCAGTGTGACGAGGGTAGCGTTCAACTCAGCCATGCTTTTGTCTTTCAGGCTTGCCTTGTAGGCCTCTAATGCAGCTCGTGCCTGGTCAATTGCCTGGGAGGTGTCACGGAAAGAGGAAGAACTGCTACGAGAAGCCTCGCCTGTTTGCGCCATCGCTTGAGCAGCCTTAGACTGGGAGTTTGCGTAAGCCACTACAGCCGCGGTTCCTGCCGCTACGGCCGCGATACCGGCTAGTAAAAGGGGGTTTAACATGGCCAGAGCTTTATTTACTGCCATAACTGCCGCAAACTTTGTCCAGTGCGCTGCGGCAGAGAGGGCTGTTTTTGCGGCTAGCACCGTGAGAGCAGCCGACACTGCCGCGATGGAAAAGGCAAGGACTCCTTTCAGTACTGGCCCTGCTTGGGCAGCAGCCGAGGCCACCGTACCGATCGCATTAGCCGCCATAGTCAATAGCGGGGCCAAACCTTCCCCCATGGCCTCCATTAGATCGCCCACCGATTCCTGCATCCGCTTGAAGGCAACCGCGCTCGTCCCGCTCATGGATTGGGCCGCCCCTGCATAGAGACTGCCTACTAACTCAATGGCTTTGCCCGCCTTTAGCTCCTCTTCTGTGAGATCCTTTAACTGCGGGATCAGGCGGCCAATACGGCCCACCATGCCGCTGAGGGTTGCGGTGAGTTCCTGTACGCTGCCGGCCAGCTCTTCTCCCGTGACGGCCGAGAGGTCTGCGGCGACGGTGAGGATTTGCCGTATCTGCGCCTCGCTTTTACCCTGCATGGCAAGCTCAGCGGCGAGCTGCTTTACATAATCGTCGCTTGCACCGGTAAGAGCCTGTAGCTGGGACGCGAACTCTGCCAGCCGATGCGCGCCCGCGGTATCTCCTCGCATCGCAAAGGCCATCTCGAGGCGTTTTACCGATTGCTCGGCCTGGGCAAAGGCAGTAACTGCCTCTATAGCGAAGCCAGAGATCTGCCGAGCCATAGCCGCAAACGCCCCACTCTGGGCAAGGGCACCGATCTTCGTCTCCAGCGTATTCGCCCCCTCACCCAGCTGTTCCAGCTTCTGGGCCGTTTCCTCATATTGGCGTTTTAAATCTTGTAGCTGCTCCCCCTGGGGATCCAGACCCTGATCAATCAGCTGCCGCATGGCCGCCTCCAGAGCCTGCTGCTTCTCCCGTAAGCCCTGGACCTCGGATCCCATGAGGCGAGCAAACTGGGTGGCGGATTGGATCTCTTTATTTAAGTTGGCTAAAACGGCCTTTGTCTGTTCAGAGGAGGGGCCAAGTGTTTTCACGTCTTGGCCGAGCTTTTTTAGGTCCTGCGATACGGTCTTCAGGCTGGAGAGGGCTTTCTGCACTTCTATCTGGATTTCCAGTCTAAGCTTTTCTTCGGTCATTGATTTCTAGCTGCTCCTGCTCCATCCGATTCTGTTCAAGGTTGAAAGCTCGCAGAACCACTACGGCCACCTCTGGCCAGTCCATCCACCCCCCTGGGTACGGTGGATAGGGTGCGAGGAGTTTTGTCTGCACGTACCAGCTATAGGCCTGATAGAACTGTTCATTCACATACAGAGGGATTTGTCGGTAGCTGATAAAGATCGGCTTACCCTCTTCATCCAGCACTCCGGTAGGGACAAGACTGTCCCGTTTCTCGGGCCGGATTTTTGCCTGGTGCTTACCGTCCAGGAATAGCCGGTAAGCCACCCTCAGTTTTTTTCGTCCACCTTGGAGTCGAGTTCTGAGCGGAAAAACTCTGCCAGTTCATCGATGAGCTCGTCCAATGCAGCGGGGGCCTCCCACAGCCCTTTGGCGTCGGTGATTATCTTCCTCTCCCCATCAATGGTGCACACCAGCCCCTCAATCCGCACCAGCATGCCGTCAATAAGGGTCTTGCGGTCCTGCACCACTACCGTCTCCCCGCCCTGCACGTTGCCCTGGGCATCGTAACGGAACCGCAGCTCAGGCCGCGGAAGAAGTCTCGCTTTCATTGCTACCGTGGGGTTACGATACGTGACCACGATCCGGTCCGATTCCGCTGCCTCCCGATTCCCGCGAAACTTCGGGACATAGGTTAATTTGGTGGAAAACTGTAGCTCCATCCTTGTCCTCCGTTACAACACCCGTTCATAGTACACGGGATCTGCCACGAAGCGGAACTTGCTGGTGAACTCCTGCTTGTTCCCGCTTTCGGCTCCTAGATTCACCCCGTATAGCTCGATCCTCGCAAATAGGAAGGCGTAGGTTTCTCCTGTTTTGTTGGTGTCTCGGATTACTCCCCGGATGTATAGGGGGCTAGAGTTAATCTCGCTCACGGTAACGGTGGAGCCTGATCTTTTCACGATCTTCACAAATTGATTCAGGAGCCCTCCCGCTTCCCCAGTAACCCCCAGGGTGAAGATTCCCTTCACTTGCCCCTCCGCATCCGCTTTTCCCTTACGGTAGGTTAGTACCTTGTTCACCAGTCGCGTTGTTTCTATTTCTTTCGCGCTGAAGGAAGCACTCCATGAGGTAGCATCCAGGAAGGGCGTGGCAATCGCCTTCTTTGCCTTGTCCCCGACGACCATTATTTCCGTACCATCGGCAGGGAATAGGTCTCCCACGTTCAAGGCGCCGAATATGCTTCCGGTGGATGCTTTTGCGGTAATCAGCCATTCGCCTTTTCCTTTGCCGGTGCCTCCCGCATGGGTGTCAAAGGTTTTAGTTCCGTCCCCGACCTTCTCTTCGTCAAACTCCACCCGTTCGATCGTCGCATCGTCTCCGATAAGAGTTAAATACTCTGGCATACCTTATTCCTCCCTCTGTTTTTTTCTCGGGCTAAAGCCCATATCAATACCTTCCGGCTTGCCGCTAGGGTGTTCCTTCAGTTCCACCCGCTCCTCCGCTTCCGCTCCCAATAGGGCGCTGCGGTAGCGGAGGGCCGTCAGTCGCCCCTGCTCATACACGTGCGTCACCACACAATCCGCCGCGCCCTTGATACGTTCTAGATCATCCATACTTCCTCCCCCTATGTAAAAAAGATCGTTGCTTTCCACTCTTCTCGCGCCCACACAACGGTGTCCTCCGCTGGATCCTCGAATACTGCATCCTCCGGACTGGTGGTCCAAACAATCCGAGTGTTCGGGATCGTGTTCCCTTGCGTGTCTTCTAGCCTTCTGACATCCTGGCTCTGATCGATTAAGAACTCACTGGCAGATAGAAAGCGCCGCAGAGCTGTATCGCTATCAATTCGTGCAGCAAGCAGAAGGGCTACCACAAGGGCTCGGCTATCTTCCGTGCGTGCAGCCTGCGTGCGCGGAGGGGGGAGCACCTTTCGGGGCAGTAGCCGTAAGGATATGCCGGGCTCCCGTACCGCCAGGGGAGCACAGAGCACTTTCAGCTTAATTCCCTCCGCCTCTGTCCTGCGTTTTAACTGCGCTTCGAATAACTGCAACACCTCGGATGCCTGCACCGCCTTACCCCTCTACCACCGACCGTTTTAGGTAATCCGTAAGCATTCGTACCGACTCGGGCGGAAGCTTCATGAATGGTCGGGCTGGAATGGTTACCGAGGTTCTCAAGACGAACAGCGGCATCGGCTCCTTGCCTCCCTTCTTCCGTCCCATTACTACGTTTCCCTGCCTCCAGATCGACCAGCCCGAACCCTTCAGTTGATCCAGCATCACCCGAGGCTGTAGATCAGTACCCCGCATCAGGGTCCGTACCCAGGGACCCGCGGGGATTGCAAGAGCCTTGCTCTTCACCGGCCGCACGACGCCCCCGTTGTGCAGAAGTTCTGCGGCCGGGTGGTTTGTTCCGACCTCTACGTTGTTTCCCTTTACCCGGTAGGTAATAGAGGAAAGGAGTTGCCCCCGGTCCCGTAGGGGTTTGGATCCCTGTTTCACCGATACGGTGAGTGCGGCGTTCGGAACCCAGGAACCCTGTTCAATGTTCTTCTGCACCAGGCTCACTGCCACTCCCCCCAGACCTTCCAGTAAGGCGGGATTTCGAAGTTTCTGTTCCAATACCTCCAGAATCATGGCCAGTCCTTTCGTTTAGGCACCGTAAGAGCGCCCAGCGCCGGCTTTTCCTCTAAGGGCTTTTCCGCCTCTGGATAATTCCCGTAGGTGGCAACAATAAGATCCTTCGCATGGATGCGATACTCTCGGCCTGCCTCTGCATTCCCTAAACTTAGGTGTAACTCGTAGATCGTGAGCAGGATCGCCACCTCCCGGTCAATCGATACATCCAGATTCAGGACTCGGCCCAGGCGTGCATAGACAGCCGATGCTCGTACTACGGCCCGCTGCATCGCTATCGTCACCCTATCCTCGGATCCATCGGCGAGCTGCTCGTACAGCCGGGTGGATAGCCGGTCCTTAATTTCAGCTGCCGTTACGGGGGTGCCCACTACGGCGGGAACCTGCTCATAACCTCGGACCCCTGCCGATCCCTCTTGCCCTAGTAGATCGTCGAAATCTGTCAGCCTCACGCCACCTCCCAGTGCGGGCAATCCCACCCCAACGTGGCCGCCGGATGACTCTTCCAGTCCCCTCCCCACACAAACCCATGTTTACGCGCAATCTTACCTAGCGATAGCCACACGCCCTCTGGCGCATTCCACAACAACCGCCCCGTTTCAGCCTCAAACGGTACAAGGTCCAGCGCAAGCCCGTCCTGGTGCTTGCTACGCTTTAGGATCCCGTCCGCATGGGTTATTACACTCCCCGCTTCCTGCAGGGCCGGCAGCCCCGCCGCCGACCGCACCTGGTTTACCTCTTCTAAGCCACAGCGGCCCTGGGCAAAGTAGGCAAGCTGCCGCAGGATGGGTCGACGGGTTTCGGTAATGAACACATCAAAGCTTAACTGGACGAGATCCGCCTCTGCTTCAAGGAATCTCCGTCTTGCTTCAGGGGCTAAGCCATCGATCTTAGATCTACCGTACACCATCTCCTCTCATCCCCCTTAGAGCTAGTGAGGCTGCCCGGGATTTCTATAATCAATCTTGTCTTGGCTCCCGGACAGCCCAATGGGTGGCCTAGGTCAATACAACCGACTTTACTAGGCCTTTCACGTTGGGTACCGGAAGGGGTTTCGATTCCCCAATGATCTTCACCCCGCTGGGATCCTGGGTGTTCACCGGTTGCGCATAGAAGGGCAGAGCCACCAACCCCGCATCCAAATTGTCCAGCGCGGCATAGATCAGCTTGAACCCGCTAGACCGATCCACTGCCAAAACAGTTTTAGCTGGAATTGCCGAAACCGCCTGCCCCGTGTTTAGGTCAATGTAGGTAGCTGGCAGTAACTGGATCTTTGCCACCCCTCCGATACTGATGAAATCCGCTCCCACCTGAGCAATGGCGCTGTTGGGCAGTGCACCGATCTTCTCCACTAGCGCCGCATACACATCAAACCCACAGAGAAATACCACATCCATGGCCGGAGCGCTCTTTTTGAGCGTATCCATCATTTTTCCAAGGGTCTTGATGATGTCGCTCACCTTTGTGTTCGCTTCGTCCCATTTCTTGCTCTCCGTAACCGATGCGGGGGTGCCGTACGCGATATCGTAGGTGAGAAGCGCTCCTCCTTCGCCCCGTAGGGGATAACTGATGGTGCCCGTTAAGGACTGGGCCGCCAGGGCCTCGGCGGTCGAGCGGCACGCACGGCGCAGAGTATCGATCTGATTGTCGATGTACTGCTGCTGACCCTGTGGATCCAGTAGCTTCAGGTTGTTCAAATCCGCAGCCGATAGGAACACCGAAGGATTCACCGGCTGCACTTCAATCATCGTCACTGATCCGTCTGCTGGAACAAGAGGATAGGATTGGCTACCCCTCCGCACCACGGGGATATTCCCCGATGGAAGCCCCAGATCTCTGTATCCTACTACGGGAAACGGATGGTTTACCCGATTCGGATAGATCAGATCCATTACTGGAGTCCGCAGTTCCGGAAGCCTTTGTAACGTGTCTACAATCGCTTCCCGCGTGAAGAACTTCTTTAAGTCCATCTCTTCCTCCTCCTGTTACACCGCAAAGATTCCCAAGCTCTCGAGCACCGCAAGATCTGCCGCATTGGGCGCACTCGACCCTACCCGAAGCTTCTCTCGAACCACCGTCCCGTGCCGCAGCACAACCGCCGCATTGTCCCGGCTAGTATCCACCTCTTGGGCCAACACCCCTACACACACATTCAGGGGGGCTGCCCCCTGTGGATCATACGCCACTACGTCCCCGTTACTATCTTTCGCTACCAAAAGCCCCGCGGCCAACACCCCATTGTTCGCCTTCGCTTTCAGAGTCTTCAGTACCGGAGGGTGAATAAGGCTCACTATAGATGAGGCCCCATACTCTAACGTTCCCAATACCGCATTCATTTACTCCTTCCTCCTTATCACACATGCTTTAGTAACCGCCCCAATTCCAGGGGTTTCTCATTCTGTGCAGGATCCGAGAGCTGCATCCGGCCCTCCTGTACAGGCCGGGGTATCGATTCAATTAGCTCCCGCAACAGATCCAGCCATCCCACGCTCCGTTTCGCCTCGCCCTCCGACAGCTCTATGCTTCCACCTAGCGGCAGCCGATCCGCCAGCGCTAGCAGGAGCCCTTCCTTCGCTTTGGGCACTCGGCCCTCCGCCGCTCTCTGCAGCTCTACCTTCTTTACGGCCCGTAGCTGTGCTGCCAGCGCCGACTGATTCTTCTCAGAATCTGTTAGCTCGATCACTTCCGGATACATCCGACTCACCACACCCAGCCGTTCTTGTAACTGATTCACTTCCCGACTGAGGCTCTCGCTCTTCTTCTGTTCCGCCTCCAGCTTCTCGAGCGCCTGCTCCAGTGTCATGTCCGCTCTCCCCTTTTCTTGAGATGCCCCCGCTCCTGCAGGGGTGTCCGACAACGCGAGATTCGCAGCTGATACGGACGGCAGTTGGATCACGCCTTCGGAGTCGGTTGCTGCCAACGCCGCCGGTTGGGTAAGGGTTGTCTGAATATTGTTCACTAAGTCTTTTATGGCAGGTGGCTCTTCCCCGAGGTAGGCCACGTGGTGCAAATACATCTTCCCGTCTACAGCCCGCCGCTTCGCCCCAATGGACACATCCGGAAAGTACCCCTTGTCCACTGCCTCGGCTAGCTCCTCCTGCTCCTCGATGGTGCCAATCAAGGTTTTCGTTGTCTCGTCGTAGGTGACGGCCACCACGTTCCCCAACCGGGGACGGGAAGGATCCAGCCAGTGCCCATTCAGGCTCACCGGAGCCTTCCTCACCTCCGGAAAGGTTTCAGCTATCTCCCGCAGATCCCTTTCCGTCACCACCTGCGGATTGTCTACCGAGCCGAAAATCCCCACCTTCGCCAGCTCACGGATGCGTTGTCTCATGCCACAAACGTAGCAGATCCCGGCCAGGTTTGCTGGAATTGGGGATAGGCAGGGGGTCGCAAAAAACGGCCCAAAAAAGGGGGTATTTTCCGGGGGGGGGTGATTTATACTACCCCGCCCCTTCGGATCGATTGTAGCGTTAGATTGCTGTTAGAAAATCGATTTTTAGAATGGGTCTGTGATCTACGATTGGGGGTTTCTGCTGTGGGGGTTGACAATGGGACGGCATATAATGATACTTTATATTGGAAGGTGCGTCCAGCGGCACCCACCACGCCTGGGGCATGTTCTGACATGCCCCTTGTATTTTTTAAGTTATTTTCTGATCATTTCCTGTTTTAACGGTGTAATGATCCATATAAGGCTTGCCTTTCCTCGGTTCACTCTATCATGCGATAGCGTCTTAGCATCATCAAAGAGAGCGTCAGGAAGGTATAGTATTATGTTGTCTGATTGCTTTGTTCTCAACGCTTGGACTATGCTATTTTTTGTTCCTGCTGTAGGTGTTTTCACCTCCCACACCTCCCCATCAACCATAAGATCCGGACTCTTCAGCAAATCACTCCTAGGAAGCAGCTTCACCATTCTTCCTTCTCCTGCCAAGCGTTGCGCAATGGGTTCCTCCGGCAGTTTCTTGCCTTTATAGCTTTCATGTTTATACAGCTTACCACCAGATGGATATTCCTGCACTAGCTCAAACCCTTCTAGAGATTCAGGGTTGTACAGCCTGACACTTCTAAACCCGGCTTTATCGGCAAAGTCTTTGAGATCCTTCATAATACCGTATCGAAGGGCCCGTTTTGCCATTTCGTCCGTTAGTTCATAGAACGATCCACTTTTTATCGGATTCCCCCCAAACCCTTCCTGCGGCTTAAAGGTTTTCCGTAGTTTCGCCATGGATAGATTCTGCACAGGGACCTGAGCGATCTCCTCCTCATAAATCCCCCGCACCGTGGTGCGGCAGTTGAAATGGAAGGGCGGCCAATGGTCCTCCCAGAATGGGTGATCGGCTGGAAGCACCAGGCCCACCAGGGGGCGGCAGATGGAGCTGGTCCGCTCATCCTCCAGCACCATGAGGGCATAAGCCCGGGGTTTGGCTCGATCGAACTGCATCCGGCGGCCCGCATTGTAGGCGGTCTGGATATTGGTTCGGTACACTGTTTCCCAGTACCCGGGCTTGAGGGTTGCACCTTCCGACTCCGCAATCGCCTTCACATCCGCCCAGGCCCGCTCAAAGCCTTCGCCCTTCTCGAGCGTGTGTATCAACCGTCCCCGGACCGCTTCGATATAGTCGCATGAGGTAAGCTTTGCCAGGGTAAAGGCCCGAAAGGCCAGCTTCGGTTCCAGGGCCTGCCATTCTGCTTTGGTCAGGCTTACCCGGGCTTTCAGAAAGTGAATCGCCTCTTCGAAGGGGAGGGGATGGTATTCGGTCTCATCAGCGAGCGTAAGGCGCTGGCCCCGGCCCGCGTGATCCATCCCCTCGAGAAGCGCCGCGGCCAGTACCTGCTCGGTTCGCCGTATGAGCTCTGGCTCCGTGTCCGGAAACGGAGCCCCGCGAAGCACTTCTACCCCCGGGGCCGTCCCTGCGGATGAAAGGGAGGCGATCCACCGCGCCACCGCCTTGCCGATCAGCGGTAGGACAAGCGCCCGGGCCCGCTCTGCCAACCGGTCCAGCTCCGCCAGTTTCGTACGCTCATCCGCCTCCAGCTCTAAAAGAGGGGCTTGCGGACTTTTTTTTTTACTCTCTGTGTCTGCCATTGCAAGAGAGAGCAAATCCTGGGGCTGCCCCCCCGGCTTCAGGAACACATCCTCTTCACCTGCGGGCTGTGGCAACCCATACCGGCTATACAACTCAGCCCGGGACACAGGTATCCCCCGATCAATCGCCTGCACCAACTCATCCCACGTGGCGTGCTCATCCAGATCAAATCGCACCTGTGGCTGCCACTCCCCCGGCCCGTAGTTCAGCTCCACTACATAGGACACAAGCCGCTGGAGCGCTTCCGACAACTCCCGGCAGATTCCTTTGGCAAGGGTTTTAAGCACATCCCTATGCACCGAGGCCTGGGAGCGACTCCCATACTCCGCCTCCTGGGTGGCCAGGCTCTGGCCGGTGATGCCGTAACTGATTTGCTGGTCACACCACTCCATCAGAGAGCGGAATTCGCTCACCTTCTCGGGACTTGTAAGAAGCTTCACCTCTTTTATGTTCGCCAGAGCCGCCCCCGAACCCGACTGTACCGTGGACAGAAGCTCCGACAGCCGCAACGCCCGCTCCCGCACCCGATCCTCCGGCTCGCTCGTGTCAAACAAGGCAAGAATTGAGGGAACCGAAAACTTCTCGGCAGCCAGAATCCAAAACTGGCTGCCCGCTTTCTTGAATTTCCAGGCCCAGTAGCAGGACTTTAGCGCGCTGGTGCCGTAGGGGTTCTCCGCATCTTTGTCGTAACGATACACTAGCCATTTGTACGGCTGGTCATAGAGATCAATTAGCTCACCTGTGAGCGTATCCTTGTATTTCAACCGACCTTCCACATCGAAAACGAACCGCTCAGGCTTGCGCAGCACCACATCCTCGACGACCCACCAGCCATCCTGGTTTTCCCACACCAGTTCCACGACGCTATACCCATATTCGACCGCTGATAGAAGACGCTTCTCAAGCCCATAGAGCAGGGTTGGATGCAGATTCTTCTGTACGGTTTCCAGTACGGCCGGCCGCGCCTCTGCCTGCTCGATCCGGGGGACGAACTCCAGGACGGAACTCTTCAGGAGCGCCAGCAGGCTCTTAATCCGGGGGTCGGTACGCATCTCCCGGTACACGGTGATCCGTTCCCCCGAGTCCCGCAGGACTTCATCGGGATTGGGCATATAGCCTACAAAGGAGGAAAACAGATCCATAGCAGGAATCACTCGCATCGACAGCCGTTCATCAGCTCGATCGTTTTTCTTCATCGTCGGTACCCTCGTAAGGTTTGCTGGGCCAGGCTAGGGGCGATGCGCCGGATGGGTGCCACCTGGGGAAGTTCGGTCGCTTTGGTGATTGCCCCCATTGCATATGCCAGCGCATCCGGTAGGTCATCAAACCGACCTTTAGGAAAACTGGTAAGCTCCTCGATTAGCTCTTTATTGCCACGATCCCGGAAGCGGATTATGCCGTTTTCGATTAAAGGCGACAGAGAGCGCACCCGCAGGACTTTGCTTTCGGTTCCCGCTTTTACGGTTTTGATAGGCAGGTACACGTTCTCAGCTGCGGCCATTCGCATGACGTACCGTGCATAGATATTCGTGAAGGACACTTCTTCCCAAGCAATGAGGATAAACTTGAACCGCCGGTGCTTGGTAATGAGTTGAGTCACCGTCTCGTCCTCGGAACAGGTGGCTGCCCAGGCGTCCACCTCCCAGATCGTTCCCACTCGGTCCACCCCCACTGTAACAATCGCGGTGTGGTCGTGCTTGCCTGCCGCCCAGCCGACATCGGATGCTGCAAGGCTGTCGTAGTAGGTCGCCTTCGAGGTCTCGACGATGCGTTCGAGGCTGACATACCGCCCGACATCATGCCCCAGGCGGTGTAGCAGCAGGTTGGTCAGCAGCCGCGCCATCCGGCCATTGCCGTCTGGGAAGGGGTGGATGCAGAGGAAGTCGTGGACGTA
>CAKZQO010000054.1 GCA_937140905.1 uncultured Spirochaeta sp.
AGAAAGGCGGCCTACTACCAAGCATGGTTCAATTGCAAAAGGCACAATAGCTACAAAGGGGATACGCCGTTGAATCTGATGCGTGAAACGTATCCAGCCTTGAAGGCTGAAGCGTTGGTTTTTCTACCGGTAGTGCTTGACAACCTGCTAGATCAGTACAAAGATGAGCTTGCCCAATGGGCTGCCTAAGTCTAAGGGGTACCATGTGGCTTAAGCTTCCATCTTTGTTTGAATGTCAGTTTGAATCTTTAGTGTTTCCTGAACATAATTAAGAATACGTTTTTAATCTTTTTAAAGTTGCTATAACTCAAAGATTGGCGTATTTCTCAATTTGTGAAATTTGACTTAACGCATTAAGTACTGTATGAGACGCTAATCTACCTGAATCTAGTGTAAAAGTGTTATAAAAATAAAAGCCCCCATCGCTTTGGGGGCTTTTTAACGTCAGAGACTTAAATTAGAAGGGCATATTAGCAAGGAAGTATAGAGATTTCTTCAGCGCATCTGTCATGTAAGGATCAATGGAAATATCCTTTTCAGCGACGAACAGGTAACCAAGCCTGAAGGACGCTTTCCCTGCTTTTACACAGGCAGACACATCAAGTGTGTTGAACATTTCCCTGTCTTTACCTTCGAAGTTAACTTCTTCCCCACCTGTATAGAGAATTACGCCTACATCGAAGGACACAACTGGAACAGGAGTGAACCCAGCGGCGATTCGGACATTGTGAAGGGCTTGTGCCTTTATATTAAGATCCTTATTCTCCGGTACACCTTGGAATCCAACCAAGAAGCTAGCTAAAGAACCAAAGCTGGCCTTTACGTTTGCTGCATAGACAGCGTATGCTTTTTTCTCTTCAAGAGGCAGATAGTAAGCACCACCAAAATCCAACCCAATGTCACCTGCCTTAACACCCTTATAAGCAAGGCCAAACAACATGGTTCCTTCGTCCAGATTAATAGTTGGTGTAGATGCTTTCTGGAGCTTGTTACTGTTATCGATGGTTAGACCTCCGTTCAAAGAGGCATTCGACCACACTAAATAAGCAGCTTCTATTCCTAAAGATCCTGGACCAGCAGGAATTGTTACTACACCATCAACGTACATATCTTTGAGCCTACTGTTCTGGAGTGAGAAGAAGGTTGCAATCCTAACCATATTTTCGATGGTTATTACCTGTTCAGTTCCCCAGTACTTTGCATCAAAGTAATAATCATTCGCTAAAGCAAACCTTCCTATTACTTTCTTTGTTAGATCCCAACCAAGGTTAGAAATATAAGCAGGATTGTATTCATTATATCCAAATGTGCCTTGCCAACCAATGGGTAGTTTGAAAGCTTTACCAAAATCAGAAACAAAGAATGCCCTATCATAGCGTATAGCTTCATCACCAGTTAATGATCCTGCACTTTGTCCATAAGCTCCCGAGGTTCTAATTCTAAATACTCCCGTATTGTACTCATCGGGCTTGATAGTAACAATGATTCTTGCGTCTGGTTCAAAATAACTATACCGCTCATTCTGTAATACTGTTAGTGCATTGGATGTTCCAACGGCATTAGTCCAAGCAGCTCCTGTTTTTAAACTAGTAGCTGCTTCATACTCAATGTAGCCATTGAACGTAACACTTGGCTCAAATTTCTTTTCCTGCGCAAATGCCATGCCGCTGGCCAATAGCGCGATGAGTGAAAGTAGGATAATAAGTTTTTTCATGTTAACCTATCCTCCGTTATAGATTTTGGGAGAGCCAACGGCTCCCGTGCTATTTGATTTCAGTATAGCAACCCCCATTTTTGCTGTCAAGCTTTTTTGATTGAATAATTTATGGGCGCGTCGCTCTCTGAAATCTTGAATATATCGAAGATTATATCGGCAACTACCCTGTTAAATTTGAATGAGTAGGAGGTTAGAAATCGGTTAAGGAGTTCCGAGCTCGTACGGCTCTCTCCATCATTCATTAGGCACGGGCCATGGTTTCCACCCATTCACCGCCAGTACCCCTGGTTCGATCCAGTAGGGGGAACGGGTAAGGCAGGCCACGTACCCGGTTCCCACGCTTTCCGCCCCATAGAACTCCCGGAACTTGCGGATCCCCTTTAGGTCCCGATCATCCGGTTTCTCTTTTGCTTTACATTCTACCGGATACAAGCGGCCATCCTTTTCGATTACCAGGTCCACTTCATTCTTGGTACGGTCCTGCCAGAACCATAGACCCAGAGAAGGATCCTCCCATTCTTTTTTCCGTATCCACTGCCCGATCACATGGTTTTCCCAAAATGCCCCGGACAGGGGTGAAGCCCGTAAGGCTTTAGAGGATGAGAACCCGAGAAGGTAGGCCGCAAGACCCGTGTCCATTAAGTACAGTTTTGGGCTTTTCGTGATTCTCTTTCCCAGAGAGCGGTGATAGGGTTCCAACAGGAAGAATACCCCTGAGGCATGGAGGATGTTGAACCACTGCCTCGCGGTAGTCGGAGAAATACCCACATCCCTCCCTGTTTCAGATAGGTTGATCAAATTCCCTATCCGAATCGCGGCTGAGCGTAAGAATCGTTCGTAGTCTCGGAGATTCAATACCCGTAGAAGGTTGCGCACATCCCGTTCTAAGTAAGTGGCGAGGTAGCCCTGGTACCATCGGTCACGGTTCGGAGACACCCGTTCATTCCACAAGAAAGGAAATCCGCCTCGCCATAGAAACTCCCACGGATCGATAACCCCATTCGCTTCCGTCCCATTCTCTTCTTGCCGGCGAACATGTTGGATAGTCGCATCCGCGACTGTCACCTCCCGGCCTGCGGTGCGGCGCTCAGGGGCAGATGCTTCGATAGGTGCGGAGGCAACCCTGCTTCGAGGCCGGTGTTCCCATTCCTCAAAGGATAAACTCAAGAGGGTGAAAATGGCGGCTCGTCCGGCTAGGGACTCGGAAAGGGCCGCCATCAGGGTGAAACTTTGTGAACCCGTTAGGATGAATTGACCGCTTTTGCCCCGATGGGTGTCTACCCATACTTTCATAGCCCGGAAAAGGGAGGGGGCATACTGGACCTCATCGATCACTACAGGAGGAGGATGATTCCTGAGAAAATGATCCGGCATGGTTTCTGCGGTTTCCGCTTCCTGAGCTGAGTCGAGGGAGACATAGGAATAATCTGGGAACAAGCGTTCTAGGAGGGAGGTTTTTCCCACCTGCCTTGGACCTGTAACCACTAAAATGGGAAACTCACGCGCCGCTTTTACCAGGTGCGGCTCCACCGTCCGGGGAATCCAGGGGAAATTAGACGAGGTTGCCGTATCCATAGCATCAATCATTTCTTGACAAATCTAAAGTTCCAAAGCGAAATTGTCAATATTTATATTATATTTCGTAAGAATGGAAAAGGGTTACAGATTTTTCGCGGGCATAGGCTTCGACTTCGGGACGGATCGAGTAAGAGATCATGAAGGGAAACACCTCCCCCGTTACAGCCCCTAACGATTGGAGTCGCTGGATCTGGTTCAAGAACCGATCGATGTGTTTGATCGACAGGTGTGTTTTCGCCTCTCCCAGTAAGGTTACGGGTTTTCCTTCCCGTTTGGCCATCCCGTAAATATTGATTTCCTCGCTTCCCCCCATGTAGGGAACATACTTTCGGCAAAGCGGCCCCTGGATCCGGAAACCATGCCTCTGTTCCAGAAGGGGAGCGAGGTTCCTGATGGCCCGATCTTCCAAGCCATATCCCACGGAATCGGATAGTCCCGCCACCATCTTTCGGGTCTCTTTAAGGGAAAGGTCTAATTCGCCCACTGTGCGTTCCAGTCGTTCCTGCACTGCTACCAGTTGTCTGATCTGTTCTTGGGTTTGTTTCTGCGCTTCAGCGAGTTCCTGCACCTTGGCAGCGAGAGAATCCAAGCGCGCTTCTGTGCGCTTCTGCGCCTCGGCTAGCTCCTCTACCCGTTGCTCCGTGCGCTTCTGCGCCTCGG
This sequence comes from uncultured Spirochaeta sp., assembly GCA_937140905.1. Taxonomy (GTDB): domain Bacteria; phylum Spirochaetota; class Spirochaetia; order DTKZ01; family DTKZ01; genus DTKZ01. Next base: position 3,956 of record CAKZQO010000054.1, read on the forward strand.
CTAATTCCTCCATCCGAATAGCCAGTGAATCTAACCGTCCCTCGGTCCGTTTTTGGGCTTCAGCTAACTCCCGCACAAACTGCTTGAGCTCGTTGAAATCTTCACGACGGACGGACTCCGCTAGTTCTTCCTTTAAGGCAGTGAAGGCTTTGATCAGGGGTAATTGGAGCTCTTTGGGAAGTTCACTCAGAACTTCAAAAATCATCGACATCCTCCTAAATAATACATGAATATGTACAGAGGAACAACACTGGTTTGCTTTAAACTTTGCCGTGAAACCTACCGAATCTGTTCGATACGCATTCAAAGACCCAAGGTTAAATAATCTCCTGGTTAGGATAATAGAGTGTACAACTTGCAGGGGGTGTATTTAGAATAAATCCTTCATCTATAGAAGAGAATCTTAAAAGGTATGCGGCAAGACCCGTGTTCATTGGTTATACCGCGCCACCCTATTGCCTAATTACGCCATTTCTGGGCCCATCAATTAAAAGACCTTACCCTAAACTATCAAAATCGGTATATTGCTGCTGATGTAACGCGGAAACCCAAAGGCACGGAGGTTGGCATGGAGACAAGCAAGACGGAAGGGGTAAAAAAATACCTTCCTCACATTGTGGTATTCCTCTCCAGCATGGGGGTCATGATCATCGAACTGGCGGCGAGCCGGATTATCTCCAAATATTTCGGCAACTCCCTGTTCACCTGGACAGGGGTGATCGGAGTGGTACTGGCAGGGATCAGCGCGGGGAACTGGGTAGGGGGCAAGTGGGCCGACAGGTACGAACTGAAACGGATCATGCCCCTCCAACTGTTCGGTGCCTCGGTGCTGGTGTTTGGGATCCTTCTACTGGATCTTCTGATCGGCTGGTTCATGAGTGGAAGCGGAGGGTCGGCGGTTTCCTTCTGGCTCGTGATTCAATCCCTCCTGGTAACGGGTTTTCTCTTCTTCCTCCCTGCCGCATCCTTGGGGACTATCTCACCCGTGATGGCCAAGTACGCCCTATCCCAGAGCGACCGGGTGGGAGGCACGGTGGGAACCATCTACGCTCTCTCTTCGGTGGGCAGCATCCTGGGAACCTTCCTATCCGGGTACGTGCTGATCCCTCTGCTTGGGGTTCGGGCCATCGTGTTCGTGGTTGCCCTGGTAATCGCCCTTCTGGGTGTGTGGGTTTCCCGGGAGGTCTCCTTTCGGATCGGAACCTCCGCCGGGATGGGATGGACAGCGGCGATTCTTATAGGACTATTCCTCTGGGGCATCGTTCCCGCGGAAGCGAAGGGGAAGGGGCCGGAAAGCCGGGAAGACGGGGTACTGTATATGACCGATTCCCCCTACAGCCATATCACGGTGAAGAACACCGAAGGGGGAACGAAACGGATCCTCATCATGGATGGGTTGATCCACAACATGCACGACCTCACCAATCCGGACAACCTCCTGTACGAGTACGAGCGGATCTTTCTCGCGGCGAGCGAAGCGTTTTTAAAGGACAAGGAACGGCAGGGGGTCGATCTACGGAGCCGCGTCCGCACCATCACCCTAGGCGGGGGAGCCATGACCTTTCCCGCGTACCTTTCCCGGAACCTTCCCAAGGGGAAACACACGGTGGTGGAAATCGATCCCCAGGTGGTAGAGGTGGCGTACCGGTACTTCGACGTTCCTAAGACCGAAGCCCTCCGGATCCATACGGTGGATGCCCGGCTCTTCGTGCAGGGGAACCAAAAGCCAAAGGATCCCTGGGACATCGTGTACCTTGACGCGTTCAATAGTTTCAGCATACCCTACCACCTCACCACGAAAGAGTTTACCCAAGGGGTGAGCGCCCTCGTGCATCCGGAAGGGATCCTCCTGGCCAACGCCATCGACATCCCAAAATACGGAAAGTTCCTTGGCGCGTACTACTCGACCCTCGTCTCCGTGTTCCCCCACGTGGTGATCTATGGGAGCCCTGTGGTGGACCGAACCCGTAGAAGCACCTTTGTCTTAGCCGCGGCCCGGTTTCCAATTGTCCACGAAGAGCTTCGGGACTCGGCGGGGAATCTGATCGCAAGGAAACTCGAACCTCAGATCCTCGAAGAGATCCTAAACCGGAACGGGGATCGCCCCCTGACGGACGATTACGCTCCCGTGGAAAACCTGATGATTCCCGTGTTCCTCGACATGATTCGATAGTATCTTTTACCCATGGAACTCAGACATACTCTTTCCACGCGACTCTATTTTTGGGCGATCTTAGGAATTAGTTTTTCGCTTTTTCTCGGTGGATTCATTCCTTCCGCCCAGGCGCGGGGGATTCGGGAAGTTCGGGAACCCAAGATCGAGAGCGTACCTCCCCGATCCGAAACGCCTTTACCGAAGGATCCCCTCCTGGTACAGGGCAGGTTACCCAATGGACTATCCTACTTCATCCGGCGGAACGTAAAGACGGAGAACCGGGCAGAACTGCGACTGGTTGTAAACGCTGGTTCGGTCCTGGAGGAGGACGACCAGCAGGGCTTAGCCCATTTCGTGGAACACATGGCCTTTAATGGAACGGCTCGGTTTCCCAAGAACTCCCTCGTGAATTGGCTCGAATCCATCGGGATGCGGTTTGGCCCGGAAACCAACGCCTACACCAGCTTCGATGAAACGGTATACCAGCTGGAAGTGCCCTTGGATGATCCCAAGATTCTCGATACCGCCCTCGATATTCTCTTTGACTGGGCTTTTGGGATGACCTTGGCAGAGGAAGAGATCGAAAAGGAACGAGGTGTGATCCTCGAGGAATGGAGATTGGGCCGGGGCGCTTCTTCGAGGGTTCGGGACAGGCAGTATCCCGTGTTGTGGGAAGGATCCCGGTACGCGGACCGGCTTCCCATTGGGAAACCTGAGGTGATCCGGGGAGCTCCCCCTGAAACTCTCCGCCGGTTCTATACCCAGTGGTACCGACCCTACCTGATGGCGATAGTGGCAGTGGGTGATTTCCATCCGGCCGATGTAGAAAGGCGAATCCAGGAAAAGTTCGCAGCAATGAACGCGGGGAACCCTGCCTCAATAAACACGAGTGCGCGTGCGAGACCCGTGTTCTCGGTACCTGACCACCCGCAAACATTGGTCTCCATCGCCACGGACCCGGAATTACCTTACTCTTCCGTGGGAATCTACCTGAAGCAGGACCCATCGGTTCCTCGCACCTTTGCCGAATATAGGCAAGAACTAGTACACGACCTATTCTTTTCGATCTTGAATACCCGATTTTCCGAGTTATCCCGAAAACCGGGCGCTCCTTTCCAGTTCGCGGGTGCGGGCTCGGCCCATCCCATCCGATCCAAACAACTCCTCTACGTATCCGCCTCTGCGGAAGAGGGGGGTATCAGGAAAGCCCTGGAAGGGATCCTTACCGAAGTACGGCGAATCCAACTGTATGGAGTGACACCACAGGAGGTAGATCGTGCGAAAGCGGAGATCCGAAGGCAAGCGGAGCAAAGAGCAAAGGAGCAACATACCCTCTCTTCCTCGAGTTTCGTGCGATCCTACGTGGATGCCTACTTAAGGGGTACGCCTACGATGGGGCCAGAGTATGCGTTCCGGGTCATTAGCCATCTTCTTAACGACATTTCTCTAGATGAAGTGGCCATCATCGCCCCCTCTTTTTTGCAACCCGCGAACCGGGTGATTCTGGTGAGCTCTCCAGAAAAAGAGAAACCTCACCTTCCATCAGAAGAAGAGCTTCTGGCATTGGTAGAGAAAACTGCCAAGACGGCTCCTCCTTCCTACCAGGAAGAAACCACCATCACGAACCTCCTCGAACCAAGCGCTCTGAAGGGAGAGGGTACACTGGAACAAGTGAAGGGCCCTGTGTCGGAACGGTACGGGACTGTGGAATGGAAACTGGGAAACGGAGCGCGAGTGGTATTAAAGCCAACTGATTTCAAAGCAGACGAGATTCTCTTCTCCGCCTTTTCCTTGGGGGGCACTTCCCTTGCGGAGGATACGGATGTTCTTTCCGCTACCTTTGCCCCGGATGTGATCGAACAATCGGGGCTTTCAACCTTTACGAGTACGCAGATCGAAAAATACCTTAGTAGTAAGCTCATCTCCCTTTCTCCCAGTGTCGATGAAGTGGCTTTCCGATTCAACGGGTCCTCCTCTAAGAAAGATCTGGAAACCTTTTTCCAGCTCCTGTACCTGTATTTTACCTCTCCCCGCTACGATGAAGCCGCGGTACTGCGCTACCTGGATCAGGTACGCACCTCTCTTCGCACCCAGGAGAACTCCCCCGAAGAACGGTATAGTCGGATGATACAGGAAACCCTAAAGGGGGGACATCCCCGTTCTCTCCCTCTCACGGTGGAGAGACTTTCCCAGGTGGATCCCAAAAAAGCGTATGATTTCTATCGGGCCTTCGTGTCCCGGCCAGATACTTTTACCTTCGTGTTTGTGGGAAGCGTACGCCCTGAGGAACTCGAACCCTACCTGAAGCGATACCTCGCCTCTGTTCCCAGCCGGAGAGTTGAGGAAAATGGGAAGGTAGTCAAAGGACAAGGTTCCATCATCGATCGGGGGGTTCGGTTCCATGGAGAACCCGTGCAGAAAACTCTCAAAGCAGGGAAAGAGCCAAAGAGCCTTGTAACCCTGTACTTTACGGGAATCTGGGACTGGTCTTTAGAGGAAATGGCGTATTTGAATCTGCTGGAAGATTACTTAGATATTCGCCTCCGCGAAGTGCTCCGGGAAGACAAGGGGGGTACGTACGGGGTGAATGTGTCCATTACCCCTCGGCGGGCCCCTGTACCTGAATACAGTATCGAAATTTCCTTCGGAACCGCTCCATCCCGGGTGGAAGAGTTGGTTCGCCTCCTGCAAGAAGAGCTCAATAGGCTTAAAACCGCGCCACCTTCGGAGCCGGACGTAGCGAAGGTACGGGAACAGAGGCTACGCCTTGTGGAGCGAGGTCGAAAGGAGAATGGATTCTGGCGCTACTTCCTGTCACAGGAACTCTACTACAGCGCGGTAGACGAGGCACAGGGAAGGACCCCCGAGGCGCGGGGTCAAGGCCCCATCCAGGGAACCCTGTTCGACCTGTGGGATCAGACCGCCCGATCCGTGACACCTCAAATGCTACAGGAACGGATCCGGAAATACTTCGTGGAATCCCGGATTCTGCGATTCACCCTGGAGCCAGAGCAAGGTACGGGACATTAAGAGGGGAGCAAGCCCGATTCGGGCAATCCTCAATCCATGCGGATAGGGACATACACCCCTAACAGGAGGTAGAAGCCCCCGAAAGTGGTGTCCTTGTCCTTCAGAACTAAACTAATCGTGTGGGTGTACCGAGCCTCGAGCTGAACCGAAAAGGTGGTAATGGGGAACGCAAATCCAACTCCCAAAAGGGCTCCGACCACTACCCCATAGTAGGGAGTGTTGGAGCCCTCTTCCACCTCATTCACGGATTCGAATCGATAATCGATTCCCGTTAAAAAAAGATTCAGGGAAGGTCCCACAAACCCGTACACCGCTCCGAGCTGAAGGGGGTACCAACCTTCGAGTAGGAAGGGGAAATGAAGAACTTTAGCTAAGACCTCTAGATTCTCTGTTGGGGAGGAACCAGATCCCCGGGCTGTCATGATCTGGACCTCTGGACGCAGTTGGAATTGCACTTTTCCCCACTGGAACAGGGGCGTCCGCAGAAAGATCCCATAGAGAAAATCGGTCGAATGGCTGTCATGTAAACCCGCATCGGAAAGGTCGTTCTTCCAATCCTGACCACCGATCCATTCCACTCCAGGACCAAACACGGAGCCGACTTCCAACCCCTGAGAAGGGAGCGGAACTAGAAGGGTAAACAGCATTAGCGTAGCGCAGAGAATTCCCACCCGGATCGCCCTGCCACACCATCCACAAAACGGCGTTCCCACCATGTGTCCCCCTATACAGTTTATTGTAGTACGGGTCAGCCCTCGGTGCAACGGAGATTTTATGGGGTTCCTTTTCGGTGCACTCGTCCCTGCACTCCCACCGACAACCCGTATAGGGTGAGGAAGCCCGTGGCATCCTTGTGGTCGTAGGTGCTCTCCCCAAAGGAGGCGAGGTCCATGCTATAGAGGGAGTAGGGGGATTTTCGCCCGGCCACGATGATATTCCCCTTATAGAGCGCGAGGCGAACGGTTCCGGTCACGTACTGGGAAGCCTTTTCCATGAAAGCCTCGAGTGATTCCCGGTACTGGGTGAACCATTTCCCCGAATACACGGCTTGGGCGTACAACTGGGCCAGATGGTGCTTTAGCGCCAGGGTCTCCGCGTCGAGGGTGATCATCTCTAGTTCCCGCAACGCGTTGTACAGGATCGTGCCAGCCGGAGTTTCATACACTCCCCGGCTCTTCATCCCCACTACCCGGTTCTCCACCAGATCCATCCGACCGATGCCATTCTCCGCCCCCAGCTTGTTCAGTTCCTGGAGGAGTTCCACCGGATTCGGTTTCTTTCCATTCAGTCCCACAGGGAATCCTTTTTCGAAATCGAGGGTAATTTCCGTTTCTTGGTCTGGGGCCTCCTTGGGACTCTTGGTGAGGAGGAACACTTCTTCTTTGGGGCGGTTCCAGGGATCTTCCAGATCACCCCCCTCGTGGCTCATGTGCCAGATGTTCCAGTCCCGGGAGTAGATGTTCTTCTTTGAAATATTGCCCAGGGGAATCCCATGTTTTTCCGCGTACTCGATCGCCTGTTCCCGGCTACGGATGTTCCATTCCCGCCAGGGCGCGATCACCTTCAAGTGAGGCGCCAGAGCCCGGTAGGTTAGTTCGAACCGCACCTGATCGTTCCCCTTCCCCGTGCAGCCGTGGGCCACCGCGTCACAACCTTCCTGTAAAGCGATCCGCACCTGGTGAAAGGCCTGTAGGGGTCGGGCAATGGAGGTCCCCAGGAGGTACTTCCCCTCGTAGATGGCACCGGAACGCAGGAGGGGCCAGAGGTACTGGGTCACGAACTCTTCCCGCACATCTAGGATATAGATCTTGGAAGCTCCGGAGGCGATAGCCTTCTTTTCGATGGCCTTCCAATCTTCCTGCTGTCCCACGTCGCAGGAAATACATACCACCTCTGCCCCCGGGTAGTTCTCTTTTAGCCAGGGGATGATGATGGAAGTGTCCAACCCTCCCGAGTAGGCAAGAGCAATCTTCTTTACCTGTTTTTTCTTTCCTTCTTCTGCCATAGGTTTACTCCTGTGTTCTATAATAAGCGCCCTTTTCGTTAGTAGGCGATTTTTTCAGGACACGACGATCTTCAACGCCCGCCTAAGTTTTTCGACCCCTTCCTCCATCTCCGTTCGACTGATCACCAAGGGGGGCGCGATCCGGATCACATTCTTTCCAGACCGCAGTACCAGGATCCCTTCCTTCCGTGCCACCTGGAGGATTCGCTTCATCCAGTCACCTAAATCGCCCTTCTCCACCTCTACCTCTAGGCCCCGGAGTAAGCCCATTCCCCTTACCCGTGTGAGCCGGATCGCACCGGAAGAAAACTCTTTCTGTACGGCATCCAACGCCCCCCCAAGGAACTTTCCCTTCTCCCGTACTTCCTTGAGGAAATCAGGGCTACTCACCGTATCCCAGAGATAGGAAGCCACCGCGGTAGTCACCGGCCCTCCCCCAAAGGTAGTTCCATGGTCGCCCACCCGCAACAGAGCATTGATCTTCTCTGGTATGAGGGTGGCCGATAGGGGTAATCCTCCTGCCAGGGGTTTGGCTAACGTGATGATGTCTGGTTTTAGCCCGACTGCCTCTGAAGCGTATAGATATCCCGTTCGTCCTAATCCTGTCTGCACCTCATCGGCAATGAGGATCAGGTCGTAGGCATCCCGAAGCTCGTTCAGAGCTCTGGCAAACTCAGGCCTCATGACCTCTAGCCCCCCCTCCCCCTGCACCACCTCCACGATGATTCCGGCGAATCGCTCATTCACGATTTTCTTGAAGGCTTCCACGTCATTGTAGGGGCAGACCTCCACCCCAGGTAACAGGGGCTCAAAGGGCTCCCGATACGCTTCCGTGGGAGTGACCGAAAGAGCTCCCAGCGTCCGGCCATGGAAGGCGTGGGTAAAGGTGAGGAGGGTATGATGTCCCTCTCCGCGTTTCCGTTTCGCGTAGAGACGCGCGTACTTCAACGCCGTTTCATTCGCTTCCGTACCACTGTTTCCGAAATGCACAGCTTGGAAGGGACCGGAAGCGATGAGTTTCCTCGCCAGCGTAAGGGTAGGCTCTGTGGTATAGAGGTTTGAGGTATGAACGATCTTGCGGATCTGATCTGCCGCGATGCGGGCTATTTCTTCTACCCCATACCCCATGGCGTTCACGGCTATTCCGGACCCGAAATCCAGGTACTTGTTTCCCTGCACATCCCAGAGGTACACCCCTTTCCCTTCCTTGAGAACCAGGAGTTCCGTGCCATACTGTTTGGGTAGAGGCGGTTCGTGCGCGATCCCTTCAGCGTCGATCGGGATACCAACGGCGTCTATGGAGGCGTGCGACTGCTTCATGTTCGGAGATTGATGGTTCGATTTCATACGATTTTCGTCCCCTTTTTTCCTGAAATTAGTGCTGCTAGATCCCCTTTCGAGCGATACTCGCCAATACTTACAAATCCGACTCCCCGTTTCACGGCTTCCAGGGATGAAGTTACCTTGGGAATCATCCCTCCCGTGATCCCTCCCCCTTTGATCTCTCGTTGGGCAATCTCTTGGTCGATCCGTTCTAGTACTGTACCCTCTTTCAAAACACCCGGAATATCGGACAGGTAGATGAGCCCCGATGCCCGTAACCCTTCCGCTAGTTCAAGGGCTACCTCGTCCGCGTTGATGTTGAGGCCTCCACCACTGGTGTCCCGGGAAACGGAAGCTACCACCGGGAGGTATCCATGATCCAGGAGCAGGGTAAGCACCTCTGGTTTCACCTCCACGATCCTTCCGGTTCGGCTACCTTCCTCGATCGGTTGGGCCAAGAAAAGATCCCCATCCACCCCAGAAAGCCCGATAGCCTGGATCCCCCGGGAGGCGAACAGACGAACGAGGGACTTGTTCATTTTGCCTGCCAGCACCATATCCACGATGTCCATCTCCGCTTCACTGGTGAGACGTACCCCGTTCCGGAACACGGGCTTGATGCCGAACACCTCGGAAACCTTCGTAACCTCCGCTCCCCCCCCATGCACAAAGACGAATTGGGAAGACCTCTTCAATTCTCCCAGTTCTTCGATCAATTCCAGAAGGGTTTCCTTGGAGGAAGCCGCCTTTCCTCCCATTTTTAACACATACAGCTTGTTCATGTAGTTAGAACTCTCCGTGCACTGAAAGGCCCGCAGTTTCGGGCAACCCAAATCTAATGTTCATGTTCTGTACCGCCTGCCCCGAGGCCCCCTTTACCAGATTGTCCAGTACGGAGAATAGGATCAGCCTTTTCCCTTCCCGATGCCAGCCAATGTCGCACCGGTTGGAGTTCCGCACCTCTTTCGTTTCAGGGATACGGGTTCCCCGAATCCGGACAAAGGGTCGACCTTCGTAGGCTTCCCGGTAGAGGGAGAACAACTCCTCATCGGTCAGTTCTTGTTCCATCTCCACCACGGTAGTGACTGCCATGCCCTGTTTCAGAGGTACCAAATGGGGAGTGAAGAAAAGATCCCCTGTTCCTCCCACTCTTTCCAAAATTTGACGGATCTCTGCCGCGTGTCGATGGGTGGTGCCGGGGGAATAGGCGTTGGTGTTTTCCGAACGCTCGCAGAACAGGTTATTGAGTTTAGCGCTACGGCCAGCCCCTGAGATTCCCGATAGGGCGTTCACCACGATGAAACCCCGAACTAGGTTTCGCTTCACCAACGGCACAAGGGGAAGAAGAGTAGCCGTAGGGTAACAGCCGGGATTGGCAATCAAATCGGAGGAACGAATCTCATCGGTGAACACCTCGGCCAATCCGTACACGGCCTTCTCGAGAAGATCCGGTCTAGGATGGGCCTCCTTGTATACTTTCTGGAACACAGCCGGATCCCGGAACCGGAAATCTGCCGATAGATCGATGATCACCGAAGAACCGAAGAATGGTTCCAGCACGGAAGCTGATGTTAGATGGGGCAAGGCGGCGAACACCACATCCGGTTTCGCCTCCGCTACCTCCTCGATGGAAAGCAATTTTCCTTCCCTGTCCATCTTATCCAGTATCGTGGGACTTACCCCACCGTCCATCTCTAAAACGGGAGTTCCAGCCTGGGAAGAAGACCCTGGAAGGATCCGACTAACCGCTTTGTGTTGAGACAGAAGCCTCAACAGCAGCATTCCCGTGTATCCCGTAGTACCCAACACTGCGACTTTCACTCTACTCCTCCAGATCAGGAATCTTTTCCCTCAGTTTCGTTAAAAATTCTTCCCCTGTCACCCCTTCACGGAGGACCAGCATCACGGTATCGTCCCCTGCGATGGTTCCAAGGATCTCTTCCATATTCATGTTGTCTAGCGCCAAGGCTACACTGTCCGCGTGTCCCGAGAGGGTACGCACCACTCCCACGTTCCCGCTGAACTCGATCGATACGTAACCCCTCTGGAAATCCTGAATATACCCGCGTTCCGATTCTTTCCGTTCTTCCTCTCCAGGGAGGGTGTAGTAATACCCGCTTTCCCCCTGAGAGACCTTTCCCACCTTCAACAGCTTCAGATCCCGGGAAAGGGTGGCCTGGGTTACGTTGAACCCCTCTTCCTGTAGGTATCCCAACAGGGCTTCCTGGCTAGAGATACGGTTATTACGGATGATCCGTTTAATGGCCTTCAATCGAATGTGTCGTTCCTTCATGGGAGACCTACCTGAATAAATATGCCGATGATTTGTATAAAATTACACTAAACTTCGGACTTTTGCAAGTTGGCTCGAATACCGATAACAATACTGGAGCCCATGAAACGAGACGGATACGCGGAACTCTATCCCTCAGAAGATGGCTTGAGCCTCCGGTGCACCTTCTATCCACCCATGGAAGGGGGTCAACTTCTTACCGTAGAATACATGGAGACTCTCCTACAACAGGCAGGAATTACCGAGGGGATCCTCTGGGAAACGATCTCTGAAGCGATCTTTGCCTGTAATACAGAGGGGAGAATTCAAAAAGAGGTTCTCATCGCCCAGGGAACCCCTCCCGTAGAGGCAGTACCCGAGCATATTGCCCTCAAGAGCCGGCTTCTCCACCGTAAAACAGCGGACGATCTAGACAAGGGGGGAAGAGCAGATTACAAGGAATTAAAATCCTACGTTACCGTCCAGAAAGATGAACCCCTTGGGAAAGTAATCCCGGAGAAAGAAGGGAAATCCGGTATCACGATCTATGGGAAACCCCTCAATCCTGGTAAGAAACAGATTCGAGTCCTGAAACCAGGAAAGAACATCACTACTCGGGATGGGATTTTATACGCAGAACGCGACGGGCTCTTCGTCCTAGAGGGAGAAACCTTCTGGGTGGAAGAAGTTCTGGAAATCAAAGGGGATGTGGATTACTCGGTAGGTCACATCGAGTTTCCGGGTGATGTGTTGATCCACGGGGAAATCCATGACGGGTTCAACATTTCTGCCTCTGGTACAGTCACCTGCATGAGCACGGTGGACGCCTCGGAAATCTTCACCAAGAAGGATTTCATCGCTAAACAGGGCATCCTCGGTAGAGGAAAGGGAATCGTACGAGCGGCGGGTTCCATCACGGCAAAGTTCATCGAAAACTGTACCGTCGAATCCTTGGGAAACATAACCCTACAGGGAGGGCTCTTTCACTGCCAGACTGCCGCTCTTGGCGAGATCGATCTAGGGGACAAGGGACGAATCGTTGGCGGATCGGCGCGATCGTACCGGAACATACGGTGCGGCAGCGCCGGAAACCAAGCCCAGGCTCCCACCTCCCTCTATGGGGGAATCAACTTCGTGGTGGAACGCCGACTACGCTTCGTGGAAGAAAAGCAGTTGTCCGCCACGAAATCCCTCCATGAAGTGGAGAAAGACTTGCGACACAAACCTACCGAAAAGCTCTTTCAGTTGAGAGAGGAATTGAAACAAACCATCGAGAAACTTCAGAAGATCGTCTCCGAGCTACTCGCTTCCCTCTACAATCCGGAGGATGTTACCATTACCGTGTTCGGCAAGGTGTATCCCGGCGTAATGGTCTTCATGGGAGGAGCCTCCCACTTAGTGGAACAGGAAGCCACGGGAGTGGTGTTCCGATTCGATCGGGTAACTAACAAGATCCGGATGGAGTCTCTTCAACCAAAAACCCCGCCCAAGCAAACTCCCAAAACCTCTTCCCCAAGTTCTTAAAACATACTTCTTATCTAGTTTTATCTAGAAGCACGATCAATTCAGAAGCTTTCCATAACCCTCCTGTAAAAGGGATCGGAAATGGGAATATCCACCTGCTCTAGGAGGATGCTCCCATCCGATGGAAACTTCAGCGGTTTCTTAAGGATTTCCTCGGTTCCAAACCGAGCCTCTCCCATTCCCTCGGAATCAATCTTCAGTACAAGGGATTGATCAGAATCACGGAACCGGAATACCACCTGTATCCTATTCCCTTGTTTCAGGGAACAGGGGATTTTCTTGCCCTCCTCTTCTAGAACCGCGCAAACCCATGCAAAATAGTACCAGAGGGACAGCTCAGAGGGACCTGTGATTTCGAGGGACGTGACATGGGGAAGGAGATCCAGGAGCGCTTTTTGGTCAAATACCTGCGCGGTAAAGACCCTAACGGGACGTATTCGTTCCCAGGAAAAATCAGTAACTTGCGCTCCTGCATCGATCAACTGTTTCTTTATCCCTTGTAAATGGTCCTTCAAGGGTACCCCTTTGGAGAGAATAAACTCCCCATCCAGTAGGAACTTGTCCGCTTGTTCCCTGGCAAAGGCCAAAGGGCCCCCAGAATCCTCTCCGGAGAGGGAGGTATGCCATAGAACATACACGGGCAAATCCCGAATGAGAAAAGCGGACCAGGATCCTGGGGCCAAGCCGGCATTATCCGCACCATTCTCGATGAGGATCTCCTGAAAGCATACGCCCTTGTCCTCCCTATCTGGTGCGCAACGGGCTGACACGGAAACGCTCGTTTCTCCCGGGTGTCCCAGAGAAACCCGGATGATTCGAGCCGCACGTTTGCCTAGAAGGGGTACCAGAAAATTTTCTTCTATCCTAGACATATCTTCTTTACTTGCAAAGATCACCAGGTTGAACAGGACCGTGCGTGTCTCGGTGAGGGAGTATTCCCGTTCTAGGAGGCGGAGATCCCGTTCGATTCGTTCAGGGTCGAAAAGAGCCTTCATAACTTCCTCCAACGGGTATTGGGTTCCAGCAGATTCTTCGCTTCCTCGGGGCCGGAACCGCCTGGAACATACTGGGGTATGGGAGACGTATCCTCTTCCCACCCCTTCAGGATCCGGGTAATGTAGGTCCACGAAGCTTCGATTTCGTCCCTCCGGGTGTAGAGGGTGGAATCTCCAACGAGGGCATCCAAAAGTAACCGTTCGTACGCTTCCGGTGGGCTTTCCCCAAAGGCAGACCCATAGGAAAAGTCCATGTTCACCGGCCGCATGTTGAGGGTGTAGCCAGGGATCTTGGCGTTCATGATGAGGGAGATCCCTTCGTTCGGTTGGATCCGGATGATGAGGGCATTCCGACCACTGTAAGCCCATGCGCGGGGAAACAGATCTAAGGGAGGAGCTTTGAACCGTACGGCAATTTCACTCATGCGCCGGGCAAGGCGTTTCCCTGTCCGGAGGTAGATGGGAACACCGGACCATCTCCAAGTGTCGAGGAATACCTTTAGGGCCACGAAGGTCTCTGTTCGGGAATCGGGTGCCACACCGGGCTCTTCCCGGTACGCAGGAACGGGTTTTCCATCCATGTATCCCCCTCCGTACTGCCCCCGCACCGTGTAGAGGGACGTTTCACGGAAGGAGATGGGACGTAAGGATTTGAGGATCTTCACCTTTTCCGTGCGGATCGTATCGGGATTCAAATCGTTGGGAGGTTCCATCGTGGTGAGACAGAGGAGCTGGAACATGTGGTTCTGCACCATATCCCGCAGGGCTCCCGCTGTTTCATAGTAGTTCCCCCGTCCTTCCACACCAATCTTTTCCGCTACCGTGATTTGTATGTGATCAATGTACCGGTGATTCCATACCGGTTCAAAGATCCCATTCCCAAACCGTAGGAGGATCAAGTTCTGTACCGTCTCTTTTCCCAGATAATGATCGATCCGGTAGATCTGGTCCTCTCGAAAGTACTGGGAAAGTTGATCGTTCAGCTTTCGAGCGGTAGAAAGGTCCCGGCCGAATGGTTTTTCCACCACAATCCGGGTATGTCCACCCTTTTCCCGTGCCAACCCATTCTCGCCCAGATTCTGGATAATGAGTCCATAACTTTCCGGCGGAGTGGCTAAGTAGTAGATCCGATGGGCAAACCCCTCGGATACGGAATCGATCTTCCGGTATCCAGCC
>CAKZQO010000055.1 GCA_937140905.1 uncultured Spirochaeta sp.
CACAAATCCACAGGATTCACAAAGAAAGAGAAAAAGAAGCAAAAAGAGAAAGAAAACACTACTAGTATGTCTGTACGGTAGGGTTAGAATTTATGATGAGGCATTCCAAAACTCAGGGTTAGATTTTTGGATGAGGCAACATGGCCTAGGTCATTGAAATTGATTACTGGGTGCGGGCGAGTCGTAATCCAATTGTCATATCATAACTAGTAGGGGTAACTGCCACCCAAACCCCTAGGTTAACATCTTGGGGATTATCTGAAAACGAGTGTCCCCGTAAAACCCGGAATGGCTGGACGCTCATATACAGGTCAAAGCACCATTCCCACACATTACCGCTCATGTCGTAAAGGCCCAATTGATTGGGGTTCTTCGTTTTCACGGGCATGGGATCTTCCCCATAAGGCATCTGAGGGTCTTGGATACACCAGGCAACCGCTCGAGTCTCCGCTTCATAGGAATTGTCTTTCAACGCCCCACTCGCGTAGTTAGCGGGTGTCCAGCAGTAGCCGGGGGTAAGATCCGGATGCCCTCCTCGCAGGTTCTGGGCGATGTACTGGGTGCTCAAATTAAGTGAGCTAGGTGGATAGGTGCCCAGGTAGCGGGCGGCGAACTCCCACTCAGCGCCGGAGGGTAATCGAAAGCCTGTTTTCGAATAGTCCACAACCGTTTCCTCGTGGGTCCAGGTGGTGTCGATGCCCGAATACACGAGATTGTTCGAATGACCATCGATCATTTCGGTTAGCCAGTTACAGAAAAGGATCGCCCCGTACCAGGTTATGAAATTCATGGGATGGTTTTCGTAACCCGGTTCCACCCAAAAGGTTTGGGTAGAGGGATTAAAACCGATTCGTATCTGTCCAGGTTGGTTCAAGTCAACCAGGAGTTGGTTTCCGTACTTCACTTGCATCGCGTTCACTTCATTGTGAGCGCCGGGAGAGGTCATGATTTTCCCTGTGTTCAGCGCCCACTGAAGAACTTTAATGGCCTGCGCGTTGGTAACTTCTGTTTCGGACAAAAAGAACTTGCGCGTTAGAGTCGTTTTTTCCGTATCTACAGGGGTGTTATGGTTAGGGGAATAGGGAAAGGTGATACCTTCCCTATTGTTCGTGTACACCATTTTTAAGCTAGAGGAACCCGCTAGTGAGACTGTGACGGTTTGCCCCACCATACTGGCGTTAGAGAAAGTAATCTGAGGTGGGGGTGGGACGTCTTGGTCTTTTACAGGATCTGCTAATTGTAAAAGCCAATCATTCAGAGAACAGCTAGCAAGCATTATACCTATCGGAAGAACACGAAATAAGAAATTGAGAACTGTATGGGTAAAAAATCGATACGTGTAGAATGGGCCTGGTTTCATGCCGGTCCTCCATGAATCGATAAGATTGTTATGATTTAGTGTTAATGTAACCCAAGGGTTTGCTATTTTCCATGTTTTCCATGGCCTGGGCATGAAAAAAATTGCAAGTTCTGAGGAACTCAGTATAAAATAGTCCTACGAAACTCAATCTTGGAGGTATGTATGGTATCAGGTGGAGTAGCGTTGTTACTTCTCTTGGTGGCGGTGATCGTGATCATCGTACTCACGGCCCGGTACAAGATGAACGCCTTCGTGGTGCTGATCGGCGTGGCCTTCCTCTATGGAATCGCCATCGGGATGCCCTTGAAGGATGTGGTGGCCCATGTACGAACCGGTTTTGGGAATACCTTAGGTGCCATCGGAATCGTGATCGTGTGTGGTACCATCATGGGGTACATCCTGGAAAAAACAGGGGCAGCCTTGTCCATGACCCAGGCGATCCTGAAGCTTGTAGGTAGGGAGCGATCCGCCCTTGCCATGAGCATCGCGGGATACGTAGTATCCATCCCTGTCTTTTGCGACTCAGGGTACGTCATCCTGACACCCTTGAACAAAGCTTTAGCCAAAGAAACCAAGACGTCGATGGCCGTGATGGCAGTAGCTCTATCCACTGGATTGTACGCCACTCACACCATGGTGCCTCCTACCCCGGGTCCCATCGCTGCAGCAGGGACCCTAAAAGCGGACCTAGGAATGGTGATCCTTCTAGGAATGATCGCGGCCTTACCTGCCATGATTGCGGGGTATATTTGGGCTAAAACAGTGGCAAAAAAATACTGGATTGAGGCGGACATTGAAACTTCCTATGAAGAACTGCTCAAACAACAAGGCAAACTTCCAAACACATTCATGTCCTTCCTGCCCCTTGTGGTTCCGATCGTGTTGATCCTCCTGAAGTCCATCGCCGATTTTCCCACCAAACCCTTTGGTGGGGCCGGTTTAGCGGCTTTCATCAGTTTCATCGGAGATCCTGTCACCGCTCTTATGATCGGTGTGATCCTCTCCTTGTTCCTGGTTCCCAAACCATCCCTTGGCACCGCCTACCATGAATGGATGGGACACGGGATCCGAGACGCGGCTATTATCCTCGTGATTACCGGAGCCGGGGGCTCCTTTGGCCGTGTGCTACAGCAGTCCCCTATGGTGGAGTTCATCAAAGTGAACCTGTCCGGGATGCACTTGGGAATGTTGATGCCCTTTATCATTGCCGCTGCGTTGAAAACTGCTCAAGGGTCTTCAACGGTAGCCATCATCACCACATCCGCAATCATGGCACCCTTGCTTGGAACCCTAGGGCTGAATCCCGCTCTAACTGTCATCGCCATTGGCGCAGGGTCCATGGTGGTTTCCCACGCCAATGACTCTTACTTCTGGGTGGTATCTCAGTTCAGCAATATGGAAGTGAATGTAGCTTATAAAATTTACACAAGCGCGACGTTGATAGAAGGTATCGTGGGCATCATAGCAGTGATGATCATGTCGATCTTTATCTAACCAGAAGAATAATACTCTGTACATAGCCGCCCCTAGGGGCGGCTTTTCCATTTCTGCCGAATACAATCGTAGAAAGAAAGACAGTTTAGGCAGTAGGTCTTGGGGCTAATGCGCTTTTTGTGGCGGACCGCACAAGGAGAAGAGAGGTAACACCCGCGAGTAAAGCAACCAATAGTGGGTATCGGGCATCTATCATCGCGACCGAACCAGCAATCCATCCAAAGGGGGCGCTTCCTCCATAAACGACGGCGTAGACGATCGCCATCTGTTTTGCCCGGTGCTCATCCATGACACGATTGGCAATGTTTCCGTTTACGAAAGGGGTTACAAAGGCAGAACCAATGGATGCGATGAAATGGGCTCCCAACGCCCAGACTAAGGTTCCAGAGGGTGTTAAAAGCAGGAGCATCGTGCCAGTTAGAAAGAAGGTTAAGCCAAAGAGAAGAGGTTTAGCGGGTGGGCGAGATCCCACCACAGGCATGATGAAAATATAGATGAACATCACTACAGCGGAACCGATGGCAGGGAATAGCCCCAGTGATTCCTGGGATAGGCCAATTCCTTTGTTCAGAACGATACCAAGAAAAGTGTTGCGGAGGACAATCTGCACATTGTTCAGCATGACTAAAAGGAATGCAGCCCGGGTAACTGGGTTTCTCACCAAGTCCTTTACCAGGACAGGATATTCTCGGAAGGCAGTCGAGAGGGTATGGAGTCGTGCCTCTTGCATCTTTTTCCGCCCAATGATCGTTTCTTCTGTGTACTTATTTCGTAGAAAGAACATGAAGGTCATGGAAAGGAACGCAAAAGCGTACAATCCTCGAACTGCAGGCACAAGAGTGAATCGTTCCACCAGGTACCCAGAAAAGGGAGCGAAGAATCCTGCCAAGATATTGGCAACTTCTACCCAGGTGTAGATGTGTACCCTCTGTTCGGGTGGAGCGTCTTCGATCATAAGACAGTTCCATGAGTTCTGGACGATCCGAACCATTGCATTTAGGATTGCCGCTACCAAAAAATAGTAATAATCTTGAGCTACCATCCAGATGAGGGTAGGGATCGACCAGGAGAGTAGATCGAAAATAAGCGAAGTGCGCTTTCGGCCTAATCGGTCGGTGATGTATCCGCCAACAATGGCAAAAAGCATTTGAAAGATCAATCCGATGGCAGTGATGGTACCTACCTGAGCTTTGGTACATCCTAAGGCGAGCATGTACAGAGAGGCATAGGGGGCAAACAGATTGAAAGGGATCCCCCAAAGAGGTTCCACTAGAATACAAGTGCGGGTATTCCCTTGGAAACTTCTCAGAACGGAAAAAGTCAACCCTAGATGCTTAATCACGATGCTTTTCATAATCAGTCATTCTATATACCGTAGAGTTCGAGTAGATACAATAGGAGGTGTTTCGAGGTTCGGTTCACCGAAAGAGCTTGGTTAGAATTTTATCGTTCTGCCTCCATTTGGGATCCACCTTCACCCGGAGATCCAGATGCACGGGATAGGGAAAGATCTCTGCCAATTCTTTTTCTGCCGATATTCGTATGGTTTTAATCTTGGACCCCCCTTTTCCGATGAGGATCCCTTTTTGAGACTCCCGTTCCACCACGAGGAAAGCTCGCACCCAGAGGGAGCCATTTTCCCGTTTCTCTAGGTCAGAAATCTCGACATACAGGGAGTGAGGAACTTCTTGGCGGGTTTCCCCTATAGCCTTTTCCCGGATGATCTCGGCGATACGAAAAGAGGGATCCTGATCGGTGTAAAACTCTTCTGGATACAGAAGTTCGCCTTCTGGTGCTGCATCGAAGAGGGCTTGGGTAAGATGAGGAATCCCTTCTCCCGTCACAGCGGATACCCGGAATCGGGAAGCTTTCGGCAAACGAAGGTTCAGGAATATTTCGACTTGTTCTAGGAAAGTGGGTTTGATGTCGATCTTGTTCAAGGCTATGAGAATAGGTCCTTGGAAGGTGGAAACTCTTTCTGCGATGAGTTCTTCTTCCTCGCCCGGTGCCCTACTAGTATCGATCACGTACAGGAGGATATCTACCTCCTGTAGGGTCTCTTCTACCTGATTCTTCAAGTAGAGGTTGAACTTCTTATCTGATTTGTGGTATCCCGGCGTATCGATGAAGATCAACTGTCCCCTGGAAGTAGTAAGGATGCCTCGAATTCGATTTCGGGTGGTTTGAGGAACCGGAGAGGTGATGGCTACCTTTTGACCGCAGAAATGATTCAGTAGAGTAGATTTTCCAGCGCTTGGTCTACCCACTAGGGCTACTACTGCGCTTTTTTTCTGGGTTTCTATTTCTGGCATTCTTTACCCTCTATGGTTCTATTGGTATATTACAAGGGAATGTTTCCATCAAGTAGGAGTGATTCATGGCACGATTTCAGGAAGAAAACGGGGAAAAGGAAGAGCGGATTCCAGAGGGAGAGGCTCTATTCCAGAGACTCCTAAAAACTCGAACGATCATCCTTTCGGGAGAGATCAATAAGACGTTGGCAGAGCGCACGATCCGGCAACTCTTACTCCTCGAGGCAGAAGGGGAGAGTCCCATCAAGATCTTCATCGATACCCCCGGAGGTGATGTGGACGCAGGGTATGCCATCATCGACATGATGCGGTTTATTAAACCCGAAGTATACACCGTTGGGATGGGACTAGTAGCTTCTGCCGGAGCCCTGATACTGTTAGGAGCTCCCAAGGAACGACGATTTGGGCTTCCCAATTCCCATTACCTGATCCACCAGCCCTTGAGTGGAATGCGAGGTGTGGCTACGGAAATAGAGATCCATGCGAGGGAGCTGGAAAAGGTACGGGATCGGATCAACCGCTTCATTGCGGAAGAGACGGGAAAGCCTCTCGAACAGATCGAGAAGGACACGGACAGGGACTTCTGGATGGATGCGGAGGAAGCGAAGAACTACGGCCTTATCGGTCGGATCATCCGGAGTCGTGCGGACCTGCCCGCCTAAGAGGAAACGCTTCCGAGTCCAGTGAGAAAAACATGGAAGACAGGTGCTTGGAACAGTTAGAAGGATTGCCTCCCCGTATACCGGTGTACCGGGGAAAGGTTCGGGATATTGTAGACCTAGGAGATCGGCTCCTTCTCACTACCACCGATCGAATCTCTGCCTTCGATCGGGTCCTCACCACGATACCCCATAAGGGGGAGGTCCTGAATCGGATTAGCTGTTCCTGGTTCGCCCAGGTGTCGGATATCGTTCCTACCCATGTTTTGGAGGAACTGTCTCCCCGAACTGTAGTGGTAAGGAAAACCCAAGTCTTGTCCCTAGAGGTGGTGGTACGCGGGTATCTCACGGGCTCTGCGTATCGAGCCTATCAGGAAGGGAAACCGGTTTCAGGGATCCATCTTCCCAAGGGAATGAAGAAAAACGAACCCTTTCCGAAGCCCCTCATTACCCCTTCCACCAAGGAAGCCGTTGGTGTTCACGATGAACCTATCTCAGAAGATGAAATTCTCCGTCGAAAGATCCTTTCCCCTGCCCTGTGGGAACAGGTAAAGGACAAAGCCCTTGCCATTTTCCAGCGAGGCACGGAGATCGCTCGAAAGAGGGGATTGATCCTGGTGGATACGAAGTATGAGTTCGGACTATCCGAGGATGGCACTCTGTACTTGGTGGATGAACTGCACACCCCCGATTCCTCCCGATACTGGTACCTGAGTTCCTACGAGGAAGCATTTATAAAAGGTGAAGACCCACGACAGCTGGACAAAGAATACTTTCGAGGCTGGTTACTTTCCAGGGGATTCCAAGGAAATGGCCCTGCCCCCGAGATTCCTCTCGAGGTTCGAAGGGCTGTGTCCGAACGGTACATAGAAGCCTTTGAAGCGATCGAAGGCATTCCTTTCCGTCCTTTAGCCGGAAATCCCGAAGCAGAAACTCAAATCGTGTTGTCCTATCTAGAAAGATTCCGCTGATCATTCCTAAGGCCTCCCTCTGGGAACCGAGGAAGATAGACCCAATATCTTGGGCAAGGCGGATTCAGGGGGGCTTCACGATGAGGGATTATTTGAACGGTCTGTGTGGGATGCGTCTAGGGGGAACACTTGTTATTTTTTTCATTCTGACCCTTTTTCCTTCCTGTGGCGGTTGCTCGTTTCACTGGGAGGAACAGGATGATGCCGACACCTTCACTTTCCTCTCCTATAATGTGCATAACCTTTTCGATGATCAGGACGAGGGTACCGAGTACCCCGAGTACTGCGTGGCTAAGGGGAACTGGAACCGCGCCCAGTACCTAAAAAAATTGGAAAATCTAAGCAAGGTAATCCGGGAATCCTCTCCCGGTGGTGCAGATTTCCTCGCGTTCTACGAAGTCGAACATCAAGGGGTACTGAAAGATTTGATCGAGCTGTGCCTTTCGAGGATGGGGTATAGAGAGTATACGGCGGTTAAGCCCCCCAATGCTCCCATGGGTTTGGGATTCATTACCCGGCTCCCTGTTTTGAGCTGTAAAACGCATCAACCCCTATCCCAAGGTTTTCCTCAGAGGCCCGTCCTGGAAGTCGATGTGGACTGTGGGGGGCATCCCCTTTCGGTTTTCCTCTGCCATTTCAAGTCAAAGACGGAAGGGGCTGAAGCGACGGAACGGAATCGCGTGGTTTCGGCTGAGCTGATTCGAAATCGTATGGGGATTCTTCTCAGTGAAAACCCTCTCCGGGAAATCCTGATAATGGGTGATCTAAACGAAAATATCGATGAGTACGATCGAGTCGAAGGGAGGTATCCTACAGCCTTGATCCCCATGGAAGCAGCCACGCCCGCCACGAAAACGTTGGTTGTATCGAGAGATCCTTCCTCAAGTTCTCCCGAAGGTGATCCATATGTTCTCTATTCACCCTGGTTTGCCGAAAGTACGGGAAAAGGATCCTATTGGTACCGTGGAAACTGGGAATCCATCGACCATGTACTTCTTTCAGCTCATCTTTTAATTCCTCCCCACCTAAAATTTTCCCGTTTCCGGGTCGTGAACCTTTCGTACCTACTGAATTCTAATGGGCAACCGAATCCTACGTACTCAGATCACTTGCCCCTGTGGGTAGAACTTAAGGTAGGGCAGGATTAGGGGCAGATTTTAACGGTGAGAACCGGTTGAGTTCCTGAATGGTTTGTTCTTCCATCTGGTTCACCTTATCGATATTGGCCCGGAACACCTGATCCATTAAAGGATCCAACAACAAATGATAACTATAGTGAGGATGGGCTAAGAATCCCCTTCGCACTTTATGGGGAGATCCAGCGCCGGGATCAAAGGTGCGGATCCCCCTCTCTATGGCGTACTGTATGGGGGTATAGTAACACACGTCGAAGTGCAGATCCTTCAAGTCCTGGTAAGTGCCCCAATACCTTCCCCAAAGACTGGTTCCTTTTTGGACCAGGAAAGCCAGCGCCAGGGGTGTATCCGGAGATCGATACGCTACAGCGAAGAGGATCCGATGGCGAAACGTCTCGTGTAGTTTTAGAAAAAAATCTTCATTCACGTATCTGGCATCGTAGGGGGCAAACTTATCGTTCGTTCGGGTGTACAATCGAAACATGTGCTGGAAAAGATCTGGGTCGGCATCCTTCGCCGCTTGGATTCGGATTTGAATACCTGTATCCGCCACCTCTTTCCGTTCTCTGCGAATATTCTTTCGTTGGTATTTGGTAAAGCTTGAAAGGTACTGGGAGAAATCCTTGAACCCCTGATTTTCCCAAAGGTAATGATGATGTTTCCAGGGAACGAAGCGCCATTCGGATAAGGTTTTTCCCCAGCTAGGATCGGCAAAGAGAATATGGATTCCTTGGATACCCTCACTGCGACAAAGGTGTTCTGCGACATCGAAGATAATTCTCTGCAGTTCTTTAGGATCGTATTCTGGGGCAATGAGGAATCGGTATCCTACGGTGGGAGTAGCGGGAATCACTCCTACCAACTTGGGATAGTAGGATCTACGGAGCATCTGGGCAGCCTCGGCCCAGAAATAATCGAATACGAACTCTCCCCAACTATGGTTCTTGATGTAAAAGGGAGCGATGCCTACGAGTCTAGATCCATCCCAGAGAGTAATATGACAAGGCAACCAACCCGATTCAGGACAGACACTGCGGGACCCCTCCAATGATGCGATCCATTCCCATTCGAGAAAAGGGATATCCCCTTCCTGTACCAACGCATTCCATTGCTCTACTGGAATCTCTAACACTGTAGAGTGAATCTCTACCCTTAGTTTTGTGTTCATATCTACTGGATTGAATATACTGATGCGAAAAGGAAAAGCTAAGATGAGGGCCAATTCTAGACGATACGTATACTGTAAAGATCCCTTGAATCGGAGGAATATATGTTTCAGTACAAGGTGAAATCCAATCCAGGGAACGAAACGTATATGAATATTCTGGCGGAAACGGAAGATCAGTTATACGTTTATTTGGTGACTTTCAAAGAAGGGTATGAGGTGGAAAAGAAAGAGAAGATGCCTAGAAAGCTCTTCGATACCTGCCTTCGCACGGGGTATCTAACTCCATTGAGTAGCTCTACCCTCGCGGTTCCCAAGAGTGCCTAGATGGGACTATTCCCTGGGAGCGGGGAAGAAGGGTTTCAGTTCTATATGGAGATCCTGCTGGGTTTCCAAGGCAAGTAACTCTTCCCTCAAGCCATGAATCGGGACTCCATGGGGCACAAGAATTCGGGCGTGCATGTGGAAGAGGGGAGCCCCGCTCCAAGGAGCGAAGCTTGTCTCTGTTTCTAAATCCTCTATATTGATATTGTACCGTCTGAGGATTGAGGTAACGGCATGTACGATTCCGGGTGTGTCCTGGGAAATGGTTTGCAGGATGTATGGAATTCCACTCGAAGACACCACTGGTTCGTGAGTGTTCTTCACGAAGATCTGGAGTCCGAGTTTTTCTCCCCTTTGATAGATTTCCTCCGCTAAAGAATGTAGGTTTGCAGGTTTTCCAGAAACCAGCATAATTACAGCGAACTCTCCCCCTAATACGGCCATCTTGCTTTCTTCTATGTTGCAGGTATTCCTAGTGACAATTTCAGCGAGATCATCCGCAATTCCCACCCGATCAGGACCAACCGCTGTAATGACCTTATAGTTCGGCCTTTCTTGCATACGTATAACTGTACTGGAACTTGGTCGGATTGTCGAGGGATTTCAGAGACGGCGTCGGGGAAATGCTTGACTGTATTGGTAAATATAACTAATTTAGTAATGTAAACTATGGCGAGGAGGATCTTTATGGTACACCAACTTCCCGAACTTCAGTATCCATACAATGCATTAGAACCCTATATCGATGAACGGACCATGACGATACATCACACGAAACATCATGGGACCTACGTGAACAATTTGAACAAAGCCCTGGAGGGAACCGAGTACGTAGATCGTCCCCTCGAATCGCTTTTGAAGAACCTGGATATATTGCCAGAGCAAATTCGTACTTTGGTCAGAAACAATGGGGGAGGGCACTATAACCATTCCCTTTTCTGGACATGGATGAGTCCCAAGGGAGGAGGGGAACCAAAGGGAACTTTGAAAGAGGCTATTGACCGTACTTTTGGGAGTTTTGCTGGATTCAAAGAAAAATTCTCCCAAGCTGCGTTAGGTAGGTTCGGAAGCGGGTGGGCCTGGCTCGTGGTGAACAAGAACAAGGCATTGGAGATCTATTCCACGCCCAATCAGGATACCCCGTTGATGCAGGGGGATATACCGATCCTGGGAGTGGATGTATGGGAACACGCGTACTACCTATTGTATCAGAATAGACGTGCCGACTATGTGGAGGCATTTTTCAATGTGATTTACTGGCCAGAGGTGGAACGGAGGTTCGACGAAGTTCGAAGAGGTGGATAATACCACTTCTTGACCTACTTCCGGGGAAAAGAACATACTTAACTCCATGATAGAATCCCTGAAACAGGTGGGGAAAGAGGTACTGCGATCCTATGAGGAAATTGGGGGAATCAATCACTTAGACGGTTCCAATCTACCCTCTCGTCTCGGAGTGGTAACCATCTTGCAGGATTACCAGTCTATTATCTTTCCGGGTTTCACATCAGAACAACCCATTCACCGGGACGAAGTACCTTACCGAATTACAGAGACCCTCCATCGATTGGCGAGAAATCTCATCATGGAAATTGGGAAGTGCATTTGCTTCAGGACTCGGAGGACAGAAGAGAAAGGCAGCATCTGTGTGGGCGAATCTATCTGGGCTAAGCGGTGCGAATTGGAAGCAGAACAGGTTACCCTGGAACTCTTGTCGCAACTGCCGGAATTACGGAGGAAGATTCAACTTGATGTGGAAGCTGCTTTTAGAGGGGATCCGGCTGCAAAATCTCATGAAGAGGTGATTCTGTCCTACCCTGGGTTAGAAGCAATCTCCATTCATCGGTTTGCCCATGAGCTCTGGATACGGAATATTCCTCTCCTCCCAAGGATGATGAGTGAGTATGTGCATGGAAAGACGGGAATCGATATACATCCAGGAGCAACGATAGGGGAATCTTTCTTCATAGACCATGGTACGGGGGTTGTGATCGGGGAAACCGCGATAATTGGGAAGGACGTGAAGATCTATCAGGGAGTTACCTTAGGGGCCTTAAGTATCAGGAAAGAACTATCTGATAGGAAGAGGCACCCGACCATCGAAGACGAGGTGACCATCTACGCGGGAGCCACGATTTTAGGAGGGGATACGGTGATAGGAAAGGGATCCGTCATTGGAGGGAACGTGTGGATCACGCAGTCCGTTCCCCCCTATAGTCGGGTGTACAACAAACCTCTCGAGTATGTGATGACCCCAAAAGGGTAAACCTCTCTTTCAGTTTGCTACGGTTCTTGTCCCTTTCCCCTCGAAGATCATACTGCCTTCAAAGCCACGGATTTCCTTCACCCAGGAAAGGAACTTCTCGGCTTCTTCCTTATTCTCGTAGGGACCGATCCTCAATCGATAGTAGCGCGTTCCTCCCACTTCCCGAACCACGATCTGCCCATTCAAACCCTTTGTTTTAAGAAGTTTCCCTGCCTCCTCGGCTTTATCCAAACTGGTGAAGGACCCCACCTGGATGACGTACTCTTTAACAGTGACGGTTTTCTGTTTTTCCGGTGCTTTTTTTACCGCTGGTTCCGTAGGGGGAACTGTTTTCTGCGTTATTGAGGGAGCAGGGCTGGGTGTTTTCACCGGAGCAGGTTTTACGGATTCGGTCGTTGTGGTCGGCGCAGATGGAACAGGAGGGGTTTCCGGTTTTTTCCCCGGCTTTTCACCATAAAGAATGACCACATCTTCTTTCTTCTCTTCTGGTTTTGGTTGCAGTTGAGGGTAGTCTTCCTTGGTGCGAACCCATTCGATAGGATCAAAGTTAGGACTTTTCTCTGTGGTAGCAACGGGACCTCTTTCAGCTGGTTTTCCCCTCGGATAGAACAACCAGAGTCCTATTCCTAGAAGGGATGCCAAGAAGAGAGCCACCGAGACTATAATCAAGAGAGTTTTGTTCTGTTCCATACCAACCCCATTTCCTCAGTCCATCGACGGATAAGCTCGAGGATTTTCGCCCGCAGTTCTCCTCGGGTGCCTCGATTGTCCACAACTACAGTATCGGCACGGTGTAAAGAAGATTGAGGGATCAGTTTTCGCTGAGAAAGGATTCGGTATAAAGTAGAGAACACGTCCAAACCGTCACGATCCATACAGCGGTTTATCCGTTCTAGAAGGGGAGCCCGTATGATCACGATACGGGTGCATAGGGAATCCAGCTTCATTTTATGGAGAAGAGCAGCGTTGATCACGACGGGAGTCTCCTCGGATGCTATAATTTGCTTTACCCGCGCCACCATAGGTGGATGCACGATCCGTTCCAACTGCTCTAGTGCATTTTGATTCTTGAAGACGAGATTCCCTAACCGTTTTCGGTCAATCTGCCCACTGGAAGATAGGATACCAGGGCCAAACTTTTCCAGGATCTCTATCTTTTTTTCTTCCAAAACCTCGTGCCCTAGAGCATCCACATCTATTTCTCGGAACCCTGCTTCCCCGAAGACCTGAGCAGCTTCATTCTTCCCTGCGCAGTACAAACCCGTAAGACCTACGACAAACTTCAATGGAGTTCTCCCCAACTAGAACCTGTTTCTATACTTACCCGTAAGGGAACCCTAAGAGGATACACCTGTTCCATCTCTTTTTGAACCAGCCCTTTTACCCTGTCCAGTTCTTCCGGGGGTACCTCGAAGATCAATTCATCGTGCACTTGAAGGATCAGTCGGGTATTCAAGTGTTCTTTCTTCAACTTTTCTACGATTCGAATCATAGCCAATTTTACCATATCGGCGGCACTCCCCTGGATCGGAGTATTGATAGCTATCCGCTCCGCTTGAGTCTTTTCCGTTTTATTTCGACTATTGATGTTGGGCACAGGGCGTTCCCTCCCTAGAAGGGTGCTTACTTTTCCACTCTGTTCCGCTTTTCGTATGGTTTCCCCAATGAAGGACTGGATCCGGGGATACTGCCGGAAATAGAATTCAAGGAATCGATCTGCATCCTTACGGGGGATTCCCAGCTCCCTGGAAAGACGGAAGGAGGACATTCCGTACATGACACCAAAGTTGATGGTCTTAGCAACTCTCCGCTGCTCGGGAGTAACCTGATCTTCAGGGACTCCGAAAATCAAGGATCCCGTCCTTCGATGTACATCGGAACCTGCACGAAAGGCTTCACAGAGTCCAGGATCTCCTGAAAGGTGTGCGAGGATCACTAGCTCGATCTGCGAATAATCGGCGCTGAGGAATTTCCACCCTTCCCGGGGAATGAAGGCGGAACGGATCCGTCTTCCCTCTTCGTCCCGGATAGGGATGTTCTGTAGGTTAGGGTCCTTACTGGATAGCCTACCGGTGGCAGTTCCAGTTTGGTTGAAACTAGTGTGGATGCGACCGGTTCGAGGATTCACCATTTGGGGTAGAGCGTCCACATAGGTGGATTTGAGTTTTTGTAACATTCGATATTGGAGGACCAGTTCAGGAACCGGATCTTGCTGAGCCAATTCTTCCAGCACCGATGTGTCGGTGGAAAATCCTGTTTTCTTTTCTGTCTTGCGAGTAGGCTGGAGCTTGCGGTCGATGAACAGTACCTCCTGCAACTGTTTCGTGGAATTGATGTTGAACTCCTTTCCACAGAGTTGGTATATCTGTCGCTGAATCCGATCGATCTCTTTTTCTAACTCGAACCCATACGTTTTTAGGACCGATGCATCCAACCGGATGCCTTCCAGTTCCATATCCCCCAGAATTGGAACTAACGGCATTTCCAGCGTGTAGAATAGATCTTCAAGTTTTCGTTCCTTTAACGCAGGTTCCAATAGCCGGTAGAGACGATAGGTTATATCGGCATCTTCCGCCGCATACCGGGTTGCAAGATCCAATGGTACCTCTGCAAAGGTCTGTCCTTTGGCAACAACTTCATCGTAATGTAAGGTTCGGTAGCCTAGGTAGATCTCTGAGAGACGATCCATATTGTAGGTGCCTTCCCCGCTATCGAGGAGCCAGGCGGCTATCATTGTATCGAACTGCATAGGAAGCTGGATACCCAAGAGACGGAGGATCTTGTAATCGAACTTCAGGTTTTGTCCAATGATACGCACAGCGGGATCCGAAAGGAACTTCCCTAGTAACGGTAGGGTAGTTCCTTCCCCTAATCCTCCAGAGGGAGCTCGTACAGGAACGTAAAAAGCTTTTCCCAATTCGAAGGAGAGAGAGAAACCTACAAGCTTTGCGTGAAAGGGATCCAAATCGGTAGTTTCCGTATCGAAGGCAACGGTTCCTGCGTTTCGGGCTTGTTCTAGCAGGGTAGAAAGTTCTTCTAAGGAAGAGACGGTTCTATAGGTCCCAGGAGCAGAAACGCCAGTAGGAGCAGTAGGGGATGCAAGGGGAGGTAAGGGGGATGCCTTATCCAAAATCGGGCTATAATCTGCCTTGAGAGAAGAACCTGTTACAAAGGAGTAAAACTCTTGCGCCAGATTCTTCATCCCTTCTTTGTGGAATAGAGGAAGGGCATCTTCTACGTTAAGGGTAGGTAAGCGGAAGGTTTCTATCACGTCAGTATTTACCGGGACATCGTCCTTCAATGTGACCAATCGTTTGCTCAGTTCTACCGCCTCACGGGACGCGACCAATTTTTGCCTCTGGGCTAGCGGTAAGGCATCTAAGTTCTTGTAGATCCCCTCCAAACTCCCGAATTGTGTAAGGAGGGAGATAGCTGTTTTTTCTCCAATGCCCTTAGCACCTGGAACATTGTCGGACGCATCCCCAACGAGAGATAGGTAGTCTACGATCTGTTCAGGATATACCGACCAGAGGCGGTATACTCCTTCATGGTCCAGTTCGATGAAATCTCCCTTCTCGGGTCGGAGGATCCGCACAGGTTCGTGCACCAACTGGAGTAGATCCTTGTCACCCGAGATGATGTAGCAGGGCCTTCCCTCCTGTCTACAGAGTTTTGCTAGAGTAGCCATAAGATCATCCGCTTCTACCCCGTCTACCCGCAGGGTAGGAATCCCGAGGCGGGTAGCCAGTTCCTCTATCACGGGCACCTGAACATGGAGATCCTCCGGTGTTTTCTGACGGGTTGCTTTGTATTCGGGATATAAGGTATGCCGGAAGGTGGGAGTTCTGGAATCGAGTATGATGGCAAAGTATGGAGGTTTCCGATTTTTCAGTAAGTTCAAAAGAGAGTTGAAAAACCCGAACACCGCTGAGCTGTTCCTACCTTCCGGATTTCGAAGGGGATTCCGGATGAAGGCGAAATAGGAGCGGTAGATTAGACTATACCCATCCAATAAATATAACGGATCTTTCATGATCATTAATGTATCATGCATTGAAAAGAAAAGTCACTTGATTTACACTATTTGGTATGAGTATTCGGCTAAAAATCATCTTCGTGGTTCTCCCGCTAATCATCGTCACTCTTCTCCTTGCCGGTACAGCCTCTTACTTCCAAGCTGCCAATGGTATCACCCGCATTGCCAAGGAATTCCTAGACTTTAAAGCGTACGAACTAGAAAAGTATGCCCAAAGCCAATGGGATCTGCTAGTTGAGAACAATTTCACCAATCGACCCGAGATGGTTTTGGCCACCCAGCAAGGAATAGAATCCTTTGCCCGCAGTATCATTCGAAGCCCCACAGAGATCATTCTTGCTATCGATGAAGCGGGGACAGTCAAGATGGCTACTTCTCCGGTTGAGATAAAGGCAGAAGAGTTACCGTTCCTCCAACAGGCTGCAAAGGAGCGGAAAACAGAACTATTGACGCCGGTTATAGGGGAGAAGGAGCGAGTGGCTCGGGGATTCTTTTTCGAACCCTTCCGTTGGTACTTTCTCCTCACCGAAGAAAAGAGCGCCTACTATCGGGATGTGGATAAGATCACCCAACAAACGATCTACATCATGGCAGCCGCTTCCCTAGCCGCTATCCTCATGCTCCTCATATTCACTAATGTTCTCATGCGACCCCTCGTGCGGGTGGTGGATACAATGCAGGGGATCATCAAATCGGGGGACCTGTCCCATCGGGTGGAGGTAGAGTACCAGGATGAGATCGGTACCCTCTCCCATACCTTCAATCTGATGATCAGTGAACTGGAGAGGGCCTATAAACAGATCAAACGGTACGCCTTTGAGGCCGTACTAGCCCAAAAGAAAGAGGAACGTATCCGCCATATCTTCCAAAAGTACGTCCCCCAGGAATTGATTGATAAATTCTTTGCGAATCCAGAATCCATGTTAGTGGGAGATAACCGGGTTCTTTCCATCCTGTTCTCCGATATCCGGAGTTTTACCACCATCTCGGAAGCTATGGCCCCGGATGATTTGGTAAACTGCCTGAACCGTTATTTTACCATCATGGTAGATATCATCATGAATCGAAATGGCATCATTGATAAATACATCGGGGATGCCATCATGGCTTTCTGGGGAGCGCCGGTAAAGCATGAGGACGATGCTTTGCAGTCTGTCCTTGCAGGATTAGATATGTTGGAAGCGGTCAAAGTTTTCAACCAAAAACAGAGGGAAATCGGGAAACCCGAGTTCAAGATCGGAATCGGAATCAACTATGGGGTAGTAACCGTTGGTAACATCGGGTGCGAACGAAAGATGGATTATACCGTTATTGGCGACATGGTGAACCTTGCCTCTCGAATGGAAGGACTCACTAAGACTTACCATCAGGAGATCCTTATTTCCGAGTCCCTCCACATGAAGGTGAAGGATCATCTCCCCTGTCGTTTGCTGGATACGGTAGCGGTCAAGGGAAAAACTAGGGGGGTAAAGATCTACACGGTAAAGCGTTCTTTGACGCCAGCGGAAGAACGACGATGGGCTCTCCATAACGAAGGGATGGAGCTGTACTATGCTCGGAAGTTCAACGAAGCAATTTCTAAATTCCAAGCGGTACTAGAGGAAGATCCAGAGGATTTCAATGCTCGGCAACTCTTGGAACGGTGCATCGAATACGCAAAAGATCCTCCCCCGGAAGGGTGGGATGGCGTAGAAGTAATGAAGACAAAGTGAACTGGATGCTACGGGGGATACCTGTGATGCTTCGCCCTAGGTACATAACTATTATTTTTCTGGTTCATTTTTTATGTCTTCTCCATTCCCAGGAACGGACATTTACAGTCCTACTTTTACCCCCTAAACCGATTACGCAAACGGAAGCTACATTGGCCTACCTTCCCGTTCTCTATCGATCGTTGGAAGAACAGTTAACCTCGAGCAAGTTCGAAGTGTTCCCAAAGGAGCATTTACAGTCTAGTGGAGAGTATCAAGCTATCCAGGGAGAAACCTTCCTACCCGCAGAACGGGTAGTTCCTATCGGACGATCTCTAAATGCCAACATCGTGGTAGCCACGACATACGGGCTGGAAGGGAACCGGATGTTTATTCACATCAAGGGATTCGATGTACGAACTTCTCGACTCGCTGCAGCTGTTTCTGAAACAGGGTTTGCGGGGTTAGCCGGATTTGCCTTGTGCGAGCAATCAGCCCTTCGGTTTGCCGAAAGTTTGTCCAAATATCGGGAACAGTACGACCCAAATGAACCTATCACCCTAGAAGCAATCGTCTCCCTGGTCTTTCAATCAAAGGATGAAGGAATGTTGATCAGTCTCGATGGCCGGGAGCCGGCAGGTAGAATCGTACAGGGAGAGCTGGAAGTTCCCTACGTTCCCTTCAAGGTGGATAGCACGATCCTAGTGCGCAAGGAAAAGGAAGGATACTATCCCGAGGTGGAACGAGTCGCCCTTTACCCTGGAGAAAATCGAATCCTGCTAAAACCCTTGCAGAAGATGTTCAAGAACGAAGTAGGGGTAGGTTGGACATTGGGAGAGTCCTTGGGAGCGACAGTGGAATACCGTCGGTATCTAGAGCCGGACTACCTGTTTTTTTCGATCACAGAGCGCCTATACTTTCAGTACGATTCCCTTCCCGGGAGTCATCCGGTCTTCCATAACGATGTTTCCCTCTCCATGGGCGGGTATCTATTTAGTCCTTACAACGACCGTTTCCGGATCGGATGCTCGTTGGGAGTAGGGGTAGTGATCACCTCCTTTACCGTTTCGGATATGCCCGTGTATACGGATTATTATCTAAATTTGGGAAGCCCCTTTCTTGAATTGAACTATAACCCATGGGCGGTGTTCCTCATCCTGAGAGTCCAGTATGGATTGGGGATGGGAAACGATTTTCTTGGCCGAGGGTTCTTCACCATTCAGCAAGGGGGAGTGCCTATCACCATAGGAGTTCGTAGAAAATGGTAGGGCGATCCATAGTCCGAACCCAATATAGGGGACTTCTAGTTCCAATTCTTCTCGGATTCGCACTACTTCTCGGATCCTGTACAGGATACTTTTCCTCCACTATCTATCCAGCCTATCTCCAGCGAGCAGACAAGGTGATCCATCTGTCGGATTTTCCAGAAATTGCCAACGTTTTACAGGGGAAATCCTTTCAGGCACGGCTTCGATCTTTTTCAGTCAGTAATAACCAATATGTGGCTATACAGGTTCTATTTAAAGAAAAGGCTCTGGATGATCTCCTGATCCTTCTAACAGAGGATCTCCGGTTTAAGAAAGTGTATAACCGTTCAGATTTCGAGTTACCCTTGGGGTACAAGTTTGGAACTCTTTTTTCTGAAGGGTATGGGGATCGTATTTTGATTGGATTCGAGTATATGGGAGACAACCCAACGTTGCAATCGAAACTGGTGGCCTTTGATCCCGCAGAAAAGGAACTACCCATCATCCAAACAGATGCCGATGGGGTTTGTGTGTCTTTTCAGGGGGGCATCCCAACCCAAGATTCTGGTGGGGGCACCTGGATCGTGCAGGCATTCAATAACAACAATATAAATTTCACCCTTTTACCCCCTACCTATGTTCCTCCAACTCCCACACCTCCTGCTTCGGGAACGAATGTACCGGTTTTCCCCTACAATCCCTCCATGTTCACTGTGTCCCAGTACGTGAAGGATCCTATAAGGAATCAGGCAGTTCTTTTAATTCGCTCGGTCTACCAGGATGATGGAAGAGGATGGGTAATCTATAGACTTCCCATCGGTGCACCTAATACCAGCACCGCCCTCGTATCCGACTACTATTACCCGACTCCTTACGGTACGTTCAAAATGGACGAAATCTATCGGGATGATCTCTTCTTCTATACGGTAGATGGAATCGTGCGGTTAAGCGATAAAGGTCCATGGTCACTATTTCCTTACAAATGGGATTATGTCTCGTCGAATTTGACGATATCCTCTTCCGATGTCGAAGGACCGGTGGTCCGCATCGAAAAATCCCAGGTTTTTCATTTCACTGTGGATGGCAGATGGTTCTATGTGTTCGATACAGAAAAACTGCGAGTAACTAGAGCACGAACATGGTGGTAGGAAGTATGGGAATGAATAGACCAACATGGAAGCCATCCCTCATGGTAGGACTTCTATATATCCTAAGTATTTTCTTTCTTACCCTAGAGAACGGGTGGGCTCAACAGGAAGGGACGCGTGAAGAACCTTCCTATCCAATACGGAAGGTAATGGTATTCTTCCGTACCGAAGGGATGGGTTCGGAGGAATCCACTATTTTCTACGACTCGTTAGTGATCTATCTGCAAGGGAATCCCTACAACAAACGGATCGTAGAAGGTTTGCCCATCGTGGGACCAGATTCCTTGAACGATCGAGCCAGTGTATCGTTTAGAAGAGCATGTGATTCATGGATCATGGTGAGGGTGAAAAAACAGACGGAGGAGATAGAAGTTGCCTATCAATTGTACGATATTCCGTATGAATCCTACCGCGCCGAAGCGAAGTTTACATCCGAGTTCCCCTCAGCCCGTGACCGTTCCACTTTTTTCTGGAAGCCCATTCGAGAGGCGCTTCGAGAACTGCCTGCCTTGCCGAAGGATCCAGTGTTTACCCTTCGAGGAGTCCCTGGTACGAAGGTTTTGGGATTACCAGGAGGGGTCAAGCAATTGAATGCGGATGGAATTGCGACCTTTGCCGCTCCCACTCCAGCTACATACGCGTTTAGAGCAGAGAAGCTAGGATACGAGCCCCTCGAACAACAGGTATTACTGAAGGAAAAGGGGGGAGATATCGTCCTTGTTCAGAAGAGAGGAGCTTTGGTCAATCTGGATTTTTCCCTCTGGAATGGACAATTCCCTGCCTTCTACATAGGCTTCTTACCAATACCCAACTCACTTTTCATTAAGTTGGGCCTTACCAGCTTCTCCTCTGGCCTCGGCCCGTTCTTGGTAAACGATTCAAAGTTCGAACCTTTTGTCTCCTATCCCTTAATGACAGTGGACCTCCAGATGGGTGGGTATTTAAGTTCAGCCGACGCATCGGTTCGGGTATACATGGGAGCAGGGTTATGTATACGAGTATTCTATTCGGATCTACGGACGATGTTGGATCCTGTATTGCCCTTTGGAGGGTATCCATTGATTGGGATAGAATATGCTCCCAAGAAAGGGAACAGCGTGTTCCTCGAATATACGCCAAGAATTCTCTTTCTAGATGCCCAAACCGATGGAAGTGTATCGACTGGTTCGTACCTTCAAACGTCTTTTTTCAAAGATAGTTTGATCAGTGGTACAGCGGTAGAGGATTGGTTCTGGTTGGAGTTGATCTCGTTTCGGCTCGGATACAGGGTACGCTTATGAAACAGAGCCTTCCGTTAAAACATATATCTTTAGCCCAGGCGAGGTTATGTGGGAAATGTCCACCCACAATTATAATGACTGCCATACTGGTACAGGTGGCTCTCACTCTCGCAGGATGTTTCGCTCCTACTTTCAACGAAGGAGTCTCCCTAGCAAACCTCTCGAAACCAACGTTGACCTACCTCCATTCGGTTTCTACCAGTCGTATTTCTGTTCCTACGAACCAGATGTACTATTATCCGGTACCCGCTAGCAAAATGGGCGGTTTCCTAGGGGTTCGGATTGAGGATTTCCCCAAACTCTACTATCTGAAAAGTTCTTCCCTCAAAGGACCGATCGAAGGAGGGGATACGATTCCCACGCTCCCTGGCTTAGAGTTCGTCTACGGACTGGTGTTCGGTAATTATGCAACTATGCCTATGTTGATCCTACACTTCCCCTCCTTAGCCGATCCGGATCTGGGAGCAACAGACCTTTTACTGTTTTCCTACGACGTAACATCATCTTCCCTTCAAGGCCCCTCTGTAACGAAAAAGAGTCTATCCGATCTAGCCGTTTCCCTTTATTTTAGCATCACTGATCCTAGCATCACGGTGAACGATCTACACCTGTTAGGTCTCCAGTTGCGGGCATCCATGACAGAAACTGAGGTGTATATTGATACTTTCATTCTCCAAAAGTCAGCCAACCGGTACTACGAGCTTTCCTTTAGAATGAATACCGCGGGTACAGTGGTGTTCGATTCGAACCTAGTTACCAGCCGAAATAGTAGTTATACCTACCTGCAATTTACCAATCCTTCTCCCTTCTCCGATTCCATTGTGGGGAGATATTTATTCTGTCCTACTTCTAAAAATAGTTATATGCAGGTTTACCAGCTAGGAACATATCGGACCTTCTTTTGGAGCGAGGAAGGCATTCTCCAAGAAATCCCACTAAAGGGTAAAGTGTGTTCCGTCCTATCCTCTGGGGAGTTGTTATGTGAGACGAACAATTATGGGATGGTCTATAGCCCAGAAGGGCGATTCCTGTTCAAGTTTGGCTTAGGGTCTCTATTCATGCCGTATGAGCTCTACCCGAGTGGCACCCCCACCCTTATGTTTGTTGAACCCATTGATCAACGGGACGAAGGGGGACAACTTTTCTACGAAACCTACACATTGCCTACTGCCGATTTATCCAAGCTAGAAGAGTGAATAGTTTAGTCCAGTAGGGTGCGGAGGGTTTTCAGGAAGTCTACTACAGTCTCTTCCTCTTTTCGGACGGTGATGAGGGAATTGAGGAATCGGGTTCGTTCGGATTTGGTGGAATACGCAGAAAGTTGATACACGATATCGGCAGCCTCCATGTACGCCGCATTTCTGCCAGCAGTTTGGAAAGCGCGATCGTACTGTTTGATCCGAAGGTCGAACCCTGGGAAGGACTTGCGAATTTGTTCCGACGCTAAAAAGGCATCTAAATAGAGTTTGGTTTCTACCAAGCCAGAAGAGCCCTTGGTTTTTAGGAGGGTGTCCTCCTTTGATGTATACTCTTTATAGGCAGCTTTGACTTCGTTGTATTCCCTTTCGATTGCCTCTAACCGTTTTAGTTGTTCCAGGGTAGATTGGGGGATTACCCCTCCTTGAGCAGTAGTGGCCAACTGAGCGTTCTGTCTGCGAAGTTCCGTAATTTCCTGTTCTAGGGACGCTATCCTTGCCTGATACGCTCGCTCTAATGAATTTTTTTCCTGAGTATGCTGGTTCTTCAATGCTTCCATCTGCTGGTTGAACTCCGCACGACTGCCTGAAGTTTCCCGAAGCTGTTGGAGGGACACCTCGAGGGCACTCTTTTCCTGTTGAAGGGCGTTGATATTCCCTTCGAGTTGAGCAATCCGGGTAGCCATCTGAGAGGTTTGTCCATCGAAGGCTTTCCGTATGCCCTCTATTGCCTGAGGCGCTTGGGCACTCTGTGGATACTTCTGAAGAAGGGTCAGGTAACTTGCAATGGCTTGAGAGTATCGTCCCTCGTTCAGAGAACGATTCCCTTCGGTAAGGATAGCGGCCGCATCTAAAGTAGCAAGGCGCTTTTGCTCTGCGAAAAGGAGTTCATACCCGGACTTTTGCACGTTGGTGACCGTTCGATCCAACCGATCCCGATCAATGGGGAGAAAGGAGAAGGCTCGGGTATAGGCGCTAATCGCGTTTCGATATGCACCTTGTTTGAAGGCGTCTTCTGCTTCACTCAAGGCTTGTTCAATAGACTGTTTGCGAGCAGCCTCCTCCTGCTTTTGTTTGGTGAGGAAATACTGATGAGCGGTTAGTACTTCAGGGACTTTCCCAAGGGCTTGGGTATACGCTTGTTCCGCAGCTTGAGGATTCCCTGCGGTAATGGCCTGCTGGGCTTGGGAAACAAGAACTCTAATATCTTCTACTAACGCTCCTGCCTTCAGTACTTCAGAAACGGCTGTAGTTTCGCGCTGTCTCCGTAGACTGCCTTCGATCAACACTGAGAGAGCTTCTACAGTTAAAAGGTCTATTTCCCTTCGTTGTTGCATGCCGGAAAGACGTTGGATGGATTCGTCGTTTAAATAGGTTCGTAGGTTACCTAGGAGTTCCTTTGCTCGATCCAGATTCCCTTCTCCAATGGCTCCCCGAATCGAGGTAAAGTATCCCATGATTTGATTTTCCACTAACTGTAGTTTTTCCCGTTGGTCCTGTAGGCTTTTTATCTCGGCTTCTGCTTTTGAAAGTTCCGTTTTGCTCCGCGCTTTTTCCTGTTCCAGCGCTTTGGTGCGTTCTTCTAATTGGGCTTGTAAGGAGGCTTCCCGTTTTCGGGATTCTTCTAGAATTCGTTCTCGTTCGGCAGTGAGGGTAGATAGATTCCGCTGGAAATCATTCTGCAATTTTGCAAGATCTGCTTCCATTTTAGCCCGTTCTGCCTCTGCTTGCCTACGATACGCTTCTAGTTGGGCATTGAATTGGGCATTCTTTTCTTGTTCAAGCTTTTTCAATCGTTCTTCGATAGCTGCAGCGGATAATCCCTGCGCGTTCAGCCGTTTTCTCTCTTCAGCCAACTCATTTTCCAAAGCTTTCCGGAGTTCTTCTTCCCGTTGTTTAATCTTCGCGTTCATGTTGGCTGCTAATTCAGTTCGCTCCTTATCGATTTCTTTTAATTTGGATTGAATGGAATTGATTTCCTGTTCTTTCCTCTTAAGTTGCTCCTCTGTCTCTTTCTTTATTTCTTGAATTAATTTCGCTTCTGCTGTTTTTAGGGCTCCTTGCTCTCCCCGTAACTCAGACTCGCTCTGTCTGAAAAAAGCCGAAAGGAGGAGGAATCCAATGGCAAGGATGGCTAATGCACTAAGGTTCACCAGAAAGGGGAAAAAGTACCCTCTCTTGGGGGCTTTTACGGCAAGAATTTCAGGAGAGATGGTGAGTCTATTTTGCTTAGCGATCTGTTCGATTTTGGCAAGGATTTCTTTTTGATCCTCTTCAGAAATCCCAGAATTGGTATCGAATACGATTTCCTCAGGTGGATTTACCACTGTAGGGGATACCTCCCCGTGGGATCGAACCTTCTTTGCCTTTTTCAATAGACTCATACTCTTATCCTATCGTTTACCCGTTTCTACATCTGGGATGTACAGTCGTACATCCTGCAGGATAAAATCAGGATTAGGAATCCCATTTTCTTCGGCAATTTTTTTATAGAGCCATGGATTGCGATAAAAAGACCGGGCTAGATTCCAAAGGTTGTCCCCTTTCACCGTAGAGTACCATACCCCTACTCTGGCAGGTTTTTGTACTTGAGGGGCTTCGGGTTTCTCTTCAGGTTTGGGGGCAGGTGTAGTAGGAGAAATCGTAGTCTGTGCGGGGGTTACAGCAGGGCCCTTGGACGGTTCAGGTGAGGAAGTGCGGAAAAATAGAACATACCCTAGAATTAGGATTGCAATTATCGCAACAACTCCTGCCAGGATGAGAAGATAGTTCCTGCGTTTCTTTTTTTCGTTCTCTTCTGTAACGTAAGAATTGAAGTATAGCTCTTTACTCCCATTTGAATTGATCTCTTCCGTCCCATCAGACTCTTTTATCGTGAAATCGCTTGCCGCGAACTCTTCAGCAGACACATGAGGTTCATCCAACCGAACGATTAAACTTTGTTCTTCGGTTTGTGTGTTCGGGGAGTCTATCCTCGCTTTGGATATTAGGTTTCCCTCTGTATCCATACCAAGGAGCAGTTCAATGTCCGGTTCGCCTTGTTTGGAAGGGGGAACATGTTCGATTCGAAGACGCCCTACATGCTCGGCAGCTTCCATCTGTTCCCCTTTGCCCCGATAGAGATCGATGTGAACCTGTGGTTGATCATCCCGCACAGTAGTAAGGATCACCCGTTTCTTTGTTTTTTCATTTTCTTGTAAAATGGGAAACAATTTCCCATCCGCCGTTTTGATTCCTATCATACCTATATAATCGACATTAATTGTACTACTTCAAAAGGTTCTTCGCAAGCTTTTAGGCGAGATTCTAAATAAAGGGCCTTCTATGGGCTGCTTTCGCACCTCTAGAAGGCCCGGTGGATCGAGAAGGTATGAGGTGGTTACAGGATACCTGATAATACCTTCGCTTCTAGTTCTTCTTCTGTTTCAGGAGTCGAAGGTTCTTTCCCTTTGTCGGGGTTCCTCTTTGAAGAAAAATCCGGCTTGAACTCGATATGCTCTGCAATGATCTTGATCTTGCTATGTGGCTTACCCTCCGTATCCTGCCACCGGTCCTGTTTCAACCTTCCCACCACACGCACACCACGGCCTTTGTGTAAGTTTTCTTTACAGCTTTCCGCTAATTTCGACCAAGCTTCTATTTCGAAGAATGATACCTCTTTCTGAGTCTCATTTTCGAACTTATAGAACCGATTGGTTGCTAGGCTGAACGAGCATACGGGTGTTCCCTTTGGAGTCAGACTAAGCACAGGATCCCGTACCAGATTCCCTTCAACCAGAATTGAGTTGAGACTGTTCATGGAAACCTCCTAACGTAGTGTTTACTATAGATAACAGAGAGGAGAATCGGGCTGCTTCAATTAGAGGGGAAAAATTTATTGCGATTTTACGGATTTCAGGATACTCTGAACCAAGGTACTCGGCATGATGCAGACAGGTGTTTCAACCCGAAAAAGGTTTTTCATCTTTTGCTTGTCAATATGTCTTGTGACAGTATTCAGCTCTTGTTTTTTATTAAACACTACAGTTCCGAATCTTCCCACTGCTGTCTGGGGAGTACTCGACCTGCGAGGGGTAGATTTTCATTCCATCGAAACCCTCCCAATAGCAGGGGAGTTGGAGTTCTACTGGCATTCATGGGAAGTGAAAGGGGACCCGGTATACCTATGGGGTCCGCGGGGATGGAGAGTACAATTTCCAGAGGAGTCGACGTATAATTTCAAACTCGGTGGATATGGAACGTATCGATTCATTTTGCTGTTACCGGCTACCTTAGGCAAAATAGGCCTTTATCTCCCACCCCAGTATTCTGCCTACACTCTGTGGATAGACGGTCGGCGAGTAGCATCGAATGGTAGAGTAGGTTCCTCCCCTGATTCATATAGGGGAGAGTGGAAACCTCAAATGATTCAAGTCCCGGTTCAAAAGGCTGCAATGGAGTTTGTATTGCAAGTTTCCGACTACTCGATGAACACGGGGGGCTACTTTTACCCCCTTCGAATCGGATCACCAGAAATTGTAGAGAAGCGATACCAGGTGCGGGCAACCTCGGAAGTGATTGCCTTTGGCGTGTTGATGTTTGCGGGTTTGTATTGTTTTCTCATGTATTTGGTGGAAAGGAGGGCTCAAACGTTATTGTTCCTTGGTTTATCGTCGATACTATTTGCCCTTCGAACCATTACCCATGGAGAAATGGTATATACCTCCTTTTTCACGATGGGGATAGAGGGGATCAACAAGATCCGATATGTCACTCTATTCCTCTTGCCTGTTGGGCTATGGGGATTCTTCAGACAGTTGAATGGTTTTTCTAACGCTTCGAGCCATCTTGTTTTTCTCCAGGAATCACGTTGGCTTCGATGGGTTGATATTGGGATAGGGATCTTTTCGGGAGCGAGTATTCTATTCACTATCGCGACCCCCTCTCGGGTCTTCGTGCCTACTCTCTCGATTTTTCCTCTGTATGTTGGACTCCTATCAATTGCCATACTCTACCTTCTAATTCGAGAAATTTTGCACCATAACATGCAAGGCTGGATCCTGCTAGGGGGTTTTACGATACTAGTAACCACAGTGGCGAGGGATCTGCATATTGCCTCCAATCGGTTGTGGGACAATTCTTTCTATAGCCCTTTTGGGTATGTTCTATTCATCCTCTCGCTGTCCATTGTATTGGGAAAACGATTTTCTTATCTGTTTGAACAACAAAGATTGATCGCACAAGAGAGGGAGGAACAGGCTCAATACCTAGAATCCCTCGTACAGGAAAGAACCCGGGAGCTCCAGGAAGCTAACTCTTCTTTGGCCAAGGCCGTACAAGCGGCGAATGCTGCAAATGAAGCTAAAAGTAAGTTTCTTGCCATGATGAGCCATGAGATTCGAACGCCCATGAACGTAGTGGTGGGAATTACGGAATTGATGGAACGGACCCCTTTAAATGCTATGCAAATCGAGTACGTCCAAACCCTACGGACAGCTGCAGAAGGGCTTTTGGTGATCCTCAATGATGTACTCGATTTAAGTAGGTTGGAAGCAGGTACGATCCGATTGGAAGCAATTGAAACCAACCTCACCGTCCTCATGCAGGAGGTAGTTGGCTTCTTTAGACCTCTAGTGGATAAAAAGGGACTCTATCTAAAGTGTTCCATCGATCCTCTGTGTCCCCAGTGGATCCTCATTGATCCGACCCGGTTGAAACAAGTTCTGACAAACCTCATTGGGAATGCAATCAAGTTTACCTCTTGTGGAGGCGTTCAAGTAACTGTCCGATCTAGAGATATTCAAACTGAATCGGAACGTCTGCAGTTAGAGTTCCAGGTGATCGATACGGGAATCGGAATCCCAAAAGAGAAAATCGACTCTATCTTTGAGTCTTTCGTGCAAGCAGACACCTCTATTGCTCGCAGGTTTGGAGGAACTGGGTTAGGGCTGACCATTTCCAAGCGTCTAGTCGAACTAATGGGAGGGGATATTCGGGTTTCTAGTACTGAAGGCAAGG
This sequence comes from uncultured Spirochaeta sp., assembly GCA_937140905.1. Classification (GTDB taxonomy): domain Bacteria; phylum Spirochaetota; class Spirochaetia; order DTKZ01; family DTKZ01; genus DTKZ01. The sequence goes on from CAKZQO010000055.1 coordinate 28,283, forward strand.
GGAGTACCTTTTCTTTTTCTGTTATTACCCAAAAGATTCGATATCCAAAACGAGAGTCCTTAGTCGAAGGTGCCGAACATGAAGAAGAGCACTCTTACAGTACTCCCTTGAGGATTTTGATTGTTGAAGACAATGAAATGAATCGGATGGTGGGGGAGGCTATGATCCATAGCCTTGGATGGGAATGCGTTGTTGCTTCTAACGGGTTAGAGGCGTTACAAGTTCTCCAGAGACAATCCTTTGATATTGTATTGATGGATGTAGAAATGCCTGAGATGGATGGGATAGAAACGACTAGAAGAATTCGTGCCGGTGATGCAGGTGAAGCGAATAAAGGGATCCCTATTGTGGCTCTTTCGGCTCACATTCTACCGGAGATCCAACAGAAAACAACTTCCGCTGGAATGAATGGCTATCTAACAAAACCTATTCGTAGGGAAAAACTATATAAAGTGGTCCATGAAGTGTGCCCTTTCAAAGGCAAACTATTGGAACCGCAGCCTGGAAAAGGCTTTTACCTAGGGGAATGCAATTTAACGGAAGAGATTCAATCCTTGATTGAAAAGTATAATGGAAATCGAGAGTTTGTCTGTGACTTATATAGAAGTTTTGCCGAAGACATCACGCATCTTCTGCCTCGACTGGAAGAAGCACTGAAAGGGCAAGACTTTCGTACCGTATCGGAGGTATCTCGTACTCTCCAGAATACTGCCATGGTCCTTGAACGGTACGATCTATCCGAGTCCCTTTCCATACTTCAGGCAAGTTCCCAGAAAAGAGATATGGGGGCCTGTGTTCGCATTTTCCAGGAGGTAGCTCCTGTTCTCTTGGTTTATCGGGAAAACATTGACCTCCTATTGAACAGAAAAGAGAAACAACTCCTTTCTAAAGGATAGTTAGTACCCCGAAGCTTGTGGGGGAAGGTTTTCAATCCAGGATGAACTGGGGGAAGTACACCTGTCCATCCCCATAGGGGGTGCCCCACATCCG
>CAKZQO010000056.1 GCA_937140905.1 uncultured Spirochaeta sp.
CCAGGATTAGTGGACTTTTCAGGATTGTCCGAGACTTTCATGGTAGGAACCAGTTTCCCACCCTTTTCGCGGGCGCAGAGTTTGTACACGCCGGTGAAGGCTGGATCTCCGCCACCTGTCACTAGGTGCGTTCCTACTCCCCAAATATCGATGGGGCATTTCGAGGCCACCAGATGGTAGATGATTTCTTCATTCAGTTCGTTACTAACGGCAATCTTGGCATCCGGGAGGCCTGCTCGATCAAGAGCTGCCCGCACCTCGTTACTGAGGTACTGGATGTCCCCACTGTCCAATCGTACTCCAAAGGGTTTGCCCAGGGTTTTCAGTTTCTGTCCAATCTTAATGGCGTTTTTAATTCCTGACTGGAGAGTGTTAAAGGTGTCGATCAGGAGGATCGTCCGATCGGGATATAGTTCAGCGTACCGATGGAAGGCTTCTTCCTCGGAATCAAAGGCCATCACCCATGAATGTGCCATGGTACCAGCCACGGGTATCCCATACATTTTCCCCGCTAACGTATTGGACGTGGCGCTAGCCCCACCTATATAGGCAGCCCGGCTAGCAGACATAGCTCCATCCGGTCCCTGCGCTCGTCTCAATCCGAACTCGAGGATCTTTCCCTTGTTGGAAGCCAGGTAGATACGGGCCGTCTTTGTGGCGATGAGGGTTTGGAAGTTGAGAATATTCAAGAGCATCCCTTCGATCAATTGAGTTTCGATCAAGGTGCCGTGGATCCGAACCAGTGGTTCCATGGGGAACACGGGAGTGCCTTCTGGAATGGAGTATACTTCTCCCTTGAAGCGAAAGGATTCTAAATAATCAAGGAAGGACTGTTCGAAATATCCTAGACTCTCCAAGTACGATAGGTCGTCAGGAGAAAACCGAAACTCTTGTAGAGTTTCTAGGAGATCTTCCAACCCCGCAAAAATAGAGAAACCTCCCCCAAAAGGCTGTCTTCGAAAGAACATGTCGAACACACAGTGGGCATCCATCTCATATTTGAAATATCCCTGAGCCATCGTGAGTTCGTACAGATCCGTAAAGAGAGCAGATAATTTCACCATTACGCACCTTCTAAACGAGTAGCTCGGAAGATCGTACGATCTTGGCTCCTTCCCGTGCCATATCTTTTAAGGCTTTCTTGATAGACCCCTGAGGCAGGTCAACCCCCTTGCAGGCATCCTCGATGAGATACACCCGGAATCCCAGTCGTAGAGCATCGAGGACTGAATAGTATACACATACATCGGTCGCTATTCCACTGAAAAAGAGGGTGGAGAAACCCAATCCTTTTAAGAGGTATTCCAATCCCGTGGGAGTTTTTCGATCGTTTTCGAAAAAGGCAGAGTAGGAATCGATCCGGTGATTGGTACCTTTATGAAGGACACACTTCACAGGTTTCAAGTCCAGTCCTGGATGGAACTCTGCCCCTCTAGTTCCTTGTACGCAATGATCGGGCCAGAGGGTTTGGGTAATCCCGTATACATCCCCTTCTTGAAAGGGCAGTTTACCCGGGTGACTGGATGCGAAGGATCCATGCTTTTCCGGATGCCAATCTCGGGTAGCCACCACGTAGGGGAAAAGATGGGAGATGGAGTTGATAACGGGAATTACCGCATCTCCGTCTGTTACAGCCAAATTTCCTCCCGGACAAAAATCGACCTGTACATCCACAATAATCAGGGCCGAATGACCGATCTTTTCTAAGACACTCATACCACACTCCCTGTTAAAATGTAGTACGATTCGCTTTACCAGGGCAAGGTGTTTTTATCATCGTTGAAATAAGCCTAAGAAAATGTTACTATTTGAGTATCCTATTTATGAGGAAGGAACTATGCAGGCAAGAAAAATTGCAGAAGGAATCTATCGAATAGGCGCGAATATCACAAACGGAGATTTATTCGAAGGCATGTGGCCTATCCCTGAAGGGGTTTCCCTCAACTCCTATGTGGTATGGGGTGATAAAGTAGCTCTGATCGATCTAGTTCGGGATTGGGATGAAGCGCCCAGTCGGATGCGGGAGCAACTAGATTCCATACATCTTTCTATTCCTCAAATAGACTATCTGGTCCTCAATCATCTGGAACCCGATCATACGGGGTGGCTAAGAACCTTTCGAGATCTATGCCCCAATGTAGAGATCCTCACTACTTCAAAGGGAGCGAATTTGGTCAAGTCTTTTTATAAGATTACCGATCGAGTTCGAGCAGTAAAATCAGGCGATGTAGTTGATTTAGGAAAAGGAAAGAAATTGGTTTTCGAAGAGATACCCAATGTACACTGGCCCGAGACGATGGTAACCTATGAGCCAAGTTCGGGAGTGTTATTCAGCTGCGATGCCTTTGGTTCGTACGGAAGCGTAGGAGCAGAAGTGTTCGACGATGAACTCTCGCCTTCTCAGCATGAGTTCTATGAACGGGAAAGTCTCCGGTACTATGCCAATATCGTGGCAAGCTTTTCTGTGTTTGTTGAGCGAGCCATACAGAAACTATCTGGCCTTACGGTGAATGTAATCGCACCTAGTCATGGAATCGTATGGAGAAAAAATCCTCGCCTGATCATTGATCGGTATATCCGGTATGCTTCCTATGCCGAAGGGCCTGCCGAAACAGAGGTAACCCTCATCTGGGGCAGTATGTATGGAAACACTGAAAAGTTGGTACAGGCTGCACTTTCAGGCTTGAAGGAGGAGGGGATACCGGTACAGGTTCATAAGGTTCCAGAGGCCCATGTCTCCTATATCCTTGCCTCTGCGTGGAAGTCCACGGGTCTTGTGTTGGGAATGCCTACATACGAGTACCGGATGTTCCCACCCATGGCCCATGTACTGGACGACCTTGGAAGAAAGAAAGTATTCGGTAAGAAGGTCTTCCGGTTCGGTTCTTTTGGGTGGTCTGGTGGAGCAGCGAAGGAAATGGGTGAAATCACTGCAAAATACAAGTGGGAATTCCTCGATCCGGTAGAGTTCGAGGGAGCTCCTTCGGATAAGGAGTATGAGGAGGTAAAACAAAGGTGTAAGGAGCTAGGAGCACTGGTGAAAAGAGTTGCCCGATACCCCTTGAAATCCTAGCAGTGTCGGGTCATAAAGAGAAAGGAATAGAAGATCAGCACCTTCCCTCGAATCCAATAGTCAGAACTCAGCATTTTTTACTGTGCGAGGGAAGGGAATCACATCCCGGATGTTTCCCATTCCAGTCACGTACTGCACCAACCGTTCGAATCCCAACCCAAAGCCGGAGTGGGGAACAGAGCCGTACTTTCGCAGATCTAGGTACCACCAGTAATCCTGTTCGTTTAAACCCATCTCGCGTATTCGACCTAGGAGGACCTCGTACCGATCTTCCCTCTCGCTACCGCCAATGATCTCTCCCAGTCGAGGAACCAGCACATCCATCGCTCGTACAGTACGACCGTCCTCGTTCAGTTTCATGTAGAAGGCCTTTATTTCCTTGGGATATCCAGTGACGATTACGGGTCCTTTGAAGATCTTCTCGGTGAGGAACTTTTCATGTTCCGACTGTAGATCCATTCCCCACTTAACGGGGAACTCGAAGGATTCTCCGGACTTTTCGAGGCGTTCGATCGCTTCGGTATAGGTAATCCGATGAAAGGGTGTGTCTATCACCTGTTGCAGCCCGGACAAAAGCCCTGGTTGAATCCGCTCTTCGAAGAAAGCCATGTCTTCGGAGGATTCTTCAAGCACGGCAGAAAGGATGAATTTGAGGAAACTTTCCGCCAGATCCATGTTCCCATGGATGTCACAGAAGGCGACTTCCGGTTCGATCATCCAGAACTCTGCTAGATGACGGGTAGTATTGGAGTTCTCTGCTCGAAAGGTGGGTCCAAACGTGTAGACTTTTCCTAGAGCGGTGGCGTACACTTCAGCTTCCAATTGCCCGCTTACCGTAAGGTTTGTCTTCTTTCCGAAGAAATCCTCCCTATAGTCTACTTTTCCATTCACCATGGGCACGTTTTCCAACGGAAGGGTGGTGACTTGGAACATGGCTCCAGCCCCTTCCGCATCGCTACCCGTAATGATGGGGGTATGAATGTAAAAGAAGCCGTTCTGCTGAAAATATCGATGAATTGCATACGCGAGGGTATTCCGTACTCTCGTTACGGCCCCAAACGTGTTCGTGCGGGGGCGAAGGTGTGCGATTTCCCGCAGGAACTCAAAGGAATGACGTTTTTTCTGTAAGGGATAGGTCTCTGGAGGGGCTTCCCCGATCACCTTCAAGGTCGATACAGAAAGTTCAACCTTCTGATTCGTGCCAGGGGACGGAACGATTTGCCCCTCGACCTCTACACTGGCACCGGTGGTGCAACGGTCTAGTTCTTTCTGGAGATCCTCTGCGTTCGCTTTGTCCACGATAACCTGGAGGGTCCTGAAACAGCTTCCATCATATACTTCGAGAAAACAGACGGTTTTTGTGTCTCGTTTGGTTCGAACCCACCCTTGGACTGTAACGTTCTGTCCCTGGGGGGATTGAGAGAGAATTTCCTTTATCCGCATGGAGAGGTTTCTACCATAGATCGTTAGATTGTTGAAGACCTGGGAAATCGACTCCGACATGAGAGTTCTAGCTTTGCACGGTCAATTGTATACTCTACCCATTATTTGGTTTCTATCGCCGCTTTTCGAAGAACTCCTTCAACCGTTTTTCAGTATCTCCCGTGGACATGCAGACCACCGATGCCGTTGCCTCTTCCAGTACCGCCCGGGCCCTGCTTTCCAGCATCCGGGCATTGATGATCTTTTTCGCCATCGTGATGGAAACGAAGGAATTCTTTTTAATGGCTTCCACCGTGGATTGGATCTTCCCTTCCAGTTGTTGGGAAGTTCCGAGAAAATCTAATAATCCGATGGAATAGGCTTCTTCCGCTTCCAGGATTCTTCCGGTATAGATCAATTCCTTTGCCTTTGTCCAACCAATCCGTTCGGCTAATCGGGTGCATCCTCCCCAACCGGGGATGAACCCCAGAGCTGCTTCCGGCTGTCCAAAACGTGCCCCTTGGGAGGCATAGATCAGATCACAGGCCATAGCCAGCTCTAGTCCTCCTCCAAGAGCATACCCTTCTACTATAGCAAGAGTGGGGAAGGGGAGGGATTCTATCCGGTTGAAAACCCTGTGCCCTCGTTCGATCCATGAGGAAATTGTTTGAAGAGTGATCTGTTTAAGGGCTTCCAGGTTTGCTCCCACCACAAAGTATTTGGGGGAACTACTTTTGAGAAGAAGGGCTCGGCAGGCAGGTTCCTCCTCCAACCGGCGAACATGAGCTTCCAGTTGATCCAGAAGGGAGAAATCTATCGTAGGAGGCTTGTCAGGAGGATCCGGTTGCAAGAGGATCTCTGCCCATCCCTCCTTTATGGTTAAAATGGCTTCGGTTTTCATGAAAAGATCTCCTTGTCCATTGTCTTGAGGTGCGGATCTACGACAGGTTTAAACTCCATCTGAGAGAGCACGTCCCGTTCGAGATCTATACCCGGGGCGATTTCCAAAAGATGGACTCCGTCCTCCTCTAAGGAGAACACCGCTCGTTCGGTGATGTACAGGACTTTCTGATGTTTAGTCCGGGCGTATTTCCCGCTGAAGGTAATCTGGTGTACGGCCTGGACGAATTTTTTTACTTTACCTTCGGAAAGGATGGTCAGCTTCCCTCCACCCACCTGGCATTGAAAATCTTTGGCCGTGAAAGTACCACAAAATACCACCTTCTTGGCGTTTTGGGTGATGTTGATGAAGCCCCCGCAACCTGCTAGCATGCCCCCCACTTTACTAGAGTTCACGTTCCCCTCTCGATCCGTCTCCGCCATTCCCAGAAAGGCCACGTCCAATCCACCCCCGTCATAAAACCGAAACTGGGAATCCATTGGAATGATCGCCTCGGGGTTATAGGCGACTCCGAAGGTTACCCCTCCTACGGGAGTGCCGCCAATGGGGCCCTGTTCCACTGTCAGGGTGAACTGATCGATGAACCCTTCCTCCGTGGCCACGGAGGCAATCCCTGAAGGTAATCCTACTCCGAGGTTTACCACAGCCCCGCTAAATAGTTCCTTGGCGGCCCGTCGAGCAATGACCTTACGTTCATCCAAAGGGATGGGAGGAATCCGTTCCAGGGGAACTTTCACGTGACCACAGAAGGCGGGGTTATAGAAGTCAATGGCGGTCTGTTTCTGTTCAGGATCGATCACTATATAGTCCACATAAATACCTGGGATCTTGACCAAATGGGGATTGAGAGTTCCCGCCTGTGCGAGGTACTTTACCTGTGCGATCACGATGCCCCCGCAATTCTTGGCCGCTTGTGCGATAGTGGTTGCCTCCAAAAAGGCTCCTTCTTCTTCCATCGTGATGTTCCCTTTAGTATCCGCCGTGGTGCCGCGCACGAAGGCAACGTCGAAGTGAAACCTGGGCCAGAATAGCCACTCCTCCCCTTCCAACTGAATCACCTTGACCAGATCTTCCTTGGTGATTTCGTTCATCTTTCCCCCTTCCAATCGGGGATCAATGTAAGTGTGTAACCCAACCTTGGTAATCACTCCTGGGGTTTTCGCTGCAACAGCGGAGTACATGTGAGAAAGGACACCCTGGGGAAAATTGTAGGCTTCCACTTTGTTTTCAAGTATCAGTTTTCCCATTGCGGGAGCCATTCCAAGGTGACCGGCAATGTCCCGTTTTACCAGTCCTTCCTGGGCTAGGTAATCCATCCCAATCTCTTTTTTATCCCCTAATCCTGTTGAGTGAACTACCGTCAGTCCCCTAGGGTGTCCCTCTTTTTTGTACCGTTCCCCTAGAGTTTTCATTAGTAGAGTAGGTTCTGCGACCCCTCCTCCTGATCCCTGGATCACGAGAGAGGCTCCATCTTTGATCAGTTTTACCGCCTCTTCGGCAGAAATCACCTTGTTATTCACGATATCCTCCCGTAACATTAATCGATTTAATTCTATGTTGAAAAAGGAGGCAGGTCTATGGAGGGTCTTTCATCGATTCCTCATAGGCCTGCCTTGATCGTCCTAGTTCCGTTGATCTTACTTGAATAAATCCGGCATAAACAGCTTGGGAATGAAGAGGGTTACATCTGGGATAAAGATCATCAGGAGAAGAACGAAGAGCATCGTTGCCAGGAATACCCCTACTTCTTTAAGAGGGGTCATGCAGTTGATACCGGCGATTTCACTGGTGATCAATAGGCACAACCCATAGGGGGGTGTGATGAGGCCATACGCTAGGGCGACGCATCCCACCACTGCGAAGTGAAGCGGATGGATTCCCACACTCTCTGCCAATGGTCTTAAGAGAGGAGCGAAGATGATGATAGCCGGTACGGCGTCGATGAACATACCAACGATCAGGAACACAACAACCACTAGAATCAACATCATGGTAGGAGAGGTAGTCAATGAGCCCACGATTCGCACAAGAAAAGTAGGTATCTTATAGTAGGAAAGGACCCACGCATAGATCGATGCTGTTCCTACAGCAAACAGAACGATGGACGCTAGTCTCGCCGTGTCGGAAACGAGTTCGATGAACTTTTTCACTGATACGGTGCGGAAGATCAGCATTCCCACTATCATCGAGTAGAGTACCGCGATGAGGGATGCTTCCGTAGGAGTCACTAATCCCCCTACGATACCTCCGATGATGATCACGGGAGACAGGATGGCAAGAAAACTGTCCTTCAAGGCTAGAAACACTTCCTTTATGGAGAAGCGAGCTTCCCGGGGATAGTTCCGTTTGATGGCGTAGATGTATACGACCACCATCTGGAGAAGGCCAATCAGGATCCCAGGAATGATTCCCGCCATGAATAAACCTGCCACGGATACGTTCATCACTCCCCCCCATACCACCATGATGATACTAGGTGGGATGATTACCCCCATCACAGCCGAGCATGCGGTGACGGCCACGGTAAAGTTGGTATCGTATCCTTCCTTGATCATGGCAGGAATGATGACGGAGCCGATTCCCGCTGCATCCGCATTGGAGCTTCCCGATATTCCCGCGAAAATCATGCTTACCAGTACGTTGATATGGCCCAATCCACCCGGTAGGAATCCAACGATCGATTGGGCTAGCCGCATCAGCTGGTTCGTGATACCCGCGCTATTCATGATATTAGCGGCTAGAATGAAGAATGGAATAGCCAACAGGATGAAAGACCCATACTGGATCATCATCCGCTGGAGAAGCATGATGGGAGTGACGGCAGGGGTAAAGAATAGGATGGGTATAACGGCAAAAGCCAGCGCAAAACTGACAGGCACCCTTAAGATGATGAGGATCAATAAGGTGCTGAACATAATAATGAATACGGTTCCGGCATCCATAGGGTTACGCTCCTTTTTGCCTTTTCACGAGAATGAATTCCTTCAGGAAACTTTCCACCAGGAACAAGAGCCATGAAACTCCAGAGAGGGGAACAGATACGTACAACCACCCCAGATTGATACCCGTAATATCGGAGGATTGGATCATTCCCCATTTCACGAAGTAACTGTATCCATACACGATAAATACTAGCGTAACAGTCAATACGACCACGTAGTATACGATTCTCAGAATGAACTGCAATTTAGGATTGATCTGCCCGCCAGCGAAGGTGAACACATCCACAAAGAAATGTTTACCTTCCCGGACTCCTATGATCGATCCGATGAAAATCATCCAAATCAAGGAAAAGTTGGTGACTTCCAGGGTCCATAGGTAACGGGGAATAAAGGGGATGTAACGACCTGCCACTTGTAATGCTACCGCGAAGATCAAAGATATTCCCAGGATTACGATGATCTTATGCAGGAACCGAGCGTAGGCTTCACAGATTCTGAAAAACAGCATAGATAATTCCTATTTATTTTGAAATATAAAGATATAAGGCGGATACAAGGTATCCGCCTTTCATGCTTGAGAAATAACAGTACACCCTAATCGATGGATTGGATTTTCTTGAAGATCTCGTATGCCCCCACTTCTTTGGCGTACTCTTCCACGACGGGCATAGCTCGTTTTCGCATTTCTGTATTGT
>CAKZQO010000057.1 GCA_937140905.1 uncultured Spirochaeta sp.
TGCTAGTTCAGTACAAAGATGAGTTAGCCCAGTGGGCTGCGTAGGTCCAGGGGGTACCATGTGTCTTAAACTCCCATTCTAACGGTTTGAGGTAGAGGTACTCACCATGTAGATGTGACCGATTTAAATTGTTAAGAATCACCCGTTGCCATTCCTTTCAACTCCAACAGCCTCTGGTAGGGAAAGCCCTCCCACTCGAGGGCAAAGAGGGAATTGTTGTGAAAAAGGGGCTCCTCTTCAAGAGGAAAGGGACATTGCTGAACACTCTCCCCCCACAACCGGGTAGACGGCACGGGGGAATACTCGGCTAGACGAACCCGTACTCCTAACGGTTTCACGAACCGAATCGAGGCTTCTACCTCTTCCGCTCTCTGGCCAGGTAACCCAACCAGTAAGTATACCGAAATGTCTTGTGCTTCGTACCCTGCCTGTTTAAGGATAGAAACTACTTCGAGGAACTGTTCAGAAGCTACTTTCCCATCGTATCTTTGATGGAATTCTTCCGATGCACTTTCGAATCCCAATCGTATTTCCGCTACTCCCGCTCGCCGCATGAGTTGGGCAGTTGGAAGATCCAGGCTATTCACATGAACGCCATTGGGTAGGTAAAACCGCGCTTCTTGGTCTGTTCTAAGTTGCTTAGCCATCGTCATTCCCTCGAGATTTGAGGATCCCTCAACAACCTGATATGTGCCGGTTCCCTTCCCGCGATGCTCCTGGTACCGAATCACCTGTTCAAGAAACGGCAAGAGAACCTCTTCCTTCCGAAACAGCAACGCGTCATCATAGAAAGCGAAATTCCGAGTACCGCAAGTCTCGTACAGCTCTAAAAAGGCCTTCCAGGCTCTTTCCGGATTGCCTTGTTTGAATCGGGGGCTAAGGAGTCCCGAAGCGCAGTAGGAGCAGCGTAGGGGACACCCCGTATTCAACCTGATTATCCCTGCCTCTTTCCACACCGAAGGGAAAGGGATAGGCCGATCCGATACTGGTTCGTTTGGTATGGGGAGTCCTCGAGCGTTCAGCACCTTCTTCAATGGCTCTAGATCCTCTCCAACGATTACTCCATCCGCACCGCTTATCCTCAGACAGTGTTCGGGCAATAAAGTAGCGTACACCCCTCCCACAAACAGGGGACTTTCCGGATGTTCCTCCCGACAGATCCGTGCCGCTTCTTCTACTCCCAAGTACCAGTAAGTCATTCCGGAACTGATCAGGATAAGATCAGGATGTCGGCCTTTCCTCAAGACGCCCAAAGCCCCACCGACCCTGCCCTCTCCCCCTAAAGGTTTCAGAGGGCTTCCAGAGCCCCTTGCCGGCGGTTCAGCAAAGGGTATGTCTCTGCATTTTCTAGCATTCCCTTGTTCCTCTACTTCCAGTTGTAGAGGTCCCCATTCCTCTCCCCACAGATTCCTCACGCGTAGGCGAAACTCCTCTACAGACATCCCATATCGAGCGAATCTTTTTGTCCATTCGCCCCTCTCCACGCGAGGTTTCAACAAGGGCTCTAAAATCCTGGGCGTTTCCACAGGCTGTCGAAAGAATTTTCCCGTTCCATCCGGTTTCCTCCGTGGCGCACGAGGGCGTATTAAGGAGACGCCTCCAGGGATAGGACCACCTTCCGAAAAACCAGATAGCCCCCCGGACTCTAACCCAAGCTGGCAATAAAGGCCATCAATGAATACTACCTTCCATCCCGCCTCCGCCAACCACCTACCGATCCTGAGAAGCCCATAAGGTCTCAAGTACAGGTCGTAGAGGGCAAAATCGTACACGGGAGGTTGGATAAGGAGTGCTAAGGGCAAATCAGGTTCTAGCTCCATAATGATCCTTGCCCCAGCTGCTTGTTTTTCTTTTCATGTATCAAACTCCATGGTTGCCGGCGGCTATTCAAAGGTTTGTATCGACTTCAAAGCATATACTCGCTTAAAGGAATCGGCAAGGACTATGATCCACATGCTCATATTGAAGGTACTACTCTTTCATGAGCAACGCGTAGAGTGATAGAATCGAGGCATGGATACGCAACGGGCAATCACCATCCATACTACACAGGATGGGAGAGAACACTTTGGAGAGTACGGCAGTTCTGTTTCACTGTTGGACTATCTCTCCAAGCATACTCCCTTCACCCTGCACGCTCCCTGCGGAGGAAAGGGGAAATGCGGGAAATGCAAGATCCGAATTCTCGATGGGGATCCTTCCCCCATAACTGAAGCAGAACAAACCCTCTTAAGGCCCGATGAACTATCCGCAGGAATCCGTCTCGCTTGCGTGACAAAACCCGAAACAGACCTCTTTATTTCCCTCGAAGGAGAAAAGAAATTACAGGGCAACAAGTCCTTCCTCTTCCCTCACCCGCTTCCCGTGGATGGTTCGCTGCGTACCCTCGTATTGGAGTTAATACCTCCCTCTCTGGAAGATCAACGGTCTGACCACTCCCGCCTCCTTTCCGCACTGGTTACCGAAGGCTTAGAGATACCCATAGACCTTCTTCCTGATCTTCCCCATGTATTGCGAGAGGGGCAGTGGAGGGCTACCCTCATCGCACATAAGAACCGGGTACTGTCCATCCTGCCGGGTGCGCCCGCTGAGATTCCAACCTCTAAGCTATCCTCCAGAATCTTTGGAGCGGCGGTAGATATTGGAACAACTACTGTTGCGGCCTACCTATTCGACCTGCACACAGGAGAACATCTGGATTCGCAGTCCGAACTCAACGCGCAGGGAGCTTTTGGCGGAGACGTGATTTCCCGGATCCAATACGCGCTGGAGGGTCCAGACAATCTCAAACGGTTACAGGAAAAGATCCTCACCCAGATCGATGAATTGATTCATCGAATGGCCATTCGCACGGGTATCCCCCCCGCCCAAATCTGCATGGCGTGTATCGTGGGAAACCCCACGATGATCCATCTGGCCCTTGGACTAAATCCAAAATACATTGCCGAAGCCCCCTTCATACCCGTAACCACCGAGCCCCTTCTCATACCTGCCCGGGAGCTCGGGCTTTCTATTTCTTCGGGAGGAATTGTGCGCATCCCCCCCGCGGTTTCTGCCTACGTAGGCTCCGATATCCTGGCGGGAGTAGTCGCTTCAGGAATGGCGGATGGATCAACTCCCCCTGTGCCCCAACCCAGGCTTTCATCCAGTTTCGCTTCACACGTTTCCCGATTTTCTGATTCCCCTTTAGCTTTTCCTGCCCTTCTGATCGACATCGGAACTAACGGCGAAATCGTATTAGGGATAGGAGACCGTTTCATCGCCTGCTCCACTGCCGCGGGGCCCGCTTTCGAAGGTGCTCAGATAACCTGTGGGATGGGTGGTGTGGCAGGGGCCATAGATAAAGTGATCCGAGGGACAATGTCCAGCAATAGTGAAGTCTCCCAGGGCTTGATGTTCACCTCTAGCACTAAACATAACCTTTCTTTCACTACCATTCTAAACGCCCCTCCCGTGGGATTCTGTGGTGCTGGAATCGTGGATCTTTTGGCGATCCTTCTAGAGGCGGGAATCGTGGATGAAACGGGTCGCATGCTTAGTCAGGAAGAGGGAAAGCGCCAGGGTCACCCTTTTGCCGAGTGGCTTATCACCCACGAAGATGAGCCCGCTTTTATACTAGTGCCCGCGGACAAATCGGGCACAGGGATGCCTATCCTCCTGACCCAGCAGGATGTTCGAGAGATCCAGCTGGCCAAGGCAGCCATCTCTGCGGGGATCCGTACCCTTCTCAAGAAGGCGAACCTCACCTTTGACGAGATTCGCACCCTATACCTCGCCGGAGGGTTTGGCAACTACCTCAACCCCCGTTCCGCCGTACGGATCGGCCTCATACCTAAAGAGCTGGAAGGAAAGATTAAAAGCATTGGCAACGCCGCTGGCTTGGGCGCCTCATTAGCCCTTCTTTCAGAAAAAATCTTCTCTCTCTTCCAGCAGGTAAGGGAACGGACTTCCTACATCGAACTTTCCTCCTCCTCCGAGTTCCAGGAACTGTACGTGGAGGAGATGATGTTTCATTAACATAATAAAAGGTAACTAAATACGATGCGATCAATTAAGTAAAGAAGAGCAGAGAAACCTACATACACAGATATTCGTTCCATCTGCCCATAACAGAATAACATTATCATTAGGATCTATGACCAATTTAAAATCTTTTATATAAGAATTAACTATATGAACTAACTTAGATGTGCACCATGCATTGTTAATAGAATTATATAAAGATGCATAAATCTTATAATTTTCACACCAAACCACTATGGCATTACCCTTGCTGTCATAGGCAACTCTTGGTATTTGCTTATATAATAAGTCTTTTTTTATTCGGAATAGACTACCCCAATCTGAATTTAAAGAGAACTTGTTAGCATAAATATGGTAACGACCATTATAGTGTTGAGACCATGCTATCATAGCATTGCCTACCTTATCTATGGATATTTGTGGCTTGTAAGGAGAACCAACATATTTCTCTCCGATTAATCGAGGAGATTCCCATCCTGAACTTGTTATATAACGGTTCACATATGTACTACAATTACCGTCTGTAGAACAGTGGCACCAAACCGCGATTGCATTACCATTCGGATCGAATGCTACTTGAGGATAATAAGGTATATTTGAAGTCCCTATCTTGATAGGTGATCCCCATATATTTATGTTTTTAGAATAATGATTCGCATATAAAGCATAACCTAGTGAATCATTGTATCCTACCCATACTGCAATCGCATCGCCACTGTTGTTTATTGATATATGAGGATCACGAGCTGCGGTGTAACCGATACTAATACATTGAGCTACACTCCAAGATTTATTTTCTTTATTATAATATGTTGTGTAAATTCCTTGCCCTTTTTGCCAGATTACAAAAGCATTATTAAAAGTATCAAAAATAACTTTAGGAGGTGAAGACTCT